>DAOVFB010000003.1 GCA_030668705.1 Candidatus Stahliibacteriota bacterium
AAAGGAGTATAAAAACACCAGGAAACTTATATTGTTAAGGTAGAAAAGAGATTTTTGCCACAGAGACACAGAGGACACAGAGAAGAATTGTTTTTATGTTAATAACATACACCTCCCAGAAATTAAGGTTTGGGCGACTCACCGAGTCGCCCCTACAATTGCACGAATGAATTCGTGCCTACAATCTTCTTTACAAGGCATTATTTCTTTGCGAGCTTTGCTCCCTTTGCGGGCTTGGCGAGAAATTTAAATTTAGACGCAGGTGAACGCAGAGTAGTAAAGTTAAATCGTTGATTTATTGAGTCGAAATTTGTATCCAAAAATACTAAAATGGGAATCCAAGATAGAAGTCGTAAAAAGTTCCTTCGAAAAGACTTTTCAGATCGGTTCTTTTTGAGATATCAAAGTTAAACATTGTAATCCCTAAATTAAAACGCATTTCTAACCCGAAGGACATAATAGGATCTACCAATTTCGGCCAGGAGTTAACCGTTTCAAAGAATCTAAAATCTTTATAATTATACGTAGCCCCCCCAACATCCATGAAAAACGCACCTTCAACTCTACCTATACCTATTGGAGGGAAACCCAGCTCTAATTTCTTTATGAGAGGGAGTCTGAACTCCACATTGAAGAATCCAGCAGTTGTACCTGTGACGTAGTCATAAGGATATCCTCGAAGGGAACGGCCTCCGCCTAAACCTATAGTAGAAAATTTCCTCTTATCCTCGCCCCAACTGTGAAGCAGATATAAACGCATAGCAAAATGCCAATCTTGTGAAAGATACCAGTACTTTCTGAAATCCAACCTGATATCCTCAACATCCCAGAAATTTTCTCCCTGGATTAAATTCTTCCTAAAGCTTATACGCCCCCTGAAACCTTTGATCGGTGCAGTATATCCCCATAGAGTATTATCTCTAATAAGGGAAATAGAACCAAAGGTCCCGTAAGAAACATCTGTCTCAACAGGTGTCCACCCATCATCTGGAATAAATTCCCAGATTTCCTCTCCGAGTCGGCACCCCGAGAGTCCCAATTCTAATCTATTGAAACAATTAAAGGGATACCATATCTCTCCCCCAAAATTCCAGATATCCCCTCTAATAATATTATCTCCATAAAGAAAATAGTCTGCCTGTTTCACAAGATACAATGAATAGTCTAATTTATGCTTGAGATAAAAATACTGGATGTAAAAATCACTTCTTGTAAGGTCAGTATTATTGAACAGAACATACAATCGATGGTTGCCCAGCATATCGCTCATGCCTAATTCAATATAGCCATATAAACCATAATCAGAGTAATAACCTATGGTTGTCGCCGCATAATCTATTCCAAAATTCAAGGGTGCTTTTCTCTCCTCATTCATCTCTTCTAAAGAAACATCTATATATTCAGAGTAGGATTCCTCTGGAGGATTGGGCTCCTTCCCCTTTAATTCCCCTATAGAATCTATGAGGAATATATCCCAACCAACATTGGAATATACAGAGATTGCAAACTTACCTGTGGGAGCGATGGAAAACGATTCCAATGATCCTATAAGGTCCGTAAGCTGTCTTACCAATCCTGAATCGGGTTTATATATATATAGGTTTTTCCCCCCATCCCGATAAGAGATGAAATACACGTTAGAATTGTATACTAAAGGACTGATGATCTTCTGCCCGAATGCAAGGTACTCTCTTACATTACCCTCCAGGTCCGTTATATAAAGCTTATTCTGGGAATAATCCCACTCTTCTAAGCCTGGGCGATCACTAATAAAAACAAGGGAATCTCCCTTCCAGGAAGGCTCTGCATCCGAATATCTATCATGGGTTATATTCCGAAGAGAACCATCTCGCAAATCATAAACATAAATATCAGAAGCTCCATTCTTTAATCCCATAAAGGTTAGCATCGAACCATCCGGGGACCACTCGGGCCAACGGATTCCATCAAGTGAAAGTTCAATCCTTTCCTTCACAGTTCTCTGCCTCATATCATAGGTATAGAGAACATCTTTCCCTCTTTCCATTGCAGGGAAAGCTATAAATCGCCCGTCCGGTGAAAAATCAAGATGTCCATCCATAAGATGCAAGGACTCAAATTTTGGGCTCCGACCTCCTTTTATGAGAAGTCCCAAATCTTCTCCATTTAAAGCAGAAACAATACGGATCTCTACCTCTTCCTCTCTGTCAGTATAGTAGATTATTTCCTCACCTGTTGGAGAGATAGACGGAGCGTAGTTATAAATGTTTTTTGACTTCTTATGGGTAACAATAGGTATTGCTATATCCTCCACATCCCCTTTCTTATTTACAAGCGGCCAGTATTTCTTCTTCAGGCTCTTCATCCATTCCTCGTTCAATTTCTCTTCATCTATACCAAGCACTTGTTTTATTGCACCAGATAAGGTATTGGTAACTTTTATCTTGTTAAGTAATTCACCTATCTTTTCTCCTCCATACCGCTCCTTGATAAAGTAGAGAATAGATTGACCTTCCTTATAAACAGGATAGCCTCCTGCAAAGTTCAATATAGAAATAGGATATATTCTATCATTGAGTATTGCATCTCGAATGTAAGATTCTGCACTCTCATCCCAACCCAGGGATTCGTATTCTGCCATTCCCTCAATAAACCACAAGGGCACCTGAATGGTTGCTGCTCTCTGGAGCGCCACCACCCCACTACCGTAGAGGATGCGATACTGAAATACATGAACCAATTCGTGAAAAAGGACGTGCCTGAAATCAGAATAAGAACCGTTAAAAGGCACAACAATTCTCTTTTTAAATATTTCTGTAAAACCCCCCACGGACTCAGGGATTCTACCCATTATAACATTAGTACCTTCAAAATCAGGATGTGATTTATATATCAATACGGGAATTTTCCTATCATTCTTTCTTTCTTTATAGCCCAACCTATTCTTAAGCCTATTGTAAGCCTCTTCCAGAACATCTTCAGCAAAAGGAATTAGAACCTCTTCGGATTTATAATAGTATATCTCAAAATGTTCGGTCTCATTTATTAACCAGTCAAATTGTCTGTATTGAATTTTATTCTGCCCAAATTGGTACTGCGAGAATAGCATTAAGAGAAAAATCATGATGCCTCGGGTCTTTTTATCTCGTCAACCATAATTTTCTATCCAGGGTTCTATATTGTATTGCTTCTGCTATATATGAAGATTTTATACTATTTTCCCCTTCTAAATCAGCTATCGTCCTTGCCATCTTTAAAATTCTGTCAAAAGCCCTTGCGGAAAACCCAAATTTATCCATAGCTGTATTGAGCAGCTCTCTACTTTCTCTGCCAATCGAACAATATTTGCGTATTTTTGGGGAATCCAGGTGTGCATTAAAGAAGATGCCAACATCTCTATATCTTTCCTCCTGTATTTCCCTGGCTTTGTTAACCCTCCTTCGAATTGTATTTGAGTCCTCTCCCGGCTCTATATTGATTATGTCGTCATACCTTACCCTTGGTACGGTTATATGCATATCAATACGATCAAGCAGTGGACCGGATATTTTAAAGCGGTAATGATCTATTTTAGAAGGAGTACAGGTGCACTGTCTGTATTGATCCCCGAAATATCCACAGGGACAAGGATTCATAGCTGCAATAAGCATAAAGCGCGCAGGATAGGTTATAGTGCTCTTTGCCCTTGAAATAGTAACGACCCCATCCTCAAGGGGCTGTCTTAAAACCTCCAAAACACTCCTTTTGAATTCCGGCAATTCGTCTAAAAACAGTACTCCATTGTGCGAAAGACTCACTTCTCCTGGCTGCGGATACGTTCCACCACCTATAAGTCCGGCATAAGAAATTGTATGATGAGGAGCCCTGAAAGGCCTTTTTGATATTAACGGCATTGTCGGCGGAAGCGCGCCAATAACAGAATGTATCCTTGTAGATTCAACAGCCTCGTCTATATTCATTTTAGGGAGTATCGTAGGTATGCGTTTGGCAAGCATAGTTTTACCAGAACCTGGAGGTCCAATCATAAGGACATTATGTCCTCCGGCTACAGCTATCTCTAATGCTCTCTTGGCACCTACTTGCCCTTTAACATCCGAAAAGTCTATTCCAAATTTTGAGGTTATATTGAATATTTGATCAACATCTACAGTAAAAGGATTCTCAAAGCCATCTTCCAATATCTTGATACATTCCTCAAGCGACTCAACCGAATACACTGAAGCTCCACCAACCACTGCGGCTTCTTCAGCATTCACACATGGAACTAACATACGTTTAATCTTCTTATCCCTGGCAAGGATGGATGCAGGTAGAACCCCCTTCACTCCTCGGATTCGTCCGTCAAGCGCAAGTTCCCCAAGAACAAGGGTTTCTCTTAATTCAGAAGAACTTATCTGCCCTGAAGCAGCTAAAATTCCAAGAGCTATAGGAAGATCCAGCGCCGTCCCCTCCTTCTTCATATCAGCTGGTGCAAGATTGACTGTGATCTTCTTGATAGGAAAATCATATTTTAGGTTCTTTACAGCTGACTCAACTCTCTCTTTGGATTCTCTTACGGCAGTTTCAGGCAAACCTACTATTGAAAAAGAAGGTAGACCCCTTGAAATACTTACCTCCACCTCAACCGTTTCTGCCATAATTCCCTGAAGAGCATATGAAAGTACCCTGGAAAGTCTCACCATTTTCCTCCCCTAATATGCATGATTTAAACTTACTTCATATCCAACTTCATGTCAACCCCAAATCAAAGTAAACCCTGAGTAAAAACTCAGGGTTTACCCTCCAATCCTCTTTATTTAGAACTAACAGCCTGGATACTTTATCTATTGTTTATGGCTTAAACCAATATCAGTGCCGTAACTCAATTCTCCGTTGTCAATACGGATATGATAATGACAATCCGGGTTCGTGCATACCCACGCTTTAAACGGAATGGAAGCACCATTCTGCCCATAATCGGAGAGTGGTATGAGAACACCAAAATTGCATTTCTGGCATTTGGGAAATTCTTTCGGAATATCCACTTCCTCCTCCCTTTTATAAGATTTTAATTTTACCTAATTTCTTTGCAATTTAACCACAACTCAACTTCACCCTCTTAGTAATTTGATAGATTGCCTCACATCCATACAGATAGAATATAGCCTTATCACTGCCCTTGTCAAGAGGAAAATTGAAGACGCTCTCTAATACCGCCATCTAAATTTAAAAAGAAGTCTGGTTTCTCCCTCTGGATTATTCGCTGCAATAATGGATCCCCATCTCCTGAATCTATACTCTGCCTCTATCTCAGATATGCCATAGGATAGAATATCGGCCCTTGCTTTAACGAACAATTTTTCTGTGATATATTGCCCGAATATCATCTCGTAGTGCCCACCCCTCCCTCTCATCTCTATCAGATCAATACCAAATCTCTCTTTGAATCTTTTGGTAAATGTTTGCCTTACCCAGTAATTGAACGCAGTCTCTGTAACAGATTCCTCTATTGCCTTAAGGGAAGAGAAATCCTCCCAAGAAAGATTTAGATTTAGAAGAGCCATTATATCAGCCGTTGCTCGTGCAGGCTTTGAGTATAGTTCAAATTGTGGCGTTCTCATCGTTCCAGAAACGTCTAAAAATACCGTATCTTCCTCCTGGACAATGGTCTTCGCTTTGATATCAATACTGGGATTAAGTTCAGGGGAATTCCTGAACTCAAATTCCCCTTTAACTACATCGAAAGAGCGATAAAAATAATAGAAATTTCCCTGTTTTACTGAAAGATCTCCTGAAAGCAATAGTGCCCCCCCATCATACCACACTCCAACCCCTCCTTTTAATTCCATATCAGCCATATCATTACGAATCCATACATTCCCTCGAGAAGCATCAAACTTGATATTTAAAAAGAGATTAGGTGGTTTTGTGCCTCCATTCCCCTTTTTCTGAAAAGGCATGGTAATCGTTGTCTTGTTGAGATCCACATCACCCTCAATTCTTAGTTTTTCTTCCTTCTTGCTCACAGTTAGGTCAGCATCAATTAAAGCATTTACATACTGCCAGTTCAATGGTGTTTTATCTACATTGACTTTCACATTAAAAGACCTTTCCCTGACGTTCATCACTCCCTTTGCATCAATAACACCCTCACTCATGGAAATACAAGAGGACTTTAATAAGGCTCTACTCCCATCGAATTCTATATTTGCTGCTATATTCTCTATTTCGATTCCCGGTCCCACGAGTAACAGACTGCCCTTTAGTATATCCACCTCGCCATAAATCTCTGGAGCGAGCAACGGGCCTTTTAATTTAACACCTCCATTAACCGCTACTCTCCTTGCATCTATATGCTCGTATAGAGGATAGAATATCCACCTCCCCGCGCTATCAAAATCCGCCTTTACATATAAAGAGTTCCGGAGGAGGTCAATTGACCCATTAAATCTGGAGGCTTTCTTTCCCTCGAATATGACTATATCATTGAGTGAGATACTGCCATCTCGATAGCCAAGTTCAATATTTAAAGAATCACCTATCCCCATACCCCTCCAACTTATCCTGCCATTACCATCTAAGGACATCGCAGGTTTGTTGATTTTTCCCGAAAGGGTAACCAATCCCTCAACAACCCCAGAAACAGGTAGGTCTATAAGTCCAAATGCTTCCAGGACATGGAGGTTAAAGCCATCTAACTTGACCCTTCCAGCTAGATCCCCATCAGAAATATCTAAAAATACGCCAACTTTTTCGCTCTTGTTTCCCTTAAACTTTGCCTCCTCTATCTGGATACCCTTATCTAACAATGCAGAAAAAGGAGAGTCCAGCATTAACCATCCACCAGGGTATGCAATTTTGAGTTCTTGTAGTTTAAGACTATCTTTAAAATAACGCAGGGAATAATTCAACTGTTTCTCTCCACTCTTTACGAAACCACTAAAATCCATATGCTGCCGAGCAAGTTTCACCATACCTTTCCCTATTTCAAATATCTTATTTTTCTTTAGCAGAAGTTCCTGGGTAACGAAGGCCAATTCGCCCAGAAATTTTCCATCCTTCTGGAGGAGATTTACGTTCCCATCTATTAATCCTATACTGATTGACCCATATTGAAGACTATCAAAAGAAAAAACCCCGTATACTTTATCCTGGAAATTTAAATCGACATAAGTCAAAGCTCTGCCATTAATGCCTAAATATTTAAGTAACGGCGAGATCTCCACCCCAGAGATCACCAAATCACCCTTTAGCAAAGCACCATACTCCCCGCTAAAACATATCCTTCCACCATTTATATATCCTTCCAACTCATCAATGATAACTCTTTCACCCATCTTCTCAAAATCTAAATTAAAATCTCTAAGATAGGCACCTTCAATGGTCCCTTGAATGGCTGATTTTACCTTAAAATTCTCGCTTCCAGAATAAGTAAAAATAACCCTTCCGCTTAATTTCGACTCAGGCAAACCTTCCCTGAAATCCTTCATATTCAAACCATTTAACTTAAAGTCACCTGAAATCATCTTATCCTTGACTTTTAGAAATCCTGCAAAAAGTGGACCATTTATCACTATAGAATCTGCAGTCCCTTGAAATTCAAGTGGCGTTAAGTTAAACCCTTCAATGGATGTGGATCCACTCTTTCCTTTAAACTGCAAGACCGAATCATAGGCAAACTCCACCTCAACTAACCCTTCTCCCTCTATATCAAATAAGGTCTTTAAATCCCTTAAATATATTTTACCCTTTCCTTCAATCCTTTTACCTATATCCCCTGATAATCTCAGTTTTGAATGTCCTATTCTCAATTCCCTCATATCAATCAAGGAGCCAAGCCTTTCGATAAATAGTTGCCCATTAGTGATATTAAAAGCAAGGGTATCCATTGACCCGCTAACTTTGAAAACATCCAGGACAAGCTTATCCCCTGTAGAGAAAAATCTCCCTTTCCCATTCAACAAAAACTCACGACCTTCCCACTGGATGCACCCCCCCAGAACAGAGAAATCTTCAATATAGAATAACCCAGGGATACTCCTCTCCCTACCTTTAGTAGAGCCAGAAAATGAGAGGTTTAGTCTGGCTCCCTTCAGGGAAAGATTCTTGACTCTACGCCGTAGGACTCCGAGCGGCGTATAAAATACTCTTACCTCTGACAAAACCCCCAAACCTCCCACAACCACCGAATCTGCTTTTAGTGATGATAAAATATCCCACTCGATGTTACCAATACTACTTCCCTCTGGCATCATACCCACCAGTTTTTTTCCTATGAAGCTTTCTGCTCTACTATGAATTACCCCAGACAGTAGATGAAGGAGTATAAAAAAAAGAAAAATGGATACCCAAAGTCCTATTCGTTTCTTCATTACTTAAACAATTTATCGAAGAGCGCCTCTTCTTCCTTGCCATCCCCACTCTGGATATTCATTCTCTGCCTCTTTTCGTTTTCCTCTGCAAATATCTTCTTTAAATCATTGGCAAACTTCTCAGCCGATATCCTTACCGTACCAAGAAGCGAGCTTTCCTTAAATAAAACTATAAGGATAAAAAGAGGGGTAATCTTTTTATAGAATAATTTCCATTCCCGCCCTTTAAGAAAGAACTGCTCAAACTCACATTCGTCAATGAGTTTTGCTAACTCCTGGGTAACATTAAAGACTCCGGTAAGCAAAGCTGTAATTGAAATTATTCTCCCCCCAAAATTTACGCCACGATGCTCCAGAATTTCACCACTTTTAGCAGCAAACACAGCATGTTCAGCATTTGTCAGGGCAAGAAATCGCTTGAGGGAATGCTCTATCCTTCTCTGTATTTCTGCGGATAGGATAATATAATTTGTCACCTATAATAGTTCAGCTATCAATCTTGCCCCACGACGAAGCTTTAATCTTACCTTACCGGTATCAACCCCAGGGGCTGTGATAACAGTTAGAATAAACTCTTCTCTGGCTATCATAAAAATATTTCCATTCTCTGCCATTGAAAATATAGAAAATTCAGCAGTAATTTGCATCTGATTCGCTATCTCATTTGTTACTTCGGCAATAAGAGCTGAAACCAGGGTTTCATTAATGCTTTTTTTGCACAGGTAATCCACAATCTCCCCTTCTTTATCTATGACAAAACAACCCAACACTCCCGTAGGTGAAATTAAATCTCTCATTACCTCCTTCATTAATCGACCTCCAGAATACTTTTGGTTCTTTCAAACACCTCTCTTATCCTGCCTTCTACGCTGGCAAAGTGGATATCCCGTCTGGCGAGCACTATGAGTCTCAACGAAACTGTTCCAAAAACAAATATGTTCCCACCAGGTAATTCAAAGAACACTACCTTCAAAACCCCAAGACCTATGTTCTTTGTCGTCCCATCTATTCTATTATAGACTGTAGTGATTATTGCCCCCGTAGAATCATCATCAAGAGGCAAATCGAGTTCTGCCTGTATTGGTGAACCAATTTCATCAACGAGTATAACGCCCGTGACACCTTCTATTTTTAATATCTTATCCAGCTCCCTTCTCAGGACACCTTTTAAGGGGATCTCTTCCACTGCTTTCTCTAATCCTTCTTCCTCCCCTATAGAACTGAGTAACTCCTTTATGTTTTGATTCTTCGGATCTATCTTCTCTGCTTCTCGCAACAAAAGAACTGCCTTCTCTCTATTGCCTTCCTCTGAGTAAATCTTCCCGAGACTAAAATAAGGTTCAGCTATATTCCTATTTTGTTCTATTGCTGTTTCGAGAAGTCCCTTTGCTTCCTCAATTAAACCATTTTGGACATAGAGATCAGCAAGGGATATAAGGACATCTAACGAACTTGCATCGCTTTGAAGTCCATCCTGAGTCATCTGGACACCTCCCGATTAAATATCTTTTTTTGCAACTCCGTAACCAGATCGAGGTTTTCCTTTATTTCTTTCTTTCGTTTTTCCTCTTTACTTAAAAGGAGACACGAATTCCATTCGGAAATTGCCTCCATAAATTTCCCTGAAGCCAGATAATAATAACCCAACTCATAAATAATCCTCGGGTCATCTGAATACCTGCTCTTTAATTCGGAAAGGATCTGGATACCCTTCTCATACTCTCTTCTGTTCCAAACCCCATTAAGTTCCTTCAACTTCATTTCAACCTCATCCTCTTCCTTCCTGGCTTCCCTTAAAATATCATCCACTGCTATCCTTTTCTCCGTAATAATTCCCGTCATAATCATCCCATAGAGGGATTTCAGAACAGCAAATTCATCCCCAATCTCCGCAATAAGATCGGTTATAGTCCGCTTCCCGTCTATTAGAGAAAGAATCCTCCATTCCATTCTATCAAGATTTATCTGCTCCATCTCTATAATCTCAGAAGAAACTTCAAGAAGTATATCGCGAGAAGGGATTACTTCCTCCATCTTCGACATTTCGTCCATCCTCCTCGCAGCTTCCAGGATTATGTTCTCTATCTTCATTTCTAATTCTAGGGAATCAGGAACAGAAAAATCACTCTCCTCAAAACTAAAATATCCCGATTTAATCAGGAAAAGGGGATAGATTACCTCTTCAACAATCTTTTTAAATAACACTTTAAAGGTATTCCCTGTCATTACCTGTTTCTCTATGATGTAATCTATAAACCCCTCGCCTTTCAGGGACGAAATTTCCTCCCTGCCTACTAAGTCACGTCTCTGCATCTCCTCCTTTAACCTATCTGCCAGATCAATATAAGCGAGTTTCCCATCCTTAAAATAAATAGTATAATTCTTCTTACTTTCATAATCAGTTAAGCTAAGTGTGCCTCGTTTATCAGTGAGCGATATCAACTGGAATAATTCAAAAAGTCCCAATTCCGAAATGGGAGCCTCAATTGGCATTATATCTCTCCAGTAAGTTTGCGAAGCCTAAGGAGACTTTCGAGAGCCTCACTTGCCTGAAGCGACACTTCACTGTCTCCTGCTTTCTTAATTATAGTTTCCCAGAGATTCTCCGCTTTCTTATATTTGCCCGCCCTGAAATAAATAGAAGCAAGAGAATTATACGCTTTAATATTCTCCCCGTTAAAACTTATCGCCTGCTTCAGGCTCTCCACTGCTTTCCCTATCTTTCCAGTCATGCAATATGCCTTCCCCATCCATAGGGCAATATCACTATCCGCCTTGATTACCCCCTTTGAATCATTAGCTGCCTTAATGGCCCCTTTATAATCTTTTAGTTTTAAACGCGTTTTGATTAACAACCTCAGGACATCCTTATTTGTTGTATCTAATTTCCTGGCTTTAAGTAAAATACTCTCGGCTTCTTTAAAATTCTTCTTTCCAATTTTTAATTTTGCAAGTAATAAATAAGCATCTCCGGAAGGAGAGATAGAGAGACTCCTCTTAATATACGCTAAGACCTTCACTCTATTTCTTAAGGGTAGATAGAGAGAGCCAATCTCCCGCAGGATATCTGCATTGTTTTTCCAATCTGGAAAGCCCTTTAATATCCGAATAGCCTTTCCATATTCCTTTTTATGTTTAGAATAACGAGCTGAAACAAAATAAGGGAAGGGGTCTTTAACGTTCCTATCCCTTAAGATTTTGGCCATAGCATTAGCCTGCCCCCATTCACCATTTTGCACATAAACTGAAGCTAAAATCCTAACGGCTTCCTCATTATCGGGTATTAATGCGAAAAGTACGTCCTTTACTTCACCCAATAGTCCTTTATCCTTATATATCTTACCAAGAAGTATTAGTACTCGGGAATTCTCTGGTTCATGCTGCCTCACTTCATTTAAAACCTTTAGTGCTTCATCAAGTTTATTTTCCGCAAAGAGATGTTCTGCTTTCTCAATGTTCTCTTCCACATCGAAGGTTAAAATCTTCTCCTCTATCGCTCCAAATAGATTCTCAAATATTTCTTCTTCTCCTGCTTCTTCACCAACCACACCTCCCATTTCCATTTCCTCAGTTAATTCTCTGGCAACCAGAAGATCCAGCCTATCAGAATAGATATCCAATCCCAACTTAAATCTATTGCTGGTATAAAAAGGATTTATCTCCATTGCCTTTTTTGTTGCTTCCAATGCCCTATCATACTTACCAATACGAGAAAAAGCGAAACCGAGATTATAATATGCCTCTGCAAAACCATCATCCCTATCTACTGCCTGTTGAAATTGATGAATGGCTGATTCAAATCTCTCAGTACTCAAATAAACAGAACCAAGATAATTGTACGGCAATGGGTATTCCTCTTTTAACTGTATCACTTTCTTAAATAACCTCTCTGCCTTATCAAAATCTCCCCTGCTCATATGAATCAAACCAATATTCAGATAGGGGTCGGGATAATCTGGATTGAGTTTATTTGCCTTCTTAAAACACTCAAAAGCCTTTCCTGGGTTTCTTAAATGATAACTCACCACTCCAAGATTATTCCAGGAAACTGCATAATTCCTGTCTTCGGAAATAGCTCGCTCATACCATGATACTGCCTCAGTAAGTCTCCCAAGCCTGTGACAGGCAATGCCTAGATTATTAGCTACTTTCGGCGAGTCAGGATTATCCTTAAGGGCTTCAGAGTATACTGAAATAGCATCTTCATTCTTGCCCAGAAATAAAAGTACTTCTCCTATCTGTTCCTTTATGAGTGGATTGCCGGGGTCTACCTCCTTTGCTCTTCGCAGTTCCCTGAGCGCTTCTTCAAACATTCCTTTGTTCTTATAGGTGAGCCCTATTACATAATAACCGAAGAACGGTTGGTCTTTCACCATACTCTTCGAAATCGAAAGAAAATCTTCGTATCCCTTCTGCCTGTATATTCCTAATCCAAGATTCGGTTCTGTCTTCCCGTATCTTGGATTCAACTGGACCGCCTTATTCGCCGCCTCCTTTGCTTTATCAAATCTGCCCTCCTCGCCATATGCAAAGGAAAGCAAATAATAGGTCTCTGCATCTTTAGGGTCAAGTTTGATGGCTTTCTTTAATTCATTTATTGCGTGGGGGAAAACACCCAGATTATAATAAACCTCCCCTAAATACTTATGGGCCGAACTTAAGTCACCGCGTATACGTATAGCTTTCTTAAAGGCTTCAATGGCAGGTTCATAAAAACCTATGGACTTACAGGAAATACCCATCTCTATTAGTGCATCCTTATCAGTGGGATTGTGCCGGAGATACTTATTATAATGTTTTAGTGCATCATAGTAATCTCCAGTACTCTTATATGCTCTGGCTAATTTCAATCTTGCTTCTGCACCATTTGGCGCCTTCGCTACCTCCTTTTTCAATCTTTCAACATCTTCATCGTAATACCCTGTTGTCCTGTATATATAATCAAGATTATTCTTTGCAAGTGTAAAATGGGGCTCTATCTCAAGAGCTCTTTTCAACTCCTCAACTGCATCCTTTATCAAACTCTTGTTATAGTAAACAATAGCAAGATTATTATGAGCCCCTGGATCATCAGGGTCTATTTTTTGGGCAAAAAGTTTTAAAATATTCTTTTCCTGATTAGATATTTCCAATTTATAAAAGATCCATTGCTTTTAACATGGTAGCTAACCCATCAGTATCAGGTATGAGCAGTAGATAGGCATCTAATTCTTTCCTTGGTTCCTTGAAATGGAAAATAGTCTTAACACAGAATACATATTCTTCTTCTCCCGAGAACTCCAGATAGGCACTGGATATAATCGCTCTAAAATCATCTCTAACAATAAAGGGAACTGAAGGTAGGAGCATTAGACCAAGAAATTCAGAAATTGCACTGAGATACGAACTGCACAATATATTGGCTACCTCTTGAATGGATGAAATCCCCATCTCGCTGATCTCTCTATCCCCCTCTATTTCTTCGTTTAACAATATATGAATTAATGTCTTTGCATCTTTATCACTCATCACTATCAAATTCCTCCCCGTAACATCTCCAAAGAACTTGGTAAGAGCAGCCACAGTAATACCAACGTTCCTCCCAAGAAGTTCAGGGGTCTTTTCGATAGGCATAACCTCTATCCTTGGTACCTCCACACCTACCTCTTTCCCTAACATCTGAGTCAGTGCCGTTGCTGCGTGTCCCCCGCCGATATTAGCAGACTCCTTTATTCCGTCCAATTGTAATTCCTTAAGCTCCTTTATTTTCATATCTCCTCCTATATCTGAAGCTTGGCAAATCAAGTATCAGACAGGGTTTCCCATCTCCAATTATCGTAATTCCTGTATACTCCTTTATTGTATTAAGTGGAAGTGGTAAAGGTTTAACAACAGCGTCAGAGCTTCCTTTAAAATTATCAACTATTAGAGCAAATCTTTCATTCTCTATCTCTACAATAACACAAGGAAGAATGGCCTTACTCTTTTTATCATTGGAATAGTCTTTCATAATATCAGAAAAACGGTAAACCGGTAAGATTTCCCTTCGGAGTAACATGATCTCCTTACCCATTAGTTGAGAGATTGTCACCTCGGGAATCATTATAGTCTCATCAACAAACGTCATTGGAAGTGCAAAAAGTTGCCCTTTTGATTCAATGAGATAAACCCTTATAATGGACATTGAAAGAGGCATTTTCATTGAGATGGTTGTTCCCTTATTTTTCTCTGTTTTAATATTTACGCTACCACCCACTGATCTCACAATATCATTCACTACATCAAGACCAACCCCACGACCGGAAACTTCGCTTACCGTATTAAGAGTTGTAAAGCCGGGAAGGAAAAGAAGTCTCAGCAGCTCCTTTTTTGTAAGAGTATCTACCTCCCCCTCTCTCACCCAGCCTTTCTCAAGCGCAGTTAAGAGCACCTCCTTTTCATCTATACCTTTACCATCATCACTTATTTCTATTAGGATATCTCCTTTAGCCCTCTTTGCAGAGACTGTTATCCTCCCCGTAGCGACTTTACCCGCATTTTCTCGCACTAAAGGGGGTTCAATACCGTGACTAACAGCATTTCGTATTAGATGTATTAATGGATCACTGATACCTTCAAGAAGGGAACGGTCGACCTCTATATCAGAACCATAAATATCAAGGGATACTTCTCTACCAAGTTCTTTACTCAAATCTCTTACGTAACGAGGAAATTTATTAAAAATTAAAGAAAGAGGAACTAATCTTATCCTTGTAACAATATTCTGCAACTCTTTTAAAGAGCTATTGTGTGCTTCTAGAATTCTTTTATTTTGCTCCTCCTCTATATCCTTTAATAAAACCGACAATTGCGATGAAGAAACAACTAATTCTCCAACCACATTCTGCAGATAATCCAAAAGCTCTACATTGACACGAATACCACCAACTCCGCCCTTAGAAACCCTTTTCTCTTTTTCTTCTCCTTCGATTCTGATCTCTTCTATCCCATCCATAGTTGATAGCATTTCCCTGACCCCTTCCGCGTCAGCACACCTGACCCAGAATGTATCCCCCATTTCTCCAGCTTTGATTTCCTCAAAGGAAGGCTTTATCTCCTCAATTTCTTCCCTTTCCTCTATTCTTTTAATTATTACCGCTGCTCTGGCGCCAGGTAATTCTATATCTTTTTTGAGTGTTATCTTTATAAAGAGTAGATTCCCCTGTTGTATTCTTTTCCCTAAACCTTCTCTATCCTCTTCTCCGATCTTACCTACCAGGTATTCTAATCTATCTATCTCTTCAAACATTCTGTCAATTATCCTCTTATCCACTCCTTTACCGTATTTTTTTATCTCCTCAAGACGTTCCTCAAGATCATGGGAAATACTCTCAATCTCTTTATACCCTAATGAAGCTGCCATACCTTTTAGAGTATGGAATATTCTAAAGGCTTCAGTAATAATTTCATCGTTCGTGGGATCTTTCTCCATTTTTACTACTATCTCTTCCAGGCGATCCAGATATTCCCCTGCTTCTTCTTTGAAGAGCTTTATATATTGACTTCTATCTCCATTCATTATAATTTTAAGACCCTTTGAACCGCCTCAAGCACCCGTGAGGGTTGGAATGGCTTCACCACATAATCTTTTGCACCCGCTTGAATTGCCTCGACTACCAGACTCTGGTGTCCCATCGCACTAACCATTACGATCTTTGCATCTCTATCTTTTTCCATTATTTCTTTTACGGCATCAATTCCGCTCATATCAGGCATTATGATATCCATGGTTACAAGGTCAGGCTTATGTTCTAAATACTTCTCTACAGACATGGCTCCATTCTCAGCTTCAGAACAGATTTCGTAACCACCTTTTTTTAAAATATCCCCTAACATTTTCCTCATAAATATTGCATCATCTACTATTAAAACTCTTGCACCCATAAAACCTCCTTACATCAAATTAACTCATCTACATCAATTATTATATATTTATCCTCTTCAATTTGAACAATCCCTTTTATATACTTAGACTCTATCTTCTCCTCAAGGCTGGAAGGCACATCTTTCAACGCATCGGGTAAAAACTCATGAATAGTTAGAATTCTATCCGGTCTAAGGCCTACTAATGAATCTTTTATATTGCAGAGAATAATGTCAGGAGATGTTGCTCTCCCCTTAAAACCTACTTTCTTTTTAAGGTCAAAGATTGAGACAGTATCACCACGAAGGTTCATAACCCCTTCAATATATTCGGGAGTTAATGGGACGGGAGTAATTCTTACCCCCTCAACTATTTCTTTTACCTTCGAAAGATTCACACCAAAGAGCTTATCGTCAATTGTAAAGCTTAATATTTCCAATTTATTCTACCCCCATCCATTCAAAATGTGGATGATTCAATGGGTCAGGTTTAAATCCGTATACTCCTGGTCGAACGAGTGTAAAGCTAGTGTAATGAAGGAGAAACACAAAGGGCGCATCCTCCACTATCACACGCTCTGTCTTCCTGTAGATTTCCTCTCTCTTGACAGGATTTATCTCTCTAAGCCCTCCTTCTATAAGAGAATCAACCTCTTTGTTAGAATAGAAGGTCGAGTTCCCACTTGCTCCTTTTGAAGACGAGTGAAAGAGGGGAAAGAGAAAATTGTTTGGATCCCCTGTGTCGGCACCCCATCCAAGCAAGAAAAGCTGGGTCTCTCCGTTATGTGCTTTCTTTAGAAATTCACCCCAGGGATATTCCTCTATTTCTATTTGGACCCCTATGTTTGCAAATGACTTTTTAAGAAACTCCGCTCTCTTAAGGTTAATTGGGGAATCTTGTATAGTTAACTTATATACATCTGGTAGCCCATTTTGATAACCGGCTTCTTTCAAGAGGTCCCTTGCGGTGTGGGGATTATATCCATAACCTCTAAGATTGGGATTATACACAGAAAGACTCGGGGGAAAAACTCCTCGAGACACTGTACCCAACCCCGAAGCAGTCTCCTTTATAAACACCTCTTTATTAACAGCATAATTAAGAGCCTGCCTTACCCTTCTATCGCTAAATGGTAAATCAGTTCTGTTAAAATTGAACCCCATATAGTTAACATTAAGATAATCGGAAGCGATGAGTTTATCCAGAAGGTCTGGATCCTCTCTTATTTTTGGGACATCTTCCGAAGAAACCTCAGTCACATCAACAAGATTCTCCTTAAAAGCTATAAGGCCACTATCAGCCTTTTTGTAGATTAGTCGGGAGGGATAGGGTGGTCCGAGCACATAATCTGTATGGGCCTCAAGAGTTATGTGACTTCCTTTTTCCCACTCAACAAATTTGAAGGGACCTATACCTTTAGGTATCCTATTGGTGTCTTCTTTATAACTTTTCGATATGATAGACCCCGCAGTCGTTGCGAGATTCGAAATCAAGGGCATAAACGGGGTTTTTAGTCTGATTATTATTGTATGAGGACTACCTACTCTTATACTATCAATTGGATCGAAAATGAATTTTTTTGGGCCTTCTTTTATCCTTTCAAGGGAGTATTTAATATCCTCGGCGTCAATCTTCTCACCGTTATGAGTCACCACATCATTCCTGATTGTAAAACGCCACTCTAAGGCATCTTCAGATAATTCCCAATCCGAAACGATTAATGGATATACCTCTGCTCTGAAACTGAAATTAAAGAGACCACGATGTATGGAGGATGCCACTTTATTGGAATCAGCATCTCCAATCTTTACAGGGTCAAGGTTCAAAGGTTCCCTTGGAAGATACACTCTTAGTTCCTTGCCTTTATCCTTGCTAAGTATGTTAGGGGACTGAATATCTCTCCAGGCGCCCATCATAATATTGTCCCCAATCTTCTTTTCTTTAGCCATTCTTTCTTCGATATCCCTTATTACTTCAATATTCTTATTCCCTGCAACAGTTATCAATTCAAATGAATCGGTTATTCCTGCCACAATATCCTTTTGCTTGTTAATAGATGGCTTAATGCTCGTTACTATTTCTGTGAGATATTTTATCTGCTCTTCATTCCCCTCAAATGCATTTTCACATTCAAAAACCATATCTCTGAGACGATTAATTATTTCCATCAATTTTTGCACCATCATGTCCAACTTTTCTATTTCTTCCCTAACAGGATTAAAAAAGTCCCATAATCCTTTTGCTATCTCCGAATAATCATTTGAAAGAGATTGCATCTCTCCTACTATCGCATCGAGTCCACTTAAATCACCGGATATTCTTGATGCTTCTATTTTCCCATACAGCGAGACTACCCTTGCCCTATCACAGAGGTCGTCTATCTCTTCTGCCAACCTACCAAGCCTAACCGAAACCATGTTAAGACTCTCCTGAATCTTCCCCACCTCTTTTATTTCCTCTATCTCTTTATCTATGAAGGATTTTATTTTGTTAATGCTATCTATCGACTGCCTTGCTTTTTCTAATGTTGAGGGAATAATTTCTTCTATCTTCTTCATACCTTCCCCAACCTTAGCCAGCATTTCTTGTATATCCTGTAATTCACTTAGGTCTAAACTTTCTGTAATTTGCCCTTCCTTTAAATTCTCTAAATCAGCAAGGCTATCTTCACTCAAGCTAAACATGACATTCAGAGTTGAATCCAATTGAGGGATATTCCTTATAATATCAGGAGAGCTGAAGTCTCTCAAGTCCTGATGTAGATTGGAGTGATGCTCAATAATCTCACCAATAGAATCTTTCTGGTCTTGCATAAGATTAATCTTCCCAGCCTTCAATATAAAATTTCTGGACAGTGATAGCAAGGAGTTGGCAATAACATCTATGTTCTGTCTTTTTGTATTTATCCTTTCGAGTAGTTCAATGAATTGGTCTATTGTCTCTATTATAAGAGAATTTTTACCCTTTAAATCATTAGAACTGAACTCCAGTTGCTCCTTAAATTCCTCAAAACTGGAAAGAGTATCCTCTATGGTCTTAAAATTATCCACTATTTTCTTCGACTCTTCTCCCAGTATTTCAAGGGATTCTACCATTGCATCTACCATCTTCAGGGATTGTCCTGTAAGATTTCCAAGCTCTCCAGCCACAACCTCAAAACCCCTGCCTGAACTTCCTGCCTGATAAGATTTAATCTCGGCATTCCTTGCGGTATTGGAAGATGCCTGGTTGAGCTCAAGGAGTTTTTTGACAATAGAATTAATTTCTTCTCTCTTTCCCGTTAATCTATCGAGCCTCTGGCTTAAGTTGTCTGTAATTTGAAAAAAGACTCTGATTTTTTCTAAAATTTCATTAGAAAAACTAAGGCCAAGGGAGAGCAATTCGTCACTTTTTCTAATAGTTGAGCTAAAAGAATCTGAAGCTTCAGTAATAACCGACATAGCAGCGTAGAGATTCTTTAAGTCGTTTCTTACCCTCTCCAGTTCATCAGCACATTTTATCTGTTTATTAGAGATATTTTTTAATGAAGAATATGTGCTTCTGGACATATCCCTTAGTTCACTGATATTATCTCTAAGGTTATTATTTTTCTCCATCTTTAACTATTTTAAAAATATCAATAAATATACTATATGTCAAGGCTATAGATAAAAAAGAGGGTTTTATTAATGAATATCCCTCTTGACATAGAACCAATATTCGATAAATAATTAACTGTAAGAGAAAAAAGACGATGGTTTATTTTGATTGGGATTTAATAAAAGAAATACTACAAAAAGAAATCAACGAATCTGCTTATAAAGCTTGGTTTGCCAATATGGAGGTAGAGGCAGTGGAAGATGAAGACGTTTATTTCACAGTTCCAAACACGTTTACTGAAAACTGGATAAGTGAACATTTTATAAATCACCTTAAAGCAGCTATAAAAGAGGCAACGAATAAAAATTTTAATATCCATTTCCTTGTAAAAGAAAAAGGAACAATAGGTAAACCAGAGCCTATAAAGAATACAATTAGGGTGCACGATAAAAGAAAAACATTTCTCTATGAAAGATATACTTTTAATTCCTTTGTAGTAGGAGATAACAATAAATTTGCCTACGCAGCCGCTACAGCAGTTGCAAATGCTCCAGGACGTGCATATAACCCGCTCTTTATTTATGGCGGCGTGGGACTCGGCAAAACACACCTACTCCAGGCAACAGGTAATAAAGTTTACAGTCAGTACCCAAATCTCCATATTCTTTATACCCAATCAGAAGAATTTTTAAACGAGATGATTAAATCCATTCAAGAACATTCTACAGTAGAGTTCAAAAAAAAATACCGCGAGATAGACTTACTTCTTATAGATGATATCCATTTTTTAGCACGAAAAGAGAGACTCCAGGAAGAATTCTTTCATACATTCAATGCGCTTTTTGAAGCAAAAAAACAAATTGTTATAACATCGGACAGACCCCCTAAGGATATTCCAGACCTTGAAGAGAGATTAATTTCAAGGTTCCACTGGGGTTTAATGGTAGACCTCCAACCTCCTGACTTTGAAACTCGTCTTGCAATCCTCAGGGCAAAGACACAAGAAGACGATATCGGGATAGACGATGAGATACTTAAATTTATAGCTTTAAATATACAATCTAACATAAGGGAATTAGAGGGATGTTTAATTAAGTTGTTAGCTCATGCCTCTATTTATAAAACAGATATTGATATAGATTCAGCAAAGGGGGTTCTTAGCGATATTATTAAAGAAAAAGACAAGCGTCTTACCCAGGAAGGTATAATGAAAGTAGTCTCGGAATTCTATAATATACCCATAGAGATGATAAAAGGGGATAGTCGTTTAAAAAGTATTGTCTATGCCCGTCAGATAGTTATTTATCTCGCAAGAGAATTAACAAATCTATCGTTAAAAGAGATTGGCGATGGTCTTGGTAATAGAGATCATTCTACAATCCTACACTCTCACAAGAAAATTGCTAACCTTATAAAAAGGGATGTAGAAACAAAAGAGGAAATCTTGAAGATAAAAAGTTCATTTACAGGAGCCTGAATGTTAAAAGAAATTTATCCACAGGTTATCTTCAAGGTTATACATAAAATAAATACGGGGTGTTTATGCAGTAATATACTTTTACAGTTTTTCCACTTTTCCACACCCACAACAATAACTACAAATAAAAATAGAATAGTAAGATAGGAGGAAGAATATGTTATTCTCAATAGAAACAGAAGAGTTTTTAAAAGAACTAAGTATAGTTAATCAAGTTATTCCTAAACACACAACGTTCCCTGTACTTTCTAATATTCGTGTAGAAGCAAAAAATAAAACAATACATATTTTTGGAACAGATCTTGATACTTCAATTAGCTATACAACAAATCTTGCTAATATTGAGGAAGAAGGTGTAATGATCATACCAGCAAAAACCCTCTATTCTATGATACGAGAATTAAAAGGTAAAGCTACATTTAAAAAAGAAGGGAATAGAATAAAAGTCGAGTACGACCAGGGATATTTTTTCTTGCCTTTAATGGAAGAGGAAGACTTTCCCCTAGAGCCTGACATAAATAAAGAAAATGCATTCAAGATAAATACAAAAGAGATAAAAAAACCAATAAATAAATTAATTTTTATTATTCCCGAGGACACTGCAAAGAGAAATATGAGCGGAATGTTATGGGAGTATAAAGAAAGTAAGTTAAAAATGGTAGCAACGGATAGTTTTAGACTAGGATACAGTGAGATAAGTATTGACCTAGGAAAAGAATCCTTTGAGATAGTTATACCTCCAAAGATACTCAAACAAGTTTCTTTATCTGAAAGCAAAGAGATGTGGGTGGGAATAGATGAAAGTCGGATTTATTATATTGGGAATGAATTTACAATGGTTTCAAGGTTAATAAAGGTTGACTTCCCTAATTATAAATCTGCTATACCCGATAAAAACGAAAATATTCTAAAAATAGAAAGAGATTCCTTTATCTCTTCTCTCCGGAGGGTTTCAATATTCTCTAATGATAAATCAAGAACTGTAAAAATGGATATAGGAGGGGACCTATTGCTCAGCGCTTCTTCGGAAATAGGAGAAGGAAAAGAAGAAATCAACGGAGAATACAGTGGTAAAGAAATAAATATCGCTTTGTCTGCTAACTATCTTATTGAAATTCTCCATAACATTAGTTCAAAGAAGGTATCCTTAAAATTTGGAGAATCAAACAAACCTGTTATAGTAGAGGGAGAAGAAAAAGATATTCTATATCTATTGATGCCGGTTGTTATTGAGTAGTTTTTTTAATTAACTCCGTATATATTTTTATATCCTTCTTCTATAAGTAATCTGGTAATAATACCACTTCCTTCCTGCTTTTTCCAATTGATGTTTGTATATTTTACACCACAGGAAGGACTATCTTCTTTGAGGTATATTTTTTCAGGTTTTATTTTTTTTGTAAAATTTAAAAATTCCTTCGCCCCTCTTTTAAAATTTTCCGTAACATCTTTTCCTTCTTCGTTTATAATTCTATCCCCTTTAATAGTGGCTTTAGGTCTTGGAACACCTAAACCGCCGAGAATTTCCGGGCAAACAGGTATTACAATCCCCTTCTCAAATAAGAGAAGAATTTCATCTTTTAAGGAATTTTTCCCATTATAACGTGTATTCATTCCTATAAGACAGGCAGATACAATAAATATGGGTGTTTTTAGAGTAGAATTAATCAACCTTTTGAACTTTACCAGCCTTCAGGCATTTTGAGCAGACGTAAATCCTTTTTACCTCACCATTAATCATAACTTTTACTCTATGAAGATTAGGTTTATTCTTGGTTTTGGTCTTCCTTTTGGAATGACTTACTTTATTACCAAATTGTGTTGTCTTTCCACAGATTGCGCATCGCTTTCCCATCTAAACCCTCCTTTTTAGCCCATAATTTATATAATAAAGCAAAACTGTCAATCCTTCTCTCTTATTTAGATTTATCTTTTTCTTATTGTCGTCCTGACACTACCCCAACCAATTATCTGTCTCTCTCTATAAAAGATAGCAAAGATTGTTACCGGTTGATTTTGTTTTCCGCCCGTAAGGCGATTAGTATAGAATGTACCATTTGGTGAAATCTTACCCGCATCCTGTGGCGAAAGATACCAGAATACTTTATAACCTTCATTAAGGATTGTTTTTACCCTGATTCGTATACTGAAACCTTCAATTATTTCGTTAGGTAGATATAGATGTATGTTTGGGTTTGCTCCGATAACAATGAGAGCTTTGCCAGGTTTTATATTTATGTTTTCCAATGGTTTTGCGATAATAATCCCTGAGCCGTTTCTCTTAGGTGTAAAAGTTCCATACTGGTTAACAATACCAAGATCCGCTGGAACCACCTCCCAGTGAACAGGTATGGTTTGAAGTGTTCTAAATGTATACTCTTCTCCTAAATTAAGTTCCTTAAAACGTGGTGTTACGATTAAATCTTTAAACTTACCTGGAACAATTGATATCCTGGCGGAAGCAATTCCACCCCCAAAACGCTGGGGTACTATTGCGACTACCCTACCAATGATAGGATTTTTCCCTGCAAAGAAAGTCCCATCCCTTCTTATAAAACCACACTGATTGGGAATTACCTTCCAGCGGACGGGTATATCCTTTTCTCCTAACTCGGTTGTTCCAATCTTTACCTGAAAGCGCACCATTTCTCCAGGATGAAGGGTTGTTTTTTCGGGTATAATCCTTACTTTGAGTTTTCCCGACACGATGACTATAGCCCTTCCGAGTTTTTCAACTCCTCCTTCCTCTGTTTTTGCAGTTATAATACCTCTTCCGGGGATTTTAGCGTGAAACAATCCATTTTTATCTATTACTCCTATGTCTTCTGGTTCTATCCTCCAAATTACTTCACCACCCTCTTTAATGAAAAACTGTATTTTCTCACCAGCTTTAATTTTTATGAACTTCGGAACTATTTCCAGTGTTTTTAAACTTCCTTTTACTCTAATAAATGCACTTACAATATTCTTATTATCCAATATAGCTACCACGCGTCCCCTACCCGGTTTTTTTGCAGTGAATTGCCCATCATTGATATAACCTATTTCTTCCGGTATAATCTTCCATTTTAAAGGTTTCCCATTTAAAACTCTAAATTGAATTTTGTCTCCCGGTTCTATAACAACTATATCAGGGACTATCTTTGCTCTCTTTCCTCCCGTAATCCTTATATATGTATAACCTGCAATAGTTTTTCCATCCACCGTTGCCCTACATCTTAATACCCCCCTACCTTCTCTTTTTGGGATAAAAACACCACCTACTACCTGCCCAAGGTCATAGGGGACAACGTCAAATTTAGTTTCCCCTGTAAGCAATTTCCCGTCTTCATCCATTATTGTTACAGTGAATGGGATTTTCTCTCCCGTGCCTCCTTCTATCGGGTTAGGTGAAATTTGAAGCTCTAAGGAAAGCAATAGCAGAATAAACATCATCCCTCCTTATGGAATGTAATTGCTTGTTGGACTGGTTCTAATAGTGAGAGGTAATGAATTCCATTCTCCAATACAGGAAGGGAATCGCTTTTTATATAGAGTATATTCGAGTTCTTTGTATCAAAAACCTTCTTCTCTCCATCTATATTCAACGCGATTTCTTTTCCTGGCTCTTTCAAGATAATTACCACGTCAAATTCTTCTCCTACAACAGATCCATCTTCGGGGAAGACAAGGCGTGTTTCCTCAAACTCAGGTTTAGTGGATTTTTTAGATACAAATACTTCCTTTTCACTCTCTTTTTCTTCTTGGTCTATGGCAACCTCAGGTTTCCTATATGGATGCTCTATAGGTTCTTTTTTCTCAATTTGCCTGCGAGGTTCGGTTAATAGTTCAGGTTTTTCAACTTCTTTTGTGATGTGAATCCCAGGTTTATTCAGATAAGTAAATAGGATAATAAAAAAGATTAACATGGCAGCAGCACCAAGAGTTACATACTTCCAGTTAATTCTGTATATTCTTCTTTCGGTTGTTTCTTTGATTATCGTACTTATAAGATCCTTTGGAATAAGAACATCTTCTTTTGTCTTTTTTATTAGCTCTGCGATCTTTTCCTTCTCCTCCAGCTTTTTTTGGCATTCCTTGCAACTCCTGAGGTGTTCCTTTAGAATTTTTTCTTCATTAATATTAAGTTCGCCATCAATATATCCTTGAATCATATCATCAAATCTGTTATTTTTCATATTCTTTCCTTTATAAGGTTTGTAAGTGTTGAAATACCTCGGTGAAGTCTCGAGCGCACCGTACCAACAGGTATCCCTAATATTTTTGCTATAGTTGCATAGTCATTGTCTTCATAGTAACGCAGGATAAGTACAGCCTGGTAATTCTCGGGGAGGTCCTGTATGGTATTTCTTATAAGTGCCCTATCCGCTTCCTTAAAGAAATTTTTCTCTGGATTTTCTTTCATCTTGATAGGTTTGATATCATCGATTGATATTATCTTCCTTCTAGCGTTCTTCCTCCTATATTGAAATACCCTGTTTAGGGCGATTCTATATATCCACGTATATATTGAAGCATCACCGCGAAAACTACTGAATCCTTTCCATGCATTCACAAATACATCTTGAGTTAGATCCTTAGTGGTTTCATAATCCTCTGTCATATTGTATATCATTTTAAATATCCTTGGCGTGAAATCCCTGGCAATTTCCTCAAATCTTCTCCTTTGATCTTTCTTTTCATTTTCCATAGTCTCCGCTAAACTTGTTTTTTATATGTTACGCTTCAAACGAGATATATCTTCTCGGAGCCTATCATAATCAGATATGGTTTTATCCAACATTACTTTGAGTCTTCTTACTCTATCTCTTAAATCCTTTGTTCTTTTAACCGTGGTTTCTATTTCATCTCTCGTTTCTTCACCTACCCATTTTTCTCTCTCTATTTGTTTTATAAACTGATAATCTTTCTCAATTTCACTCACGGTTCGATTTAATTCCGCTCTTGGGATATTTTTAATCCTGCGCTCAATTTGATCGATAAGGAAATTTATTGAAGAGAGTAGTTGAATTGCTTCTTCTTTTTTGTGTTCCCTTATAAATTCTCCGAGTTCTTTTCTCTGTTTTGACAATTGATCAACCATACCCTTTAAATCAATCAGTTGGGCATCTATTCTTACAAACAGAGGAGCTGTCTTTCTTATGGTATATCGAATATTCTGTATTTTACCTCTGAGTGTTCCCTGTTTCTTCCTTATTGTTTCATACTCTTCTTTTAGTTGGTCGATTTTGCTTCTGTACTCGTCCGTAAGTCCTAATCTCCTTGCCAGGGCATATCCCTGGTCGATCAGGAGGGTTGCTTTCAGTATATCTCCTCTTTGGATTGCTATCCCTATTTTCTTCAAAAGGATTTTGAGATTATCCTCTTTCCATCTATACCAGCGTTTTATCTCCTCTATTTTGAATTTCCTTACCTCTATCGCCATACCTCTTTTTACCTGTGCCATCCTTTCTCTTTCCAGAAGAACCGCGCTGCCAGTTGCAAGCTCTCGGATATTTACTTTTCCAGACAACACCTTCACTTCTGCTTCATCATCCTTATAAGAGACAGTGAATTCTGTTCCTCTAACTCCTGATACCGACACGGGATTACTTACTTCAAAAGATTCACCTTTTACGAGACCCTTTACTTTTGCCCATATTCTTCCCAGAGACAAAAACACACTTCTTTTTTTGCCGCTCGTTGTGGTGAGCGTTGAATTTTCGTCTACGAACAACTTACTACTATCCGAATACAAAATTTCTGCTTTAGAGCTATCCTTCACGATGACAGTATCTTCGTCCAGCACTTCCATACCCAGATAGGGTATAAAGGTGCTGTCGGCTCTCTTAATTACTACATCATTAGTGTAAAAATTTAATATTGCTCCAATAATTAATAATACCATTATTTTCTCCTTTCTATTTCTTTAGATGAAAAAAGCCCAAAATAGTTCCCTAAAAGCCACATTCGTAGACTACCCTGAGAGAATGCTTATCATAACTTTCCTCAATTGACGGGTAATAATATATCTCAAGATATCCGAGCTCCCACAATTTAAGATGTAGGTCCATGTTTAAATCAAACCTGACATAATCGCTTTGCTTAGAGACTGCTCCCCCAATTCCTATACTATGGTCTCCGGGGTACCAGTATAGAGAAGACGATAACTTGAGTGAGCTTGTAGTGTCAGCATAAGGATATCTATATATTCCAAAGGTGTTGTATATCTGGAGGTCACCAAACATTGATTCAAATCCAATTGCCCCATATTGGTATTCTTCATTTTTATATTCATGGTACTTAACCCATTGATATTCGACAATTGGTGAGAAACAATGTGCGAGGTATACTTTCAATGTCTGCATGAGGGAGAATCCTATATTCCCGTCTTTTTTATACACAAGGTGGTCAAAATCTGTGTAGAAAAGCTCTCTTTCATAGATACCAGAAAGAAAGGTGGAAACTCTGTTGGTGTAGAGATATTGATTCCCCAGAGTTAGATAATCTTTGGATACCCTCCTTATACCAGCTGTAATGCTATTGAAGCTTGATTCGTAGATTATGTTCCCTTCAATGACGTTTCCAGAGATAAGAGTATCAATGAACAGGTTATCGTTTCCTCTTGAATAGCCGCCTTTTAATTTTAATGAAAATTCTTCTATCATCTGCCATTTAAACTCGGGAGCAAGAACCAGGGATTGTTTTGGAGAAGTAAAAGGGAATCCCTTAATATCTGATGTGTCATCCTCTGCTCTATACAATGTAACTCCGAGATATAGGCTTTTTGAAGATAGGCTTATTTTTCCTCCGTAATAGCACCGCGGATATTCTATAAACAGGGAATCATAGCTTTTAGAATAGAGAAATATTGGGGTAAGGGTTAGAAATCCTATGTCTATTTCACCTGTAATGCCGAATCCAGCTGGTGCGTAGATGGTAATTTCATCAAGGAAAGGATATATGTAACCCATTTCAAGATACCTCCGGTTCC
Source organism: Candidatus Stahliibacteriota bacterium (assembly GCA_030668705.1). Classification (GTDB taxonomy): domain Bacteria; phylum Hydrothermota; class UBA3072; order UBA3072; family UBA3072; genus DAOVFB01. Next base: position 28,242 of record DAOVFB010000003.1, read on the forward strand.
CGGAGTAGCTGAGAAATGGATACCATTCTGATGGGTAATCTGGGTCGTGAAAGATAGAGAGGTTAAACAGATGGTTCCCTTTAGAAAGGGAAATATCCACTCCATAGACGGGTCCACTTTCTACTGAATAGGAAGTATCAGAGTAATAGTAATTTTGCATACCAAGGGATATATTGCCCCATATGTCAAGTGGTAGTATTTCTTTTCCTTTGATGACTATAAATCCCCACTCTCTTTTTTCCTCATTAATACTGAGTTTGATTGAATGTTCCCCCTGTGGGAGGCTGTTTATCTGTTTGAAAAAATAGTCCCTGTCCTTTTCTCCCTCTATTTCCTCACCATCAAGATAGACCGTTACAGATTTGGGGTCCTCTGGGGGATCAAAGACGATAGTAATATCAAAAGGGACAGAGATTGAATCACTTGGAGATACAAGAAATATTGCAGAAATAATTAATTCTAACATCGTTTAAACCATTTAAATCCCTTATAATTTATTTACCATAGGATACTAATTCACTATGTTATGTCAAGAGTGTCCTTTTTTAGAGTTTTAATCTAACCCCTCTTTCTGCCACAGAGACACCCCGATACGGTCGTTCCTCCCACGGGGCAAGCCCAAACCGTAGGGGTTTGATTTATCAAACCCGTTGTGGGAGAGGCTTTCCAGCCTCGATCTTTTTCCTTTTGCCTACTCGACTATTCAACCATTCAACCAATTAACTATGTTATTCAGCTCCTGACTTTGGACTAATCTTGTGGGAGAGCCCTTCCGGGCTCGATTCTTAACGCAGGTTAACGCAACAAATGCTATACTACTGTCACAAATTAAAGCTTGCCAAGTGGAATCCCTTTACTATTCCACAAGGGCACCGAGATAGATTTTCTTTTTTGTAACCAATGGAAATGGAATAGTCAAAACATTTACTAAAGATATTATGGAATCAATCCTCGCCCCCTTTCGACTTGTCAAGTGTCGAGATTTGACCCCATTTTTCCCCCATATGATATTGACGTGAAGAGAAATTTCTATATAATTCATATAATAATTAATAAGGTTTTAAAGGGCAAAATTTATTAACCGTTCTTTTATAGAACAAAAAAGGGGGTTGTTATGCGTAGAAAGGTAATGTTATTTGCCTTGCCAGTTCTGTTTTTTCTCATTGTTGGAGCTATTAGCCCAAATGTAGAAAAAAAAGTTACCCAGAAGACTAAGTCTAAATCTATCACTGTAAGAAATCCTGCTGTCTCAAGTGCTGAAGATCAGACAGAGATTCCTGCTTCTAAAACTCAACCGGTTATTACAAAATATCTTTCGGTTCCCAAAGAGGCAAGTGGAGCATCTGAAAAATCAGGGATTGTCTATCCTGCAAAGGGAACAAGGTATGCGAATACTATTGACTCCTTTCCTGCACCAAGGACAAACAATAACGGGCTTGAATGGGATGGTAGATACCTGTGGCTCGTATCAGGTAATGGTCCTGGTAGTTATGCCACAGTGAATGCCCTTGACCCTGAGGACGGCTCTGTTAATTCAACCTGGAATATGCCCACAACAGGGAATTGTATGGGTATAGGGTTTGTAAATGACATTATGTATGTTGCCGACTTTACAAATGGGATGATAAGGAAGGTAACAAAGGCAGGGGTACTCATTGCCAGTTATGCTGCACCTGGAGGTACATATGTAAGGGGGGTAAGCAGCGATGGTGAGTATCTCTATATTACCTCAATAGCCGGGGATACACTCTTTAAGACAGATACACTTATGAACATCCAGCAGCAGTGGTACATTGGTGGAATTGTTGACTGGTCTATGGATATTGCCTATGTGGGTAAGGATGGAACAATATGGATTTTAGATTCCTATGATGACCTGCTCAAACAGATGGATATCAGCGGTGGGACACCTGTTCTTTTGAATTCCTATACACCTCCTGGGAATCCTTCGGTTAATAGGGTTGAGGGTATTGCCTTTGATGGAAGCGATATGTGGTTTAATACTTTTTATGGTGACCAGATATACAGGATAGATGTGGGATATTCCATTTCAAGGGTTGCACTTTTTCAGGATAGAGAACCCTGGACTTTTAGGTCTAATAAGGATATTCTCTATGCAAATGGCATTCCATTCAAGGTATTCACATCCTCTGATATGGGTTTTGCGGATCTATCCATATATACAAAGGTGATAATTAGCAGTATGCAGCCAGGTAGTTTATATCAGCATATTGAAACAAACAGAACCTGGTGGGAGAGTTGGATTTCTGCAGGTGGTGTATTTGAGTTAAATGGGGCTGATTCCAGTGTTGACCCCTGGTCAGGTCTTGTAATGCCCGGTGGATTTACGAGTTCTCATCAAGTAAACGAAATAATGAATATCGTTTCCTCCTGGCACCCAATTGTGAATATACCAAACCAGATATCAGATGGCGAACTTGATAATTGGGATTCTTCTACCCATGGATATCTGGTAAATTTACCCCTTGATGCATACGAAATAATAAGGGACAGTATCCCTGACGAACCTGCAGCAGTAATCTTTAGATTTGGCGAGGGCGGTGTAATAACAACGATGCAGCCCTTTGAGTATGCCTGGCATCATGGATATTCAGATATTCTTGAGAATATGATTCTCTACTGGGATAAAGGTGTATCCCCGAATGTACTTATGGCAATTTCAGATTCTGACCAGCCAGATACCCGTAACTCATTGATGGGATATGCTGATATAGGGAATGTGGACCATATGAATACAAGATACTATACCCCGATGATGCATGATTTATCACTGTACGATGTTATATTTACCTGGCCAAATTCTTCTCATCTGGACAAAGATGCACTTGGTGACACCCTTGCTGCATTCGTAGATGGAGGTAAATGGGTTATTACCTGCGGATTCTCCTGGTACACTCAGGGAAACTCCCTTGGTGGCGCAATAATGACATCAATATATAATCCATTTAGCTCCCCAACAGGTGGTAATCATCATGCCTATGCAAATCTTGGGTGGCATGCCCCAGCGCATCCCATAATGAGCGGTGTAACAACTGTCTCAGATCGATACAGGGATTCACTTGTTATAAATCCAGGTGCAGATTCTGTTGCAAAGTGGGACGACGGAGAATGGTTCATAGGGACAATGGATGTTCCTTACCCAGCTGGTGGTGTTTTTGGGTTCAACGGGCTTCCTGGAGATTATGGGAATTGGACTGGGGATATGATGCTTCTCCTCCACAATGCGATTACATGGGCAGAGGCATCAGGTGTAGACGATAATCCTATTGTATCCTTTGATAATAATTTAAGGATTCTAAATGTTCTCCCCAATCCATTTATCCATTCAACAGAGATATACTTTGAGATTCCCAACCCTGGCAATGTTGCATTTAAGATATTCAATGTTGCAGGACAGGAGGTAGCAGGGTATCAAAGAATGGAAAAGACAGCAGGAGTGAAAAGCATGAGCTGGGATGGGAGAAATAAAAAAGGTAATTCTGTATCCTCGGGTGTATATTTTTACAGCGTCGAACTGAATGGAAAGAGGGTTACAGGAAAACTTACTGCGATAAGATAATCATATTAGAGGTGGGTTCGCCCACCTCTAATATTTTCCTTTGTTTTTGACTTTGACCTGAGCCCAGGTTTCCCTGGATAGCACCGAGATTGAATTATTTAAGGTTGACAAATTGCAACGCAATATTTATAAATTAACTCAGAAAAAGTGGGGAATAGACCTGAACCTTGACATGATAGGAGTATGATTCGAATCATTTCAAAAATAGGAGGAATAATGAAAAGTAGATTATGTCTAATCACTTTACTTTCGCTCTTAGTTCTGCCCCCTAGAGTTGCAGGAAAAGAAGCTAATATCTATGGGAAAATTGAAGTAATAGAAAGCAAACTGGAGAAGAAAAAGATACCTCATTTATGGGCACAGGGAGTTGGCAATGTCGAGATTACAGGTAAAGCTAAATACATACCAGGAAGGGATACCGCAAGGAGTTTTGATGAAATGACAATGAATTTCAAATTTGAACTTCTGGATAATAAAAGGAATATCATCAAGACTTTTGAGTTGCCCGGGGTTTGCAGGGAAGGAGAAAAGTTGGTTCCCAAAAGAACATTCTCCTTTGTAATCATGAACTGTATGTTGCCCAAGGGATTGTGGGAGAAGGTGAACTCTCATAAAATTCTTAATGCAACTGTTAAACCTATAGCAACCCCCGAGGAAATAAAAGAGAAATATAATGAAGGATTGCAGAAGATATTTGAAATTCAGAGAAAAATAAAATCGATTCATACCTTTCTTGAAAACCTTTTCCCGGTTGTAATAGTAGAAGAGAATACTTTTTTTATTTTTGACCTTGACTCCTCCGGAAATGAATATTCATTCGTTAAAAAAGCCCCGACTCCTATGCCTATTCCTAAGGGTGTTAGAGCTGCATTTCCTCTTCCAAGTTACGAAGGTAAACCATGCTGTATCGTTTCTGGAGATGTCTTTGAATCATTGGAAGGTTATGCAGTAATATTTCATGAATTTATGCACTGTAATCAATTTTTGATATGCGAAGAAAAACTCAAATCAAATATGGAAGTTGCGAAGGAAAGTGGCGACCCTTCATGGGAGTTGAATTATCCATTCCCTTACGAAGATAGCACCTTCACAAAAATTTACTCTAACTTTCTAAAATCACTCGAACAAGATGATTCAAAGGGCATAAATAGGTGTAGGGAAAAATTGAAAGAAACATTAAAAAAGAAAGACTTTGAATATATGGTTTGGCAGGAGTGGAAAGAAGGCTTTGCCCGCCTTATAGAAAACAGAATCAGACGCAAACTTGGCTTAGAGGAGAACCACTACGGAAAAGAAAAACCATATAATCGTATCACATTTTACGTAGGTGGGTCTAAATTTATATCATTTCTAACTAAGCAAAATCCGGAATTACGTGTGGATATTGAAAATCTATTTTATAAGATGTTTGAAAATGAAGATAAATAACCAAGCACAGGTGCTTAAAATTCCCCACGCCCAGGGCAAGATTTATCTTGCCTCTACAGAAAGGCAGGTGCAAGACCTGTCCCTACAGATAGAAAAGGCAGGCCTTTTCTCTACAATCATCGCGAACCAGAAGCCCACTCCCACATTGGCCAAGACCTGCATCCCAGCCAAGTTTTGTCAGGCAGGGATAAAGTGTTTTCTTTGTTATCATTTATTTGCTCTTTTATGCTCTTGATTTATACTTGTATACCAGTAAATTATTAATTATGTTAAAGAAACTGGGGAAATATCTCTTTAGATATAAAGCTTTATTATTTTGTGTTCTCCTTGTAATGATAATAGTTGCCATTCTAAGTGGTTTTACTGTTGGTATGATTATACCTATTGTCTCTTCACTATTTGGGAAGGCACATGCAAGTAGTGGTCCATGGATTTTTCGGTGGTTAATTAACTGGATAGGAAAGGGTGATAGAGTGGAGAGCCTCTGGAAACTCGCCTTATCCCTTGTTCTAATATATGGGGTTAAATTCCCTTTTTCCCTTCTACTCTACTATCTATCAAATTCCCTTGAACAGAAAACAATAGAAGATATCAGAGTGGATATGTTTAAAAGATTGACCATTCTCTCTTATGGGTTTCATTCGAGGAGAAAATCGGGTGAATTGCTTTCAAAGATGACAAACGACACAGAGAAGATTAGTTTTGCCTTAAAAAGAGGAATAATCCATCTCGGCCAGAATAGCTTTCTTCTAATCGTGTACCTTGGATTGGCGTGCTGGGCGTCCTGGAGGTTATTTCTAATTTCTCTGGTTCTCACTCCTGTTACTTTATGGATCATACAATTCATAGGTAAGAAGGTTCGGGGGAGGTTTACGACCTTAAGAAAGCAGAGGGCCTTCTTGAATACACTGGCATCAGAGATGCTACAGGGGATCAAAGTTATTAAGGCTTTTAGTATGGAAAAGTATGAAATAAATAGATTCAAGGATGCAAATGTCCAGTACCGGAAGAATTATGTAAAGAGTCATCTGCTGAAGGGGTTTCTACCTACTTCTTCAGAACTTCTTGGTGCAATCCTTGCAGGAGTTATACTCGGAGTGGGTGGAATTCTTATATATAAAGGTATTATTACTCCCGATAAGTTTTTGGTTTTCCTCGGTAGTATCATTTTAGTGCAGCAACCTATTCGCCAATTAAATCTAGCTTACGGAGATCTACAACATGGGCTTACATCAATGGAGAGTGCTCTTGAGGTTATTGAAGCAGATAATTGCGTCAGGGACGATGGAAAAGCTAAATTAGTTTCTTTTAACAAGTCGATTCTATTTGAGAATATCTCATTTTGTTATGACGAGTCCAAGCCAATTCTCAGGAATATTAACCTCGAGATAAAAAAGGGCGAGACGATTGCTCTTGTGGGTCCTTCTGGGTCTGGCAAGACCACACTGGTAAATTTAATTCCTCGGTTCTTTGATCCGACTACTGGCAGGCTGGAGATAGATGGTAAGGATGCCAGGGATTTTACTTTAAAGAGCCTTCGGAAGGGAATAGGATTAGTGTCACAGGAGGCTATCCTTTTTAATGACTCTATCAAGAATAACATACTTTACGGTAATTCTCGTGCAACAGGACTCAAACTTAACGAAGCTTTGGAAAGAAGCCATCTCAAGGAATTTATTGATGCTCTTCCAAAAGGAGTAAATACACAGATCGGAGAAAAGGGAGGGATGATATCAGGGGGGGAGAGACAGCGAATATCTATAGCCCGCGCGATCCTTAAAGACCCTCCCATTATGATTTTTGATGAGGCAACCTCTTCTCTTGATACTGAATCGGAAAAATTAGTTCAGGATGCAATAGCTGAATTGCTTAAAGGGAGGACAACAATAATTATCGCTCATCGGCTCTCAACCGTGAGGGGTGTTGATAGAATAATCGTTCTTGATAAAGGAGAAGTTGTAGAACAGGGGAATAATGAAGAACTGTTAAATAGGGGAGGGGTATATGCCCGACTTTATAAACTTCAGTTTAAGGATATGAATTCTTCCCATAGGAATTCTTCCCATAGAGTTTAAACTAATCCTCCGGAATTTTAACAATGAGTACTCTTTGATAAGATTATGGGTTCAGTAATGTATGTTTCAATAATTAATTAGAGAGGGCTTTCTGTAAAGTTTTTTCATCCAGTTGTGTAATGGGCCCTTCGATTGTGATATCAATTAGAGAGAATGGCAACGGAAGCATGAATCTATCCCATGAGGAGAATCGAAAACAATGATTTGCTTCAATTTTTACAGCAAAGAGCGGAAGCCGGGTTCTTTTTGCAATCACAAGAGTTCCTCTTTTAGCTTCCCTTCGGGGTCCTTTTGGTCCATCCGGGGTTATTGCGATTTCCCTGCCTTCCCTTCCATACTGTATTAACTCCTGCATAGCTCTTCTCCCTCTCTTTTCGGTATCTCCCCTGAAAACTTTGTATCCAAGAATCTTAAGTACGCGGCTTATGAGTTCTCCATCTGGACTTGTACTCACAATTATTCCTACACCCCTACCCCTGTGAGAGAAGAGCACAGGCAGCATATTTTCATGCCAGAATGCATAGAAAACAGAGGAATTGTATTCAAGAATGTGTTCCCATCCATGAAAATGTAATTTCCAGGTGTGTCCCAGGATTAATATAAATGCTGTAAGTAAGGTTGGTCCGCTAAACCATAGAAAGGAGCGAATGAGCGATCCTATCATAGCACCCATGATTACCCAATCTATGCTTTAATTCTCCCAGTTTTTCTGATATCTTATCCTTATTCGTATATATATTCTCAAGTTCACTGGCTATAGTTTTCGGGTTAACATCCTTTTGAAAAAGTTCAGGGACCACCTTTTCGGAATATATAAGATTTATCAGGCCAAAATACCTAACCTTAACCAGAAGCCTGGCGATAATTAAGGATAGAAGTGATAATTTGTAGACAATTACCATAGGTGTATGGAATATCCCTGCTTCGATTGTTGCCGTACCAGAAGTAACCACTGCAAGGTCACATGCTTTTAGTATATCATAGGTCTTATCACAAAATACAGGTATGTTGTCCAGTAGTTTTCCCCCAACATCCTCTATGAGTGGTAGAAGTTTCTCGTTGTGTATGGCAACAACCGCTTCGCTCCCTGGATGGTTCTTTTTAAATAACATGAATGCACCGAGCATAGGAGACAGGAGCCTTTTTATCTCTGATTCTCTTGAACCAGGGAGCAGGGCAACTAAAAGGTCGCCTTTTGACAGGTCTTCCCTTTTAAGCTTACCCGGGGCAACTGCAATATCCAGCAGGGGATTTCCCGGGTAGGTGACATTTATTGCCTCTTTCCTAAAAAATTTTTCTTCAAAGGGTAATATAACGAAAAGATGTCTGAAGTATTTCCTGAGGTGTCTCACTCTCCAGCCCCCCCATGCCCACACCTGTGGGGTTATAAAATAGAAAACCGGTATACCATTATTTTTTAAATGCCTGGCAATAGGAATGTTAAATCCTGGAAAATCAACGGTAACTGCAAAATCGAAGTATTCTCTCTTTATGTACCTGGAGATTTCTCTCCGCGCTTCTCGCAAGGAGGAAAGCTTACTAAAAACCTCACTAAAACCTATAACGCTTATTTTATCAGAGGGATAGATAATCCGGGCCCCTTCTTCAATCATTTTATCCCCCCCGATACCAAAGAATTGTATATCGGGTCTAATTAGTTTTAACGATCTAATAAGTTTGGAAGCATGGAGATCGCCAGAGGCTTCTCCGGTAATGAATAGTGCCTTCATTAAGGGTTTTCTTTATGGGGCAAATTAATATTTACTCTATCTGCTCTACTCTCAATCCTATCTAAGATTTGGTGAGCAAGGGTAAAAGCTGCTCTTGTTTCTTCAGGGTTAACCTCTATTTTCTTGTTTTCTAAACAAGTATCGATGAACGATTGGATTTCCAATCGAAGCGGTTCTTCAGTGGGGACTTCGACTTCTTCTTCTGTAATCTCAGGCATGCCGTTATTTATCATTCTATGATACACAGTTACTTTTTTGTTAAGAGAATCAACAGAGATATAGGAATATTTCTGCCAGAAACGGATCTTTCTTAATTTCCCTAAAGATATTCGCGAGGCAGTCAGATTGGCTATAGCTCCATTCTTGAATTCCAGCCGTGCATTAGCTATATCTATATTATCAGTAAGAACAGGAATTCCACAGGCTGATATATGTTCAATTGGACTCTTGATGCATTGTAGTATTATATCGAGGTCATGGACCATAAGGTCCAGAACAACTGAAACATCTGTTCCTCTTCCATAAAATGGCGATAGGCGGTGTGCTTCAATAAAAAGTGGTCTCTCAACAATTCCCCTGGCGGCAAGGATAGCAGGGTTGAAACGTTCTACATATCCCACACGGAGAAGAAGGTTCTTTCCAAGGGCAGTGGAGATAATCTCTTCAGCTTCCCGTAAATCGAGTGATATTGGTTTTTCTACAAGGATATGATTCCCTTGCTTGAGAGCATCAAGTGCAATATCTCTGTGTGTTGAAGTTGAGGTTGCTATTACAACTACATCTGTTAGCTTGAGAAGCTCTATTCTGTCTTTAAAAAAGGAACAATTACATTTTTTGGCTATTTCCTTACCTCTGCTTTCATCAATATCGCATATCCCGACTAATTCACTATCCGGAAGTTCTGATAGAATTCTTGCATGGTGGTGTCCCATGTGTCCTACACCTATTACTCCACTTTTAAGCATGGAATTCTCCCATTATTAAATGGCTCCTGTTCTTTCTGCTGCATCAAGGGCTTTTTCCTTATCAATGCCGATATGTTCTAAGATGGTATAACGATCCGGTCTTATCTCGAGGGCGTAAACAAGAGCTTTTATAACATCACCTTTTGAAATATTCAACTCTATAGCTGTTGTTGGTATGCCCCATTTTTTAAATATTAAAATGATACGTTTCCAATCGTCACCTCGAAGGTAGGTAGTAAGGATGAGACCAAGACCTGCCTGTTCTCCATGGAGAGCAGGCCCACCTGCAATGGTGTCGAGAGCATGGCTGAATTTGTGTTCTGCTCCACTACAGGGTTTACTTGACCCTGCTATGCCCATTGATATCCCACTTAAACTCAGGCTGCCCACCAGGTTTTTTAAAAATTCCTCTTCCTGGATGTTATCGGAATCTGATGTCAAAATTGATTCTGCAGCACCCCTTGAAAGTAAAGCCGCAAATTCATCAAATTTATCCCCTTTGATTTTTCGGGCTAATTCCCAGTCCTTAACAGCTGATATATTGGAGAGTAGGTCCCCGATTCCCGCTCTAATTGTCCTTATAGGTGCGTTTTTTATTATTGAAAGATCAGCAATTACTCCTAAGGGCATTTTTGTTATTATGCTTCTCTTCTCCCTTCCATATGTAATTACAGATACAGGAGAGGAAATTCCATCATTTGCAACAGTGGTTGGGATCGAGATAAAATTTATTTCTTCTGCAGCTCCTGCATATTTTCCAACATCAATAACCTTTCCACCCCCGACCCCAATCACCACATCATAGTTTGAATGTTTTATTGAAGACCTTACTTTTTCTGCTGTTTCTATTGTAGAATCCGAAATCTTTATTACATCAACTGTTTTACCTAGACCTTTTAGTATATCCACTACCCTTTGACCTGCAACATTGTAGGTAGTGTTGCCTGAAAGTAGTAACATCTTGTCAAATGAGAGGTTAGCCTCCGAGAGGATGTCTCCAATTTTTTCAACGCAATCTTCATCGATATGTAAGAATACAGGTATATCGATAACCCTTGATATAAGTGCCATTTCTTCTTCACATACTTTAAGCCTGAAGGTGATTTTGTCAATGGGGGGAGAAATTTCTCCCTACCCCCAATTTTTTTAACCGCAGAGACCTCAGAGGACGCAGAGCCCCACCAATCCACTTTATTTTTTATGTTTTCAGAGGGGGAAAGAGAGAAAAAGAATTTGGTAGGTGTATTCAATTGAACACCCCTTTCGTGAATCGATCGAAATTTTGGATTTTGGGACAACCTCCTTGCTTTGTGCCGAATCTTGTCGTAAAAGATTGTAGGCTTGCCCCGCTTGCCATATGTAATCTTATTGCATTGTGGTGCAATGTTTGCTATTTTACAGGGCACGAATTTATTCGTGCAATAGTAGAGATGAGGCATTGCCTCGTCTCTACTATCCTCAAATTGCGAGGTTTACCTGTCTTTGCTTTCCACGCGCAGTCGAGCATCCTTTGTGTGTTTTGTGTGAGAATAGAGGATGGCAGGGATGTGGTTTTGAAACCCAACACCGTGATTTTTTTACATGATGAAGGAAATGGATTATAGTAAGTAAAATTAAGAAGTAAAAATCTAAAATAAGGTATTGTCTTTTGATAGTTTTGGAACAAATTAGTTATATAGGGAGGAATTATGATTTTTTATGCTATATTGCTTATGCAGATTTTTATTGGTCAATCAGGAAGCAGTAAAAAACCAGCAGAAAAACTCCCGTTAGCCGAAAAACTCTTTCCAGAGGCAGAACTCATCTGGAGTAAGACCTTTGAAGGGAAGATGATAGACTTTGCTATAGCAGAAAAGAGCGGGCATATAGCGATTGGAGCAGTAAAAGAAAATTGGAAAGGACGGGTATATCTCTTTACTCAGGACGGAAAACTCTTATGGACAAAAGAGAATGGGAAGGATTCTGAGATAAAAAAAAGTGCTGGTATTAAGGTCTCAGTTTCTGACAGTTGTGAGACCATAGGCATTTTCTGGTGGGGAGACTTTGAACGGGAAGAAGTTCAGGTGTATGACATCACCGGGGAGAAACTCTATTCATGTGAACATGGAATGTCTGGGGTTGGTGTTGAAATTTCTCCTGGAGGAGGTTATGTAAAACACGCCTGGTTCTTTGATAAAACAGGTAAAAGGATAGTGCTCAGGGATATTCTAAAGGGGCTTCCTATTGAAAAACTACGCCGTAGGATAGAATACAAAAATGGAACCTATTCACCGTACATTTACAGAGGTATAAAATTCGCCTTTGTTTCAGAAAAGGAGATTGCAGTTCTACTTGATAAGGAACTTTATTTCTACTCTTTCCCGGAAGGTGAATTGAAATGGAAGAGTGAAGAATTAGAGGGAGGTGGAAAGATTACAGTTCAGGGAAGATACATCTTGCGTAGTGGAGATCAGAAGGTTTATCTTTTTAACAAAGACGGTAGATTGATTTGGGAGGCAAAAAAATTTGCAAAAAAATGTGTGAGAAGTTATGAAGGTGATGATAGGAAAATCCTTGTTTTTAATCGCAAAACAGGGAAATCAGAAGAGGTGAAATATGTGGGTACAAGAACCGTTGTTCCTGTTCCCAAAACGAAGGAAGAAAAGGAGAGGGATAAGAAATTAGATTCTCAACCCGTGAACTTAGGGGAAGCCAGGGAGCCAGAGAGGAAGTTATATTATCATACTGTGTCCTTTTCTACTGATATGAAATATCTTGCAATTCACGCATGGGGAAGGATACTCCTTTTTGATTCAAAAACAGGGGAAATAAAGTTATGCACTTCCAGGCTTGAAAGTGATATTGGTACTGTGAACTTATTGTGTTTAGGAGATAAAGTTTTGCTCTCAGGATACACAGGTAGTTATGTGAAGGATATATACAAAGGATACTGGACATATATTCTACACTTTGATAAAGAATGGAATATTATTGATGAATCGTGGGAAAAAGGATTGGTATTTGGGACTTCTACTTCTCCTCTAATCGGTATATATGAGAGCAATGCAACAGGAAAGACAGAGAGTGGTTACGACGAAGGTGTATTAGGGTATGAAAATGCTACAGTCTTCACCATTAATATTCTTAAAATAAGAGATTGAAGGATGTGTCAGGGAATTCTTATTCTGATACAACAATATTTTCTATGTTTTTAGAATAAGATTTTATCTGTTTTTTTAACTGGCATCCTCCAAAATTTTACGCTCAGACCCAGGCAATGCAGTAATTGCAAGAATTAACAATGAAATTCTTCTGTAGGGGCGTATGGCTGATGGTGTGCCCAAATCCCTTTTTTTTGTCCTTTTTTGCGGTAGCGTGGGGCTTGTCCCCCGCGTCGGTCGGGGATAAACCCCGACGCTACAATATTTTCCACAAAATGCTTAATTAAATGTCCCAACAGAAACGGATGGATTCTTAGGTTTTGCCCCAGCTTCGGCTATACGCCCTTTAGATTAGTTCAATCAGTGAAAATCAGCGTCGAAAATACGGTGGGGATGAAGGGTAACAAAACACTCATTCTGAAAACCGTGCAGGAA
>DAOVFB010000061.1 GCA_030668705.1 Candidatus Stahliibacteriota bacterium
TCTCTCCTGTCTCTGTGGCAAAACAAGCATTGACAAATGAGGTATTCTTTATAAAAATATATGTGTGCCCCTGTAGCTCAGTGGATAGAGCATCGGTTTCCTAAACCGGAGGTCGTAAGTTCGAATCTTACCAGGGGTATATAATTAGTGGAGGAATGATGAGAAAGTATAAAAAGAAGGACCTCAAGCGGGACGAATTTAAAGAAACAATCGAGAATACAATTATTTTTTATGAACACCATAAAAAAATAATAGCCATTGCTGCTGTTGGAATCATTGTAATAGCAATTTCATTAATCGCATACCGTAATCACGCAAGAGCAACGCATAAGCGCGCAAGAAGCGAATACAATATCGGAGTTGTAGTATATAACAGTGGTCAAATTGAACAAGCCGAGCAGCAATTCGAAATGATAAGAAATGAGTTCTGGGGAACTACCTTTGCCCATCGTGCCACCTTTATGCTCGCTAACATTTACTATAAAAAGGGACAGCTTGATAAAGCAATCGAAAATTTTGAAGAATTTGCAAATGGAAAACATGACAAACTGTTTACTCCTTCTTCCTATCAAGGTATAGCTCAGTGTTACGAACAGAAGGGAAATATAATAGGAGCATTAGAATACTATGAAAAGGCGCTTTTAGAATTCAAAGCTAATACCTTCAAAACAGATTGCCTCATGCAAATGGGTCGAATTTATCTTAGTATGAATAGATTGGATGAGGCTAAAGATGTTTACGAAAAGATTCTAAATCTAACTGATAACCCTACAATTCGTTATAAGGCTGAAAGAAAACTCAAAACAATTGAAGCGATAAAAGAAATTAGTGAATAAGGAATTATTAGGTAACATCAGAAAAACCATTTCCGAGGAGAAACTTGATGCAGTACTCCTGACTGATATATATAAAATCCTTCATCTACTCGGAATAAATGCCTCTTTTAATTTCATCGAAATAGGCTTCTATCTTTTGATAACAAAGAAAGAAATCCATCTTATTGGGGATCCCTTCTCTTTTTCTCAGATAAAGGTAGGAAAAGAAATAAAGAAAGAACTGGAGAGTCTTCCGAAATTCAGGGAAAATGCAATGCGTCCAATAAAAAGACTTAAGGATATACTTAAAAAGTTAAAAATAAAGAGGATTGGTTCATTCGAAGACATTGACCTTCCTAGCTATGAAATAGTATCTATCGAAGATCCCTTTCTAAAAAGCTTCCTTTACCCGGATGAAAACCGCCTTGCTATTCTAAAAGAAAATTCATCAATCTGCAATAAAGTACTGCAAGGAACCTTAGAGAGAATAAAAGAAGGATGCTCTGAAATCTCAATCCGTAATACAATCGATGAGAGCATCTATGAATTTGGGGGTGAAAGGCGGGCATTCCCAACAAAGGTTATATTTGGAAAGAATACTGCAAACCCATTTGCTATCAGCAACAATACCAAATTAAAAGACGGTGACCCATTATTCATAAATTTTGGGCTTATACGCTCTGGTGTTGGGATAGAAGTCGCAAGGACATATACTATTGGAACGCCCAAGGAAGAATTTAAGGAATTATACAGAAAAACCAGCACTATTTACAGAAAGTTTCTTGAATTCATAACGCCAGGGAAAATTATAAAGGAAGTCTACAATTATGTATGTGGTCTGATAAAGGAAAATGGATATACGGAAAACTTCATAGAGCCACTCGGCATACCCCTATCCCCCATAAAGAATGGGGTAATTATTTCTCCAAACAATACATCAATACTTAAACCAGGTGTTATATTATCTTTACAGTTAGGGCTTCACTTCCCCGGAAAATACGGAATAAGGTTTCAGGACGTTGTTATACTACAGGAAAAAGCAATCATCCTAACCAACTACCTGAGTAAAAGAAGCTATGATATTTCTACCCATCAAGTCTGAAAGTAAGGTTCGAAGACTACCTGTTATTACCCTATCGCTTATCGGTATCAATTGCATAGTGTTCATGTTTACATATCCCATTATGATACGGGACGATAATTTGATACAGAAAAAAAATGAACAATTGTGTGAATATGAATACAAGATGTACATTCAGCACTTTGATGAAGATAAAGCGATTAATTTCCAGGAATACGCAACAAATCTGAACAAGATGAGAGAAAAAATACAAAACAGGGAATTTGGCCTCACCGATGAAGAGTGGGAGGAATGGAATAGAAGATACCAGGAATATAAAGAAGTAATTGAATCAAGATTCACCAAACGATTTGGATTTACTTCCACTGATTTCAACCTGGTAACGCTTATAACTCATCTATTCCTTCACGCAAGTTTTGGGCATCTTTTTGGTAATATGTGGTTTCTCTGGCTGGTGGGTTGCAACATTGAGGATGAATGGGGAAGACCCTTCTTTCTTTCCTTTTACCTCCTTTCCGGGGTTATTGCCTCCACTATCTTTGCCATAATTTCTCAATCCTCAACCCCACTTATTGGAGCATCAGGTGCAATTGCTGGGGTTATGGGTGCATTCGCCGTCCGACATTATAATTCAAAGATACGTTTCCTGTTTATATGGTTCCTCCCACCTATAATCACAACATTTTCAATCTACGCTGGCATTTTCTTGCCATTCTGGTTTATCCAGCAATTATTTCAAGCATTCCTTCTAAGCGCATACTCAAATGTTGCATTCTGGGCGCATATAGCAGGGTTTGGCTTTGGTGCTATTACAGTTATCGTAATGAAGTATTATGGATTAGAAGAAAAATTCCTAAAGCCCCTGGTTGATGATACCCTGAATTTAGTAGATACCGATTTCTCAAAAGCCGTGGAAGCAAGGAGCAAAGGAGATGTTGATACTGCGGAGAGATTACTGGAGAAAAAATTAAACGAAAATCACGCCGATGTAAGAACAGTGGAAGAATTGATTGATTTATACTGTTTAAATGGCAAGAAAAAGGAAGCAGAACATATAGCAAAAATCTGTTTCCGTGAACTACGGAAGAAAAAAGCAAATAGAGAATCAATCCTGTCATTCTATGAAACACAGTTAAAGGAAAAGGAACTCCTTTCAACTCTTAATCCCTATGATTTTTACTACATCGCCGACTTGTATAGCAAGAATAACCAATACAATAAGTCGTCCAGAGTATTGGCAATCGCATATAAAAATTACAGAAATAGCAATGATGCCCCTTATATCCTTCTCCGACTAATAAAAACACTCTACAAAAGTAAAGATAAGAAATTCTTTAAGAAGGCAGCTATAGAACTAAAAAAACGTTTCCCTGAAATGGAATCAAAGGCAAAAGCAATGATAAAGGAGGAAAGAGGTGAACCACGATGAAGCACTGGAGTTACTGAAATCCAGGGTCAAGGATGATAGACTAATAAAACATATGCTGGCTGTTGAAGCCTGCATGAAGAATCTGGCTCTTCATTTTGGAGAAGATAAAGAAAAATGGATTCTCGCGGGTATTTTACATGATATAGATTACGAGGAAACAAAAAATAATCCAGAAGAACATGGACTTAAAGGGGCAGAATATCTCAAAAATTTTAATGTCCAGGAAGACATCTTACGCGCTATAAGGGCTCATGCGGGGCACGAAGAAGCAAAAACCAAGATGGAGATATCACTTATCGCTTCCGATGCTTTATCCGGCCTTATTGTAGCCAGCGCTCTTGTCCACCCAGATGGACTCATCGGAACATCTCCCGATTTCGTCTTGAGGAAATTTAAAGAGAAGCAATTTGCAAGAGGCGCCGAACGGGAAACCATTAAACAGTGCGAGAAAATGGACATCACACTCGAGGAATTCGTAAGTATATGTCTCTCTGGCATGCAACGGATAGCCGGTGATCTTTCTCTTTAGTCTAATTCTCGCAACTTCTCCAGAGATTGAAAGAGATCCATTAAACGCAAAAGCAGAACTGGTAAGTGATTCCTGGTTCGGAGAGGATAAACTCCATCATTTTATTCATTCTGCAGCGATATCATCTTCTGCTTATCTTATATCCAATAAAATGGGCAGCATTGACCAGAGGAACTCGGTATATATTTCCTTCTCTGTCGGCACAATAGCAGGTATAGCAAAAGAAATTTATGATGAGTGTTCCGGAAATGGAAGTGCATCCAAAAAGGACCTTGTATACGATATTGCCGGTGTTATATCTGGTATACTTTTGATATCCTTGGGAGGTTCATAATGCATAAGATATACATAACTTACCCTTTTCCCGAAGGGTGGTTATCCTCATTAGAGGGAAAAGTGGAGATGGAAGTGCAACTCAAGAATCAATTTCTCTCAAGCAGTGAAATGGGAGAACGATTAAAGGATAAAGATGGAGCGATAGTCCTCCTGGCAAATAAAATAGATAAAGAAGTTCTTGACAAAGCAAACAATCTAAAAGTAATCTCAAACTATGCAGTTGGCTATGATAACATAGATATCAAAGAGGCAAAAAAGAGAGGCATCATAGTTACCAATACTCCTGATATCCTCACCAACGCAACTGCAGAACTTACATTGGGTCTTATTTTTACATTGATAAGAAGAATTATAGAGTCAGGTGAATTCCTACGCCAGGGAAAATTCACGGGGTGGGAGCCCGATCTACTCCTGGGATATGAATTGAAAGATAGGTTGGTAGGAATACTTGGAGCCGGAAGAATTGGGTCTGCAGTGGCAGAAAAGTTATATGCACTGGGTGCAAAAATTGTATATTGTGATAGTTCAAGAAAAGAAGAACTGGAAAAAGGAACCGGGGCAAAGAAAAAGGATTACAAATGGATACTAAAGAATGCTGACATTATATCTATTCACCTACCGCTGAATGAAGAAACTTATCATTTTATAGGTCAAAAAGAACTCTCTATGATGAAAAATACTGCATTTCTAATAAATACAGGTAGAGGACCTATCATAGATGAAGTTGCCCTTGCAGATGCGTTAAGAATTGGGAAACTTGGTGGTGCAGCCCTTGATGTTTTCGAGTATGAACCCGGAGTAAATCCTCATTTACTCAGGTTGAGAAATGTCGTTGTGACTCCCCATATAGCAAGTGCAACGTATAGAGCGAGAAAAGGTATGGCAAAGATAGCCTGTGAGAATTTACTTGCTGCACTGGAGGGGAAAGAACCACAATATAGAATAGTATAGTGTCGGGAGTCTTGAGTCAAGAGTCATAAATCCGGAATGGACTGAAAGCCAATGGTTGGAAATCATAAACCGAAAAATGGAAGCATTATATCTTAAATTATCAAAAGAAACGTTTGAAGATAAAGTAGTAAAATTATGGGAGAAACTCTCATCCTGTAATTTGTGTGGGTGGCAGTGTAATGTTAATAGATTCACTCAAAAAGGAACCTGCAACTCTGGAATCACGATGAAGGTAAGTTCTTCTTTTCCTCATTACGGGGAGGAACGACCCCTTGTCGGAAGGAACGGGTCAGGGACCGTATTCCTCTCTAACTGCACATGTAAATGTGTTTACTGCCAGAACTGGACAATCTCTCAGAAAGGAGAGGGGAAAGAAATATCAGTAGAAAAAGTGGCTATCGCCATGCTAGGCCTGCAGGAAATAGGCTGCCATAATATAAACTGGGTTTCTCCCACACACTATGTGCCGCAATTAATGAAATCGCTTTTGATTGCTAAAGAGCAAGGCTTGAATATTCCTATAGTCTATAATACAGGGGGTTACGACTGCTCAGAGACTATAAAATTGCTCAAGGGAATAGTAGATATATATATGCCCGATATAAAGTACGGCTCAAATGAGAATGGATGGAAATACTCTAAAATACCTGATTATTGGGATGTGGTAAGGAAAGCAGTAAAAGAAATGCACTCTCAGGTTGGAGACCTGAAGATAAATGACGCAGGTATAGCAGAAAGGGGACTCATTATAAGGCATCTTGTCCTGCCTTTTAATATCGCAGAATCAGAAAAGGTGCTGGAATTCATAGCAAGGGAAATTTCTACTGATTCATATGTGAATATAATGGATCAGTATCATCCCTGTTATAAAGCAACAAATTATGAAGAACTCAAAAGACCTATTATGAGAAACGAATATCAGGAAGTAATAGATAAAGCAAAACATCTGGGACTACATCGAGGGTTTTAAATCTCGGAATTGCGGAATTAGGAATGTGGAATTGTTTGTTATAAATGTTGAATTTTAAATTTTGAATGATGAATTAGTTAGTGAGTTGGTCGGTATGTTAGGACTATCGTGGTATGGGATATGTGGTATGTAATATGTGATATGTGGGGATTAGTCAAGAGTCGAATAATATAGTTAAATGGTTAAGTAGTTGAGTAGTTGAGTGGGTCGGAGTAGATTACTGACTATAGACTGATGACAAAGGACTAAAGGACTAAAGCGAAGCGACTTATCTGCGTGCATCTGCGGTTTCATTTTTTGGGTGGTGTGTGCTTTTATCAAGAATTAACCGTGAGTTTACCGTGGCCTATCCCTTGGTGGTGTGTTCTGGGTTTATTGAGTTCATAGGGTTCGTTGGGTTCATTGAGTTTTTAATCATTTATTATCAGTGTAAATCTGTGTCATTATTAGGTCTTGGGTCTTGGGTCTTAGGTTTAAGGGTTAGGGGTTTTTAATCAGTTAATATCTGTGTAAATCTGTGTCTATGAATGTGGGGGAATAAATGAAAGAAGCAATGTTTTATGAAAAATTAAAAGATAATAAAGTGAGGTGCCACCTCTGCGGATGGGATTATGTGCTACCCAGAGGATGCATAATCCCTCCCGGGAAAACAGGTGTTTGTGGGGTTAGGAAAAATATTTCTGGAACCTTATATTCGTTGGTTTATGACAAGATTAGCTCTACAGCGGTTCATGAAGTTGAGAGAAAACCCTTATACCACTTTGCCCCGGGAAGTCTTGCTTATTCGATATGCACCCAGGGTTGTAACTGGAAGTGTAAATACTGTCAGAATTGGCAACTGAGCCAGGGAGAAATAATTGGGGAAGCAGTTCCCCCGGAGGAGTTGGTAGGAAGGGCAAAAGCTCGGGGCTGTCAGGGCTTGAGTTATACCTTTACAGAACCCACAATATTTTACGAATTAACATATGATACGGCAAAAATGGCTCATAAAGAAGGTTTATATAATACCTATGTTACCAATGGGTACATAAGTCCAGAACCTATCAAGAAGATTGCGCCATATCTTGATGCAGTGGCTGTTAATTTCAAAGGTTCCGGAGATGAAGAATTCCTGCGGAATTACATCGGGATTCCTTCTTCCGAACCAGTTTATAGAGCATTGAAAGAGTTCAAGAAAAATAATATCCACATTGAGATAACAAATCTACTCGTCCCGCAAGTCGGTGATTCTATGGAGAAAGTGGAGAAGCTCATAAACTGGATAAAAGAGAATTTGGGCGTGGAAACACCAGTTCATTTCTTAAGATTCTTTCCCCATCACAAAGTTCTCGACCTCCCCCCTACCCCCATTGAAACCCTTGAAAGCGCATATAAGATTGCAAAGGAATCCGGAATGCAGTATGTGTATCTGGGGAATGTCCCAAACGAACGAAATAACACTTACTGCCCAAACTGTGGAGTTCTACTCATCAAAAGGGGTATAATGGAAACGATAAAGATTTACCTGCAAGACTCTATCTGCCCCGAATGCGGGGAAAAGATAAATATTAAAGGGGTGAAGTGGATTAAATGAAATGAAAATCTTTAATCAAATACTAAGGCTGAAAGAAAAACTTCGACTTAAATATCTGATATAAAATCAAAAACTGCATAGGAACCAAAATTTTATTTATTATTATACCTTAAAATATTCAATCTTCAACCTTGATGAGAAATTTCTTCTTGTATCCACTTCTGGAGCTTACTCTACACCCTCTGCCATCGGGATTACATTGTAGGAGCGGTTTGGAGGCCGCGATATGTGGGAGAGCCCTTCCTGACTTGATTTTTATTGTGAGAGAGGGCACCAACACTCGAATCGCGACATGGATGTCGCTCCCACAGAGGAAAAGGCAGTGCCTTTTCCCTACAATCAAGCAAGACAAGGGGTAATTCATGAATTACCCCTACTTTCATAAATACCTTCTTGTCCGTTGAAATCTTATTAAATGTCAAGCCTCACCATCTATTTTGCCACAGAGACACAGAGACCACAGAGAAGAATTTTTTTTGTGTAAAAAACACACACCACCAAGAAAAGGAAACCGCAGATGCACGCAGATGGACGCGGATAGATACTAATAAAAAGCACACACCACCAAATCCTAAATCCTATATCCTAACCCCTGAATTGGACACAGATTCACACAGAGTAAAAAAAGTTAAATAGTTGAGTAGTTGAGTCGTTAAGTTGGTAAAAAAATAAAACTAAACCCTAAGACCAAACACCTAAGACCTAAAAAATGGACACTGGACTAATCTTGTGGAGAGGCTTTCCAGCCTCGATGATCACGGGCAGAAGCCCGTTCCCACATATCCCATATCACGTATCCCTTACCACTTATCACTTAATCCGTGCTTGGCTTAATTTATTGACATCTAATCCATAATCCTAACCCAGAACTCAAAACGCAACCTCGGTCGTCTGTCTACAGTCCTCCGTCATTATTACAATTTATACAGTTTTATATTTCCATTTGAGGTATCAACGGATATCTTAACACCACCTTCTCCTAATTTACCCTTAACGTAAGTTTTCTTCAACTCACTAACTTCTAATTTAATATCATGAAGGGATATCTTACCATTTGAGGTATCCAGTTCTATATCGGCATTCAAATCAGGCGATATATATACATCTACTGAACCGTTACTTGTTTTTATCTCAACCTCATCTCCCTTTATGTCTGGAATTTCAACCTTTATTCTGCCATTTGAGGTTCTTATCCTTGAAATACCCGCGGTTCCTGTGATTTTTATCCTTCCATTACTGGTTCTTGCGTTCACATACCCGCTTACATTCTCTATCTCAATTCTTCCGTTACTCGTTTCTGCATCTATATCCCCTTCTGCGTCTTCTACATCAATCCTACCATTAGAAGTTTTCAATACTGAGGGACCTTTGGTTCCTACCAGGTCTAATCTACCATTTGAACTCTCAAGGCGACCCACTATTACATTAGCAGGTACTTTAATCTCATAATCAACAGAAACCCTTGCCCTTTTCTTTAGATATTTTGTTCTAATCTCCATATCACCATCTGTTGACACCTCTATTTCCACCTTGTCTAATTCACCTTTGCCTCTGTTTGATGTAATCACGGCTCTTACCTCAATTTCATCCTTATCCCATTTACTTATATCGATATCTCCATTCCTGTTGTAAACACTTATCGTGGTGCCTGGCTTAACACTGTAGGTTTTGCAAAATTCTTTAGTGTACCTGAAACTCGCAGCACAACCAACTGCAAAGATGAAAGCTACCGCAAATAGCATCCCCAGGTTACCCAGTCGCTTATAAACCATATATTACCTCCCTTTTATTCTGTATGACACATTTTAAGTGTCAATTGTTTCAAATTTCTATATTTTTTGCCACAGAGATGGTCACTTTGCTCCACACCCAGCCAAATTTTTAGACGCAGATTTACACAGATAATAACTGATTGAAAACCCTTAACCCTTAAACCCAAGACCCAAGACCCAAGACCCAATAATGACACAGATTTACATTGATAATAATTGATTAAAAACTCAATGAACCCAACTAACCCTATGAACTCAATAAACCCAGAACACACCACCAAGGGATAGGCCACGGTAAACTCACGGTTAATTTTTGATAAAAACACACACCACCAAGAAAATGAAACCGCAGATACACGCAGATGAACGCGGATAGATACTAATAAAAAACACACACCTCCAAATCCTAAATCCTATATCCTATATCCTAATCCCTGAATCAGACACAGATTTACACTGATAATAATTGATTAAAAACTCAATGAACCCAACGAACCCTATGAACTCAATAAACCCAGAACACACCACCAAGGGATAGGCCACGGTAAACTCACGGTTAATTTTTGATAAAAACACACACCACCAAGGAAATGAAACCGCAGATAAACGCAGATGAACGCAGATAGATATGAATAGAAGACACACACCACCCAAAGAATAGACACAGATTTACACAGATATCAACTGATGAAAACCCCTAACCCCACCGAAATCTAACCACAGATGAATGTAGTTAAATAGTTGAGTCGTTGATTTGGAATCCTTTCCCCTTGATTCTTGACACTGGACTCTGGACGCTCGACTAATCTTGTGGGAGAGGCTTTCCAGCCTCGATGATCACGGGCAGAAGCCCGTTCCCACATATCACATAC
>DAOVFB010000097.1 GCA_030668705.1 Candidatus Stahliibacteriota bacterium
GACTTCTAATTCTGGTTCTTCTCCATTTTAGTTGGTTGATTTTCCAGGAAAGGCCTGTTTAGCCTTAAGAACGAAGTATCTTGTATCTAAGAAACCATATGCTCTCCACCTGGCATTACTTTTGTCATTGCGAGTTCAACATCTTGTTCATCCCAAGCTTGCCCCGTGGAATAGAAGCGACTACTGGATGAATTCCTATTCCACAGGGCGAAGCAATCTAAATTCCAAGAGATTGTTTCTCGAGGGTTATGCGGAAAGATAGAGATTGCTTCACAGGGGTCAGGCAGGAAGAAAAGTGAACAATGACATGGTTCGCAGTGACCAATTATTGCGTTCACACAAAAGGTAGGAGAATGTCCATTCTTTTATTTAGGTCTTTTTTTTACCAATTCTTTTAGAGATGAACCCTAATTCTTAATCCTAATTGTCCAACCTACTAACTTTCTCTCTGGTAGATTATCCTGCCGTCAATGATTGTCATATATATCCCTTGTTTGTCAATGATGACAAGATCGGCCCTCATCCCTTCTTCAATGCTTCCAACCTCTCCCTCCTTGAAGGAAGCGTATGCGCCCCCTTGTGTATAAGCTCTTATTGCATCCATTTTTTCAATCCTCTGAGGGGTGAATGGGGCTTCTGTAACCTGTTTTATCCCGAAAAGAGGACCATAAGGCATTCCATCAGAGCCAAAGGTAACCATTCCACCTTCCCTCATGATGAAACATATGCGATTATTATCTTTATAATTCTTACCGAGAGCCTTTTCATATAGTCCACCTGGCTTAGACCATTTTAAGAAGTTGGGTTGCATTGAAAGGATTATATTTTTCTCTATTGCTTCTCTTATTTGCTCATCAGTTGCCAGTTCGAAATGCTCTATACGGTGCCTTCCAGGATTATCTATGGGATTCTTATCCATTGCGTCAAGTATCATCTGAATGGCAAGGTCACCAATAGCATGTATTGCCAGTTGGTATCCTTTATTGTTTGCGAACTGTATTAGTTCTTCTAATTCTTCTTTATTCTTTAGAAGTAACCCATTCCCTTTTTGAGTATAATGGAAATCCTTAAGAGCAGCGGTCCTGGCTCCTATGGATCCATCAGTGAATATCTTGATTCCGGCGAGTTTTACCCGATAACTGGATTTTAAATTCTTCATTTTGTCGATATAATTTTCTGTTATAAAACCATAAATGGATAGTTTTAACTTTCCTTTATCTTCAAGGGCCTGGTAGAGATTGAAGTGCTCCGGAATCACTATATCATGGATTGAGGTTATCCCGAGTTTTATTATTTCAGATTGTGCCAGAAGAGTTACTTCTTGCATTCCTTCCTTAGATGGTGGGAATATCTCGTTAATTTTTAAGACCACTTCCTCTTTAAGTATTCCTGTCCGGTGATTTACTATGGTATAGGTCGGTGGTATTCTGGAAAGTCCAGGGTCGTTGGCAATTGCTATATGTCCGCATACTCTCCTGAGGATAATTGGTTTTTTTGAGGATATTTTATTCAGTTCCTTTTTTGTCGGGAATTCCTCATCTTCCCAGTTACTTTCATCCCAGTCTTCGGCTATGGTGACTTCTTCTCGCTCTTTTACCCTTATCCATTCGCTCAATCGTTCGTATAATTCCTTCTTTGACTCAATTTTAGATAGATTCAAGCGGTTCTTCTTTAATGCAAATTGGATGAAATGGGTATGGGAATCACAAAATCCAGGACAGATATCTTTACCAGGGAATAAGAATTCCCTATCTGGTTTTGAGGGTGAAGCAATTAACCTATTTTCAATGTAGATATCGTTGATCTTTAGCATTTATCCTCATTGGATGAAGTGTGATTGACAAAAATATTTGCAGAATTAAATGATAAAAGCGAGGGGTTTGTCCTCATAAAATCTTCTCGGAGGGTGAGCGGGCATGGTTTTTTGATTTTCTTGGAAATCAAAAAGAGCGAACCCGAGAGCGGAAGCAGCGATTTCCTCGCTGGGGAAATTGACTGCGGTTTTGTGAGGGCAAGCCCCGAGCAAAATGCGTTGCATTTAATACTTTTTAGAAATTGGCTGCGTTTTTTCTCTTGGCTTGTCCGAATGGCTGATGAAGATATGACATTTTTCGTAGTAATTAAATGTGGCATATTGCTTTGGAATAACATCCTCATTGAATGAAAAATAGCCCCGAGATGATGAGGATTATTCCAATCCACTGATGGGGTTTTGGGAAATTACGGTTGTAAACGTCATATACTACGGATACCAGCGGATGTAAACTGGCTACAGGTATTACGAGACTTACGTATGAGATATCTACCGCAAGATAGAATAGTACGGACCCTGTATCACTGACTACTGCGCTACTGATTGCGAAGAGGAAATCTCTTGGTTTGACCAATCGAGGGTTTATAATCCTATTATCTTTCTGTTTCTTTTTTAAGCCTGTAATTAAATAATAGGGGGTCCAGATTAAGAGAGCAAGCGCAGCAAAGAATAGATTCAGATTGAATGGTTTTACTATTCTAACAGATATTTCACTAAACCCCCCCCATATGCCCCAGCCAATCATGGTTATCAATGCTGGAATGATCCATTTACCTTCCCATATTCCATTCTTGAATTGAATATCCTTTATCGATAGGAGTATTATGCCTGCTGTAATTGAAAAGATAGCTGCAACCTGAATTTTTGTTATTGGATTATGAAAGACGAATACCCCAATCAAAACACTCAGGATAACCCCTGAGGATGTTATCGGGGCAATCAGGGAAATGGGTCCCTTCTCTAATGCCTTATAATAGAAGATAAAAGAGATTGCAGCACACCCTTCCGAAAGAAGTGGGAAGAGATAATTGCCTGGTAAGAAAGGTGAACCGAATATTATCCATATAGACAAATAGAATATGAAGCTGGTTACGCCAACAGTAAATAAAATGCGTCGGGGGGAAAGTCGAATTGTGCCGATCTTGGCTAATACAGCAGAACAGCCCCAGAAAAAAGCAGTTGCAATTGATATTATAAACCAGTTCATAATTCCCCTTTATATCGTTAAAAGGTTCGATTAATGAGAAAGAATTAATATCTTTCTCGCTATCCCTTCCCTATTTTACACTTGGGATAAGGGATAGCATAAATAAAAAAGGTAGATAATCTTGTTAGCAAAGATGTATATCGATGCTTATTTGCCAATTTTAAAAACTTATCTACTGTGTTTAATTTTTCTTTTTAATCCCCCACGGATTGATTGAGGAATTTGTTGAACTCAATATAGAATTCGTCCATCAGTATTTTTCGAACTTCCCTTAGGGCTCTGCTTTTTGCCGCCTCAAAAGTTGCATGGCCTTCGCGTCCTTCCCTGGCAAAGGTTTCCATAGTATTCCCGGTCATTCCATTGTAAACATCTATAAGTAGTCTCCAGCGAACGAATTTCTCCTCTCTCGGAAGGTCGATGGGTTCTATTTTAAGATGAGCTTTTATAGTGAGGTCTGCATTTTCCCCATCACAAGTAAAGCCAGTTTCCTGGATGACCTCACGCAAGAATCCAGCGAATTCTTCTGGATATACTCCTATAACTTTGATATTAACGGTTAGATTCTTTCCAAGGTCATAGAGTTCTTTCGTAAGTCTTTGTTTTGTAATTAGCGGTTCCGGAGTATCATCCATCTGAGATATCAGGCGATGAATCTGACGGAGCCCTTCGTTTACCGAAGCAATCTGCATCGCTTTTTTTAGATATATGAATTTTTCTAATTTGTCAATTACGGTATGAAAGGATGAGTAGTACTCTTCCAGAACATCGTCATTTTTCTTTATTTCCTCCAGGTACAGTGGTTCTGTCTCTGCGCGGTTAATGAAGACGAGTACATAAAATGTTCCGGTTTTTTCGTCGAAGAAGGTCTCACCGTCCCTGACATTGATTAGTCTGTTTTCGCTCTTTAGTGCGCTCTTTGTAAGAAGATTAATGGAATGATCAACATCTATCTTTTTCCCTTTCCTTTCCTCTGTGTATGCCTCGATAATCCTCTTATCAAAGGAGACGTCAACCGAGAAGATATTTGATAGAGATGCAATGGCATCCCTTTTTGCTTCTTCTCTTGAACTACCACTCCCGACAGCAGTGATATAGAGCGCTTCATGATATTTAGAAGTGGGGTCCCCAATCCATCTCGGAAGTTCCTTTGCAGCTTTTGCTGAAGCACATCCAAATAATAATAGTAGTAAGTATGCCTTAAGACTTAAGGTATTTTTGATTGGATTATATTTCTTATTTATCATCGGTATGAAACCCCCTCAATTAGGTTTAATCCACCCTTTCCTACCTCTACACCCTTTTTTGTTTCCCTATCTATAACTTTACTGCGGTCATTTAGATATTCAAAAGTGATATCATATATCCCCGGCAATAGATCAATCCTTCCAACAAAGGCATTTCCCGACATTGTTCTCCAGCATCGGAGGTCAGCGCTTTCTGTATATTCGGTTACCCTGTCAACAGCAAACTTTAGGATTGCACCCAGGAGTTCCTTATCCTCTGTTTTTTTATCTATTTCATCCGATGCCTTCTTATCTGCCATTGCCTTGAGGAAGGTTCTTACCCCTGCTCGTAGATATATAATAGGTTTTTTGACTTCAAAGGTTTTTCTTGCTACATAGCTAAAATCCTCAAGGAGTTGCATTTCTCCTAAACTTTTCCCATTTGCCAGGATTCTTATCCTTTTTATACTCGTTTCTCTATCTGCGATTGTTGGAACGGCAAACTTGAAGGTAAGATCTTCTTCTCCTTCATATCTGAAGAATAGTCCTGAGTCTTTCTGCCCGGGAATTTTAATCCTTCCAAGTTTTAGATCCGGATTGAGATCCAGTTGCAATTCCAGAGGATTCTTAACAGGACTTTTGCCCACAAAGCAGATGGGATACACGGAGACCTTACCTCCCTTTGATGTTTTGAGTGCTTTATCCAGGAAACCTCCTAGATTAGCTCTGGTTGCTTTCTCTACTCTTCTTCTGTCAATTTTTGCATCATCAAGTTTACCGAGTTGTTTATAGGAGACCATGCTTATATAACTTCCAAACGCTGAGTGTCTAAGGTCTGTATGCCCGGCTTTGAATTTTATCTTCTCTTTGCCCTTGCTGAGTTCATCGGCCATTCCTTTATATTTACTTGAAAGTTTTGATAATTTGGTATCGATCCTTCTTACCTCAACCATAGCGTCTTCAAGGTTGTCTAAGTGGATATAATTTAATGCCATCAATGCATTTATAAAGATGTCCTCGTAGTCTTCCCCAGAGTAATCGAGGACATTATCATTGAGTAGCATTGAGGTGGCCAACTTGGATATGCTCTTTGTGAAGTTTTCCTCAATAGCCTGTTCTGCTCTCGAGAGGTATTTATTACTCTCTCCATATTTTCCTGCATTATGGAATGCAATACCCATATCGAAGTAGAAGAGAACCCTATCCTTCTTTTCGTATTTGCCTTCTTTTCTTGCCTTTTCTATCTCTTTTACTGCTCTTTCGTAATTACGGGTGGAAAATTCCCTATCAATGTCCTCGTAATGACCCAGCTGGGTTTGAAGTGATGCGCATGAAGATAGGAAGAAAAAGGCAAGGAGTGAGAATATCCAGTCTCGATGATGAACCGCTCTTACCACTTATATCCCGCTTGCTCGATAAGTTTCTTTATTTTCTTGTTACCTATCCAGACCTTGAGATTCTGTTCTACATCTATCAATTCAAGGTCAACTGAATAGAGTATTGCTTTTTTACCTTCTAATACATCTTCTACTGATTTGAATGTTCCGATGAGAACGAAATCGGCTCCGTATTCCTGTCCCAATCTCTTTGCGGTTTCAAGCGATGCGAATACCTGTTGGTCCTCTCTTTCTTCTCTTATTTCCTCTCTTTCTTCCTTTGATGCTACAAACTGAACCTGACCCGAGTTTATAAGCTCTCTTTCTATATCTTTTGTGAATATTTCCATATTGACATGTTCAGTGCTCATGTTCCTGATAGTTCCAACGATAACTGTAGGATTTTTGCCCTCTTCCTTCAGAAAGTTTGTAAGCCAGATGCGGGATAGCATGTCGGATACCATCTTTTCGGCTACAAGTCTTGAGTCAGTGTCGTTCCATTCACCTGAGAGGTCGGTCACCTCAGTGGTTTCTATTCTCTTTACGGTTCTACCCCCTCCACAACCGACGAGGATAACCAATCCGACCAATAGTAACATTGTAATACGACGCATAATACCTCCTTATTTTCGATAAGTATAATGTTTTTATTTTTAGAAGTCAAGACATCACCTAAATAAACTTGACATCGTAGAGGGATTTTGTTATAATTTATAATAACAATTGAAAAACTTTATTTCGGAATTTAGCAAATAGATATTCTAAAATTAAAATTTAAATTTAACTGAGGAGGGATTATGTTATTTTTATTATTTCTTATAAATTCCACAGGTGATACAACAAGTTTCTACAAGGTAACCCAGGGCTTTTATCATATCTATTATCAAGTGCATGCTATCGAGAGACTCGATTTGAATTCTGTTATTATCTATTCTGAGGAACC
>DAOVFB010000031.1 GCA_030668705.1 Candidatus Stahliibacteriota bacterium
TATAACCTTACCCATTGGGAGCTTTTTGCTGCTACGAACATACTTCTTTTGTGTATAACTAACAGGAACTAAAGATGCGTTTTTCATTTTGCTAAAACGAACCGCTATAACTGCTGCCTCCTCTATATCCTCCATGGTGGGAAGCTTATTCTTATCCTTTAGTTGTAATATGGTGTGTGAGCCAGAGGCATTTTTAACGTGTAGGAATATGTCATATGGACGGGCATAGGAGAAGGTGAGTTTATGATTGGATTCTGCATTCTTTCCAACGAGGACCTTATACCCATTCCTTGTGGTAAATTCCCTGAAGTTATATGGGAACCTCGGTTTTTTCTCACTTCTTTCAGCTTTGCCTCGCTCTCTCCTAAATCCTTCTATATTCTCTCCTGCTTCTATCCTTTCCTTCCTCCCCTGGAGTTCCTCTATCTTCTTCTGCATCTTTTTTCTCATCCTCATTGCCACGTCCCGTCTCCTCTTAGCCTTCTTATATAGCTTGAAATACCGCTGGGCATTCTCCCGTGGTGATAAATTAGCATCAAGCGCAATAGTAAGCTTCGCAACCGAGGGATACGAAAGCTCTACCTCCTCCATTCCCTCGCCTATCTTATTTATATTGGTAAGCAAGGCTTCCCCTTTTACCCTATAATCATCAGGGTCCTCCGAAGAGGATAGTTTTCCTATTGCACCCTTTAATTTTTGAATCCCGCGATCTATACTCCTTAAAATCTCTTTTTTATTTTTTTCTTCCTGGTCTTTCTCTTCGCGATGAGTAAAATAACAAGTTACTGCCTCGTTCATAGACGAAAACGTCCTACCTCCCCCTAAAGCAAATGGAGAAAGTATGTCATCAAGTATGGTAGGCCTGTATTCCCTTTCCACAAAATGCTCTATTACTTCTCTTTCTTTTTCCCTGATTCGATTAACAAAGCCCGAGGTGAGCCCAACAATTTTTTCTCCATTTAAAATAGATGAAAGTAATTCATCCCTATCGCACTTGAGAATATCCAGACCCTTGGGGGGCTCTGGTATTTCATACATTCCCTTATTTATACCCCTCACGGAGTGTATGATATTCTTACCCTTTAACAGGAGGCAATCCGATCTCCTACCAAATAATTCAAACACTATCTCTAAATCCCCACTTATTTTAATTATCAATAATCTATCAAGTCCATTCTGGATTACATCCACTACCTTTTCTCCCTTAAAAAGCGAGAGATAAAAACCCTCACCTTTTATCCGAGAAAGGGTCAGTCGTGAATACTTAGGAGCAAGGTAGGCTGTTACTACTTTACTTCCAAAATCTATGGAAATATTATTACCAGCTTTTAGAACCTTCTTAATCCTCCTGGCTTTAACGAACTCCAGTTCCTTTAAGAGATAGTGAAGAATGACTCCAGTAAACATCTATCTTACCACCTTTACAAAATTAATAAAAATAGCCTTTTCGAATATATGATTTTTTCATTTAAATGTCTCTTCTATTGCATTTTGCGGTGATCCATTTAACTAAGAGCTCCCTATTCGTGCAAGGGCGGAAGCACCAATGGATATAAAATAGAGAAAGAACAATGGAAGTGAAGCAATAAACATTGTGACCATATCAAGCGTTGGAGTTATGAGAGCAGCGAATATAAGTATAGAAATAAAAGCGACTCTCCATTTTTTCACCAGGATAGCAGGTGAAAGGATGCCTAATTTAGTAAATAGAAAAAAGAAAACAGGCATCTCAAAGGCTATGCCAAAACCTCCCAGTACCCACAAAAGGAATCCAATATACTTACTAATAGATATTAAAGGCTTCATCGTCTCCATCTGAAAACTGAGGAGCACATTTAGCATATAAGGCAGGAATATATATAAAGCTACGGCAACCCCTCCATAGAAGAAAATCAATAAAGCAAAGAGCAGTGGGGCGGTATACTTTCTTTCGCTCCGGGTAAGTGCTGGTGAAATAAATATATATAACTGATGGATAATAAGTGGCAACATCGCTGCGAAGCCAACCATAAAACTGACCTTAATCCGTATGAACAACGCTTCCTGGGGTGCAAAGAAATAAGTATTACCTACATACTTAGAAAGCGAAAGGATTAATCTACCTGACAGTGGATATACAGCACCACTTCCAATCAAGAAGAAAGCAAGTGAATATATGAGTCTCTTTCTTAAATCCTCAAGATGGTCCCAGAAACTCTCTTCCATCCTTATATAAGGTGCATCCTTAGAGCCCAGTTAGCTGCCCCAATAGGCCCTGCTTTATTACCCAGCTTAGAAATGCCTATTTTAACCTTTCCTATGTAACGGGTCTCGTAAGGCCAATTAGATTCTATTGCCTGGATAATCTGTTTCCCGGATTTTGACATACCCCCTGCAAGTATAACAATACCAGGGTCATATACCTCGACTATATTCCTAATACCAACCCCCAGATAATATCCAAATTCATTAACTACTTCCCCAGCATCCAATTCACCAATTTTTGCCCTTTTGAATATCTCTTTAACCGTAATACTCTTTCCTGTTAATGACTCATAACGACGTGAAAGAGCATAAGCACCTATAAAAGCCTCAAGACAACCTCTCTTACCACAATTACAAACCGGGCCAGATGGGTCTATTATCATATGACCAAATTCCGAAGCAAAACCTCTGCTTCCCGTATATACCTCTTTATCTATCACAAGCCCTCCACCTACGCCAGTACCAAGGGTGAACCCAGCTACCACCCTACACATCTTAGCTTCCCCATATAAGGCTTCACCCAGAATACATGCATTGGCATCATTCTGAACATACACAGGTGAACCTGTTTCACCCTTTAGAAGTTTACGAAGGTCTATCTCGTCTATTGTTGGGAGGTTGGGCGGATTATATACCCTTCCATCTCTAATAAAACCCGGGAAACCAACTCCAATAACTGTCAGAGGAGTTAAATTATAACAGGATATAACATTCAAAAGTTTCTGTATAACATTTTCCGCTTTAAAGGGAACCTTTCGAAAATCACTTACATCTCCCCTCTTAACCCAACCCGCTTTTATATTCTGGGCCCCAACATCAATCCCGAGTACAGGAAAATTAGCTTTCATTTAACTAATAGCCTCCACCTTTTCTCAGTAAAAAGTCCATCTCATATTGAGTGAAGCAATCATCTAAAAAACCCTGTAAAGGGCACAAATATCAGCTAATCGTGTTTTTCATCATCATGGACAATGAGAGCCTTTCGCGAAAGGTCTATTTTCCCACCTTTATCAACCCTTTTAACCTTAACCCTAATTTTATCTCCTACAGATAGAATATCTTCCACTTTATTCACATGATAGTGTGCAATTTCACTGATATGGAGTAAACCGTCTTTCCCTCTCCCAATATTAACAATTGCACCAAAAGGCAATATCTTCTTAACCTCACCTTCATATACCTCACCAGGTTGAACTTCCTTGATTATACCCCTTATCATAGCTTCTGCTCTCTCTACAGCATCTTTGTCCCTTGCAGAGATAAGAACAATGGCTTCCTCATCATCGATCTCAATCTCAGCCTTGGTCTTATCAATTATTTCTCTTATAGTCTTACCCGCAGGTCCTATAATCTCGCCTATTTTATCCCTTGGGATAGGGAGTCTGGTGATCCGTGGAGCATACTTAGATAGCATCTCTCTCGGACGAGGTATGGTCTTCTCCATCTCCTCGAGTATTTCCAATCTACCTTCGGTCGCTCTCCTTAATGCCTCCTTGATTATATCAATGGAGAGATCTCCTATCTTCGTATCCAGCTGAATGCCAGTTATCCCCTCTCTGGTCCCAGCCACTTTGAAATCCATATCTCCCATAAAGTCTTCGTCTCCAAGGATATCGGTTAATAGTTGATAATCCATCCCTTCCTTAACGAGTCCGATAGAAAGTCCCGCAACATGGGACTTGACTGGAATACCAGCATCCATCATAGCAAGAGAACAGGCACAAACTGTAGCCATAGAAGAGGAACCATTTGATTCCAGAATATCTGAGACTAATCTTATGGTATAAGGGAAACTCTCTTCATCCGGAATAACATACCGGAGTGAACGCTCTGCCAGAATTCCATGCCCAATTTCTCTCCTCCCCGGTCCCCTCATCCATCTAACCTCGCCAACAGAAAAAGGAGGAAAATTATAATGAACCATAAACCTTTTGTAATCCTCTCCTATCAAACGGTCTAATTTTTGCTCATCCCTTTTTGAACCAAGTGTCACCGCTGAAAGGCTTACGGTTTCCCCTCGCCTGAATATGGCTGAACCATGAGGTCTCGGAAGATTTCCAACCTCACAATGTATTGGTCGAACCTCATCCAGCCTGCGACCATCTATACGCTTGCCTTCTTTTAATATCCTCTTCCGCATATCTTCTTTCTGATACTTATCTATAATTCTGTCGATAAGACAATGCTGTTCCTCGGGATATTCGGGCTTCACCTTCCCAATAAGATTCCTTCTAAAGATACTCCTTTCCTTCTTCCCTGGAGTAGTGTTTAGTTTTTCGGCCAACTTCTCTACCTTACCAATGACTTCCTGATGTAATTCAGATGGTATTTTCAGTTGTTCATAGGAACGTTCGGGTTGCCCGATGGTTGCCTTAAGGTCTTCCTGGAATCGAACTAAATTTTTAATCTCCCTATGCGCTATTTCAATCGCAGTAGCGACGGTGTCCTCGTCAACTTTATCCATCTTCCCTTCTATCATTGTTATTGCGGATGAAGTCCCCGCAATCACCATCTCCATCCTGCTGTCTTCCAGTTCACTAACCGTTGGATTGACTATAAACTGCCCACCTGACAAGCCTATCTTAACAGCTCCAATTGGTCCGTTAAAGGGAATATCGGATATAGTAAGGGCAGTGGATGCACCACAAATGGCAAGTGGGTCAGTATCATTTTCCTGATCGTGGGATAGTACAACAACAACGACCTGGGTTTCATTCGAGTAACCTTCCGGCATCAAAGGCCTGATAGGTCTATCAATTAACCTTGAAACCAGTATCTCTTTCTCTGATGGTCTGCCTTCTCTCTTAAAGAATCCCCCTGGTATTTTTCCGGCTGAATATGTCCGTTCGATATAATCCACGGTAAGAGGTGTAAAGCCAAGATTCTCTGTTGGTTCCCACATCGAACAGGCTGTTGCCAGAACCACTGTCTCTCCACAGGAAACCTTAACAGCACCTCCGGCAAGTTTTGCAAATTCACCTGTTTCAAAGGATATCTCTTTATCTCCGACTTTTAAAGAACCTTTATATTCCATGAGGTTCTCTTATTGCACCCGGAGCTTAAGTTCTTTTTTTATCTTCTCGAATCTTTTTAAGTCTTTTCTTCGAAGATAATTCAGGAGTTTTTTTCTCCGCGAAACCATAATTTCCAATCCTCTGCGTGAATGAAAATCTTTTTTCTCTTTCTTTAGATGCTCTGTTAGCTCTTTTACCCTCTCGGAAAGCAGTGCTATTTGGACCTCAGGGGATCCTGTATCCTTATCATGTATTCTAAATTTCTTCACCGTATCTTGTTTCTTTTTACTTGAAGGACTCATTTGTATACCTCCTTAAGACTCTTCAATACTTCTCTCTTATTCCTTTTTATACATTCTTTTAACGACTTTTTTGATGGGAACTGTTCCTCCTTTCTTATAAAGGAATAAACATCACATTCTATCCTTTCTTCATAAAGATTACCCGAGAAATCTATTAGATGTAATTCAACCCTTCGCTCATTTATCCCTTGAGTTGGAGACCTCCCGATATATAACATAGCAGGGAACTCCCCTTCTTTAATTCTCGCAATAGAGGAATATACACCATCCGGGGGAAGAAGTTTATACTCGGAATCAAGTTTTATATTTGCTGTGGGATAACCCAACTCCTCCCCCAACCCATAACCCTTAACTACTGCGCCACTTATAGAATATGGATGAGAGAGCAGTTTATTCACCAGCTCCATCTCTCCCTCACGAATCAATTCCCTTATTACAGTGCTCTTTACAACTTCCCCATCAATTCTTACTTCGGGATGAACAATAACTTTAAAACCTAAATTCTCACCTTCCTTCTCAAGGTAATCAGAGGTTCCTGTTCTTCCCCTCCCAAAATGATGGTCATAACCCACGATTACACCATCAGGATTCAAACATTCTTTAATTATAATCCTTGCGAATTCATCCGGAAGCATCTTTGAAATTTCTGAGTCAAATTCAAGGAAAATGACCCTCTTTACGCAAAGATCAGAAAGGAGTGATTCTTTCTCTCTGTCGGTTACTATCAGGAAAGGACGGCTGATTCTCCCAAGGGCTATAGCAGGATGGGGTGTATAAGTGAGGATCGTTACCTCTCCGTGCCTCTTCGCTTCCGTTATTAAGCTCTTATGTCCAAGATGAACGCCATCAAAATTTCCCATGACAACAAATCCAGGAACAGGTGAAAGATCGTGCCAATTAAGAGTTATAGAAGACTCTGACTGGCTGAACAGCATACGTCTCTCCTTTCCCTATACCAATAAGATTCCCCAGGTGGTCTTTCACCTGATACAATCCTTCTGGATAGAAACCTCTTACTTTACCACCATGAATAAACTCCCAGACTCCCTCTTCACCAAGAGTTATTGCAGATATATGTGGCAATGCATCTCTCAAATTAATGACCTCAAATTTGCCTTTTTCAATATCACTTAATTCCCAGGCATCGGTAATATCGTATGGTTCTACTTTAAGTCTGGTTAGTTTACTTAAGTGAGCACCACACCCTAAGAGCTCTCCTATATCGCGAGCAAGTGAGCGCATATAAGTTCCGCGTTCAGCAACACATCTAACACGAAAAAAAGGGAGAGAATAATCCAGCATCTCAAGTTCCTTTATATATACCTTTTTTACTGGCAGCTCCTTAATCTCTTTACCTTTCCTTGCTTTTTCATAGAATCGCTCTCCGTTCTTCTTCACTGCACTATAGAGAGGGACTCTCTGTTTAATCCTTCCCTTGAACTGAGAAAGAGGTTCCATTAGTTCACTTTCCGAAAAATCCGGGACAGGAGATTCTTTAATAACCTTTCCATCAGGATCGTCAGTATCGGTAATTACACCTAATTTTATGGTACAAATATACTCTTTGAAATCTCCAATATATTCCATCAATTTGGTTGCTTTCCCATAAAGGATAATTACCAATCCTTCGGCAAACGGATCAAGTGTTCCTGCATGACCTGCTTTTTTGAGGCGGAGCGTTTTTTTTACCCTGTTCAATAAGGCCGTAGTTCTTATGCCAGGAGCCTTATTAACAAGAATGACTCCATCAGAAGGAATACTGCGCTGAAAGCCTGTAATTTGATGTCTCAAAATCATATATCTCTTGGTCTACCGAAAGGTCGAAATAGAATGTTTTATACTGGAAACCTGCTCCAAAGGTAGGTCCTTTTCTTTTACCCAACTCGTCAATAAAATATCCAAATCTCAAAGAGAAAAGCTCATTAAAGATATACTCTAATCCGCATGCCTTCCAGGTATCCTCCCACATTTCCCTAAAGTCGGTATACTTTTCAATGCGAACAGCGATTTTTATAAGGTCCAAGTTTACCCTGAGTTGATGTTCTTTATTCTCAAGAAGACTGAGTGAAAAGCTTGCTCGAACAGTTCTCGGAAGAGGGTCAGAATTACCTCCTTCAATATAACGAATTTCTGTCCCGAAATTTTGAAAAGCTAACCCCAGGCGTAAAACATTAAGCCATTCCATTCCTAAAGCCTCTATACTTGCTAAATCTGTCCACCTGTAAAAGATTGAACCATCAAGTGCCCAGGCATGACCCGTGCCACCCCTCATTGTTCCACCATACTGTCTGCCTAACTCTTCAACAATCTCCTCGGGAGCAAGGAATGAATATATGTACTTCATGCCGAGAGAGACACCCATTTTATCCGAAATAGGCATACTACCCGCTAACTTAAAGGCCACATCGTAAGTAAGCCATTCCCTATATATCCCTTCAAAAGAAGCTTCTGTCAATCCAGTGGTCAGATAAGTTACTGCACCGGAGACATTCATATCCTTACCAACCGGAAGCACAAAAGCCAGATATTCGTAATACATCCCTTTATATAGTCCTGGCAACCAGTTGGCATGCTGAAGCCCAAGTACTTTTTTATCTGAGAATGCCAACGCTGCATTATTATAATATGTAGAGAATACATCACCTTCAATGGCTCCAAAGGCTCCTCCCATTGATGTTGCCCTTGAGCCTGGAAATATCATAAGAAAGACTGCGCCAGCTTCAAGGGAATTTGATAATACGGGTAGAATACAAAACAAAAGAACAAAAAACAGTAGTATTCTTTTCATCCATCCTCCTCATAACTAAGGTTCATACCAAAAACTCCTCTTACCCCCCTCTTTGGACATTAGAATAACACAATCAGTCCCAATGTCAACCCCACCCTTGACATCAAATAATTCTTCCTTATAGATAAAAATATGAAAAGAATTCACTTATGGGTAAGTGGTGTAGTTCAGGGAGTTGCGTTCAGATATTATACAATAAGAAAAGCAAGGGAATTATCCGTAGTCGGATGGGTCAAGAATCTATGTGATGGAAGAGTAGAAGCTGTAGCAGAGGGAGAAGAATGGCAACTTAAGGAACTGACCAAAGCTATGCGTATTGGTCCTCCTTCCGCCACTGTAACAGGAGTAGAGATCGAAGAGGAGGAATACAAAAACGAATTTAATCAATTTGAAGTGAGGTTTTAGATGGAAAAACTGAAAAGTAAAATTAGAAATATTCCGGATTTCCCGACAAAGGGTATCCTCTTTCGGGACATTACAACACTTCTGAAGGAAACACACGCATTCAAGGAATCAATAGATCGAATGACAGACATAATAAGGGAAAGAGGCGTTGATACGATACTAGGAATTGAATCAAGAGGTTTCATCTTTGCAGCCCCAATTGCTTATCAACTTAATCTCTCTCTGAACCTGATACGGAAACCTGATAAATTACCTGCTGAAACCTTAAGTGAATCATATACTCTTGAATACGGTGAGAATACCATAGAAATACATAAAGACGCCGTAAGTAAAGGGGATAAGGTAGTTATCTGTGATGATCTCCTTGCAACGGGGGGCACAGCAAAAGCCAGTGTCAGACTTGTCGAACGACTGGGAGGAGAAGTAGTTTCTCTATTGTTTCTTATTGAGTTGATCGATTTGAAGGGCAGGGAAAAACTTAAAAACTATACTGTGGACTCGATTATTAAGTATTAAATAGCTGGATTCGTCAATAACTTGACAAAAGAAAAAACTCGATTATATTCTCATAAAACGGGCCCGTAGCTCAGTTGGTGAGAGCGGCTGACTCATAATCAGTAGGTCGTGGGTTCGAAGCCTACCGGGCCCATAATTTAATAAATTTGGAGGATTATATTATAAAAGGGCGGATAGCTCAGTTGGTTAGAGCGCCGGTCTCACATACCGGAGGTCAGAGGTTCAAATCCTCTTTCGCCCAAAAAGTGCACATGAGTGCACTTTTTTTTTGAACTGGAGGTGCTATGGAAGTCGAGGAAAAAATGAAGATTTTAATAGGACTTTATGAAAAAGATAAAGAGATCGATAAGATTAAAAACTTAGAGATTGAAGTGCCGAAAAAGATAGCCAAACTTGATGAAGAACTTGAGGACCTAAGTAAAGAATTCAATGAGGCTAAAGAAACATCGGACAAAATAGATGTAAAAAGAAGAGAACTGGAACGTAGAGTAGAAGAACAGAGATTAAACCTTGATAATTTCAGGAAGAGAAAAAGAGAAGCACATAGTAATAAGGAGTTTCAAGCATTGAAAAGGGAAATTGAGGATACAGAAAAAAAGATCATACAGTTGGAGGACGAATTAATCGAAGTCTATATCGAAAAAGAAGACCAGGAGAAAATAACAAATAAAACAAGAATTATTTTCGAGGAAAAAGAGAAAAAGGTAAGAGAAAAAGAAGAATTACTCAATAGAGAGCTTAATAAATCGAAGGAAAACCTAATACTAAAGGCAGATGAAAGAACAAGAATTGCAGCAAGATTACAGGATGAAAGATTACTGAAAAGTTATAACAGATTAAAGAACTCCCGTGGAAGTGGTGTGTCTATAATAGAAAATGAAATTTGCACAGAGTGCCATTCTACTATACCACTTCAGTTATTTGTTGAGGTCAAGAAGGGAAATAAAATATATACCTGTCAATCCTGTGGAAGGATATTGATTTACAAGTGGATAGAATAGTTAAAATATATACAGATGGGGCATCACGAGGTAATCCGGGTCCAGCAGGGATAGGTATTTTAATAATAGACGAAAATGGGAAGGATATCAAAAGAATATCTGAATATATAGGAAATACAACCAATAATATCGCTGAGTATCGTGCACTCCTTAGGGCATTGGAAGAGTGCGAAAAAAAGAAAATTAAAACCGCTCGATTTTTCGCAGATAGCCAATTATTGGTAAATCAGGTCAACAAAAGATATAAAGTGGCCAATGAAGGATTAAAACCGCTCTATGTAAAATTGATGGGAAAGTTTATGAACTTTAAAGATTGGAGTATAAAATATATACCAAGAGAGGAAAACAGAATAGCTGATTCCCTTGCTAATGATGCACTGGATAATTTAACTCAATGAATGCATTCCTTTCTCATTCCTAACTTTATTCTCTGGAGAGACTGGCACCCATTTAATTACTCCTATTTGTGAATAATGTGGCCTTTGCGCTTTTTTAGCCCCCCAATGGAAGAATAAAGGTAGGGAGAATCCCAATTTTCCACTTGACTTATTAATGTCTCATTAATATATTTTACAAAATAAAATAGGGGAGTAATATGAAAATAGGATTTATCAAACAGTTGATTGAAATCGTTGAAGAAAGTAAAATCTATGAAATAGAGATAACAAGGTTTGGAACAAGGATAAGAATTTCCAAGAATCCAGGAAGTAAACTAAAAGAGGTAGAAGTTGTCAATCTACCGGAAACCAGAGAAAAATCTGAAAAATCAGTAAAGATTGAAGAAAAACCGACACCCAAAAAGAAAACAAAAGAAGATAATCTCCATACCATCAATTCCCCAATGGTAGGAACCTTTTACAGAGCACCGGCACCAGATGCATCCCCATATGTTGAGGAGGGTGACCGTATAAAAAAGGGAGAAGTAGTATGCATAATAGAAGCAATGAAAATAATGAACGAAATTGAATCCGATGTATCTGGTGAAATTGTTGAGGTTTTAGTAACTAATGAAGAACCTGTAGAATACAACCAGGGATTATTTGTTGTAAAAAAGAGTTAAAGCCATGGATTTACAATCAATTCTAAAGAAAATGATAGAAGCTGGTGCATCTGATCTGCACTTAAAGGTTGGTACACC
Source organism: Candidatus Stahliibacteriota bacterium (assembly GCA_030668705.1). Lineage (GTDB taxonomy): Bacteria > Hydrothermota > UBA3072 > UBA3072 > UBA3072 > DAOVFB01. The sequence continues at coordinate 11,409 of DAOVFB010000031.1, forward strand.
TCCTATATTCAGGATAAATGCGGAGTTATTGCCACTGAAGATGGATTCCCTGACCCAGGAAGATCTAAGGCGAAGTGCTTCGTCCCTTATGACAAAAGAGCAGCAAAAACGTTTCGTGGATGAGAAAGAAGCTGACTTCGGAATTGGTGTCCCTGGCATTTCCAGATTCCGTGCAAATATTTATATCCAGAGAGGTAGTATTGCCATTGCCTTAAGACCAATACCAAGAGAAATCAAAACTATTGAAGAACTCAATCTTCCTCCCATCCTTAAAGAATTAGCATATACCACAAGGGGAGTTATACTTGTAACAGGAACCACTGGATCAGGAAAATCAACAACTTTAGCATCAATGATAGAATACATCAATAAGAACAAAAGAAAACATGTAATAACCATAGAGGATCCGATAGAATATCTTTTCTCAGACAAAAAGTCGGTTATCTCTCAAAGAGAAATCGGCACTGATACAGAGAATTTCGCTACTTCACTCAAGCACATCCTGCGTCAGGACCCTGATATTATAATGATAGGAGAGATAAGAGATACAGAAACGATGGAAGTAGCATTGAAAGCAGCTGACACCGGGCATCTTGTATTCTCGACCCTTCATACTTTAAACGCAGCAGAAACTATAAACAGGGTTATAAGTTTCTTCCCTCCCTACCAACATCAACACGTTAGGGTGTTAATGTCAAGCGTACTAAAGGGAATCATTTCACTCCGATTACTTCCAAGAAAAGATGGCACGGGAATGATCCCCGCAACAGAGATCCTCGTCTCAACCCCAACAATAAGAGAATACCTTTTAGAAGAAATGAAAACAATGCGGATACCAGAAGCAATCCGTGAGGGTAAGCAGTATCATATGCACTCGTTTGACCAAACTATCATGTCACTCTACAAGGAAGGCGTTATAGACCTCGAAACAGCCCTTGAAAGTGTAACAAATCCAGACGAATTCAAAATGAGATTGAGGGGAATTGAGCAATCTTCCGCCAGATGGTAAAGAATGGAAAAAATCCTTATAGCCAACCGTGGGGAAATAGCACTAAGGATAATAAGAGCCGCAAAAGATCTTGGAATTAACACCGTTGCAATATTTTCCGAAGCAGACAGAGATTCTCTTCATGTCCGATTTGCAGATGAATCAGTCTGTATTGGAGGTTCTTCTCCTGATAAAAGTTATCTCAATATCCCGAGAATTATAGCTGCAGCAGAAATAACAGGTGCAGATGCTATCCATCCCGGCTATGGGTTTCTGGCTGAGAATCCTTCCTTTGCTGAAGCATGTGAAGACAATAATTTTATCTTCATTGGACCTTCCTCAAAAACCATGCAAATGATGGGAGACAAAGCAAAGGCAAGGGAAGTAATGAAAAAAGCAAAAGTGCCAGTGACACCCGGGAGTGAGGGCATTGTAAAGAATATCGAGGAAGCACAGGAAATTGCTAAAAGAATACGGTACCCAGTAATCATAAAAGCTGTATCAGGGGGAGGTGGAAGAGGAATGAGAATAGCAAAAAATGAACTGGAATTGAAAACAGGTTTCAGGATGGCAAAGTCAGAATCCCAGGCTGCATTCGGAGACAATAGGCTGTATATGGAGAGATACATTAAGAATCCAAGACACATAGAAATTCAGATTTTAGCAGACTCCAGAGGTAATATTCTCCATTTAGGAGAGAGAGAGTGTTCTATCCAGAGAAGACACCAGAAATTGGTAGAAGAGGCTCCATCGACTGCAGTTGATGAGGGTTTAAGGGTAAAGATGGGAAACGCTGCCATTGCTGGAGCCAGGGCATTAGGTTATCACTCTGCGGGAACCTTCGAATTCCTTGTGAGCGAAAAGGGGAAGTTCTACTTCATGGAAATGAACACCAGGATACAGGTAGAACACACTGTAACTGAGATGACAACGGATGTTGACCTTGTATCTGAACAGATTAGAATCGCGCGAGGGGACCCATTATCTATCACCACACAGAAGCAAATTCAATTGAAAGGACACGCCATAGAAGTTCGTATAAATGCGGAAGACCATACGAAGGATTTCACTCCAAGACCAGGAACAATAAATGCTCTCCACTTTCCGGGAGGTCCAGGCATACGAATAGACAGTCATATTTACCAGGGCTACACAATCCCTACTAATTATGATTCGCTTCTCCTTAAATTGATTTCTTATGGTGTGGATAGAGAGCAAAGCAGAAGGAGGTTACTCAGAGCATTAGATGAATTTGTTATCCGAGGGGTCCCAACCACTATACCCCTCTATAGAGAAATTCTAACTCATCCTGACTTTATAAAGGGAAAGATAAACACAAATTTCATCAAGAATCTTGGATATTGACCTTAAAATTATAGGTATAACTGACAGAAGATATTGTGGGGATTCAATAATTGAAGCGGTTAAGGAGGCAGCAAAAGCAGGAATAAAGACAGTACAATTTCGAGAAAAGAAACTCTCCGACCGTGATTTTTACAATGAAGCTCTTGTCTTAACAACCTTAGGAAAAAAAGTGGGGATAAAAATCATTATAAATGACCGATATGACATTGCTCTGGCTACTGATGCAGATGGAGTACATCTCGGTGCTCTGGATTTACCCTTAGCTGCTGTCAGAAAATCCTTCATCGGCTGTATAGGAAAAACAGTAAAGAGCATAGAAGAAGCTGTGAAAGCAGAGAAAGAAGGGGCTTCCTATGTAGCAATTGGACCTTTTTATGAATCAAATACCAAACCACAGACGGAATTACTACAAAAAGACATTCTACCAAAAATTAAAAGGGCTATTTCAATACCAATTATAGTAATAGGTGGAATCACTTCCAGGAATGCGCAAGACCTGCTAAAACTTGGAGCCTATGGTATAGCAGTGTCCGAATCACTCTTTAAGGGAGATGTAGTAGAAAATGCGAAAAGACTTATTGCAGTAACGGGTAGATATGGCAGTTATTAAGTACGCATCTGGTGAAATTATATGCAAAATAGTATATTATGGCGCTGGACGCTCGGGCAAGACAACCAATATAAAATACCTTTATTCCAGGATACCAAATAAAAGAAAAACAGATATGATTTCATTGGCAACGAAAGAGGATAGGACACTCTTTTTTGACTTCCTACCAGTTGAATTAGGAAATTTCAAAGGGTTTAAGGCAAGGCTTCAGATTTATACTGTCCCTGGACAGGTGATATATGATTCTACAAGGAAACTGGTACTAAAGGGTGCAGATGGAGTAGTTTTTGTTGTTGATTCCCAGAGGGACAGGTTTGAGGATAATAAGTGGAGCTGGGATAATATGTTCGAAAACCTGGAGGATAATAATATAAAAATAGATGATTTACCTATCGTTCTTGAATATAATAAGAGGGACCTGGAAGATATTACCCCGATTGAAGAACTTGAAGAACAACTAAACCATGGTAAATACCCATCCCTTTCTTCTACTGCCACTCAGGGCATAGGAGTTATTAAAGTTTTTAAAACTATTGGGATAGCAGTATTAAAAAAAGTGAAAGAGAATTTAGGAGAATAGATTGTCTGATATAATATATGATAATTTCAATGCTGAGGTGATAAAAGCAATAAAAAAAGCCTTGCAGTCCAGTGAAGTTAATCCCCTCTACATTTATGGCCCTTCTGGTTCAGGTAAATCCTTTCTAGTACAGAAAATGGAGAAAGAATATAATGGGAAGTCCATACTCATAGAAGCAGAAGAATTTGACCCATCCGAGTTAAACGCATATAGGAATTACGATATATTTATACTGGAAGATATACAGCTTCTTCCACCGAAATTACCAGTTCCCGAAGAATCACCGATTCCTGAGGCCCTCTTTGAAATCACCAATTATTTTATTGAAAATGAAAAACAGATAGTATTTACAGCTGATTGCCTACCCTCTTCCCTTAACTTATCGAATAGGGTCATATCAAGAATTGAGGCTGGCGTGATCGTCCCGATAAAGGAATTCGATAAAACATCGAAGAGGAAGGTAATAAAGATACTCGGCAAAGAGTTATCCCGAAAGATTATAGACCAACTCACACAGAAAGATATACAAACTATTAGCCAGGCAATCGGGGCAGTAAAAAAAGCAAAACTCCTTGGATACGTAGCAGAGGAGGCAGAAAGTATAGAGAAAACAAAATCTATGGATTCGAGTAAAACAAAAGGTGAATTTGATAAATTTATAAGCGAAGTCAAAGAAACTTTCCCTGAAAGGTTTACCGGATCCGAAGAAGAGGAAAAACTCCGGGAGGAATATAGTTCTAAGATGTATGTCTGGGAGATGAAGGGGTTCAATGCTAATCGCATAAAAAAGGTCATTAATGGACCAATCGATAAGCTTACTGGTGAATTTGTGTCATTCACGATGGACATACAACGACTCATCGAACTTCAGAGATTCTATGGTATGCTTGATATAGATAGATTATTAGAAAAGTCCATACTCCCGAAGGATGAAACTCTGGAGATAGAAGAAGCACTCTTCAACCCTGATAAAGTAGAATGGTTAACGGAAAGAATAAACGAACTTAAAGATGAGGGAGATAAACTAATCAGGGAATCAGAACTATATAGGATGAAAAAGGAAAGAGAAGAAATACTAAAGGGAACAATCCAACCCGTTAATATCGATAAATTATTGAAAGAGCTTAAAATTGATTTAGAATACAACGGTTTTCGCTTAATAAAGGAATATTAAGATGCCAATTAAAGGATCACTTAGTGATATGTCCATATCCGATATACTTCAAATGCTCTCTCTTGGGAATAAGACTGGTGAACTCGTCATAACAAACGAAAAGAACTTAGTCTATTTTTACATAAAATCGGGACATCTAAGGGGAGTGCAGTGGATGAACAGAAAGGATAAACTCGGAATGATACTATTAGACCAAGGGCATATCAACGAGGAAACACTGAATGAAGTCCTGGCGCTTCAGAAGGATGAACCGGGAGTTCCTCTTGGGAAAATGCTTCTGGATTTTGAACTCGTGGATGAGGAAACCATCATAAAATACCTAAAAAAACAAATAAGGGATACAATAATCGAACTATCCGAATGGGATAGTGGATATTTTGTATTCAACAGCGGGGAAGAAACAAAAAATAAGGGTATCCCAGTATCGATTAAGGTAGAAGATGTACTCCTGGAATCTGCTGCCTTGCAGGATGAGTTCAAAGCTTCTGCTCTTCCCGATAAAGAAAGTATACTCGTAAAAATGAATATTTCCGATGACGGCCTTGATCTTGATGAAAACGAGAAGGAAGTGCTAAAAAAGGTAGACGGCAGAAATACGCTATCTACAATCCTTACAACACTCCCGCTGGATGAATTCAGGATACTACAGATATTATCCAAATTCCTAAAAGAGGGAATCATAAAAGAAACAGAGATGGATAAAGCTTCAATGGAAAGAGCCAAATTAAAAACCAGCGAACACAAGAATTTAGGCATTGCCTTTCTCCGCATAGAAATGTATAAGGAAGCAATAAGGGAGTTCAGCCAGATCCTAAAAATTGAACCAGACAACACAGAGGCTTTATTCTACAAGGGTATTATACATTATGAAACTGGAGAGGTTAAAGAGGCAAAAGATATATTTAATTCAGTTCTGAAACAGGCTCAAAGTGCAGCCGTTCTCAACAATCTTTCAGTAATAATGGATGGCGAAGGAGATCTCAATACTGCGTTTGTTTATATAAAGGACGCGAAAAATAAAGAGGAGAATAATACAACCATTCTGCTTAATGAGGCCATCCTCCTTATAAAACAAGACAAAACTGAAGAGGCGATAGAAACACTCAAGGATTTAGAAGAGACATCACCTTATGCCCGATTCTACTACGCCTATATATTAACAAAGTTAGGCAAAATCAATGAAGCAATATCTCATCTCGAGGTTGGGTTAAATATGAATCCACAATTCGGAGAGTATTACTATAATCTTGGAAAACTATTTGAAACACTAAAAGAAGAAAAGAAAGCTGTAGAGGTCTATAGAAAAGGCCTGAAAGTCGTCAACAATTCAATTATATTAACAAAGGCTTTAATCGCTTATTACTATAAAAATAAAATATTTGATCAGTGTGAAAAGAGAATAGACGCCGCTATATCATCCGGAGTGGAAGATTGGGACTTATACTTCAAAAAGGGCAACATTCTGTTTCAAAAGAAATTAACAAAAGAGGCCATTGATGCGTGGGAAAAGGCATTAAAACTAAATCCAGATAACAAAACCATTAAAAGAAATATTGAACGGGCAAAAGGAAATAAAAGTGATTAAGGATCAGAATTTCAACCTTGTAGTAGATGCGATCAAGAAGGCGATGGATTTCAACCCCGATCATTATAAGTATAGGCCATTAAGAAGAAGGATCTGGTCCCGTATGAGAAGATTAGGCATAGATAGCTACGAGGAGTACAGTAATTTGCTACTCAATGACGAGGAGGAAGCAGTTTGTTTACAAGAATCCCTAACTATAAATCTCACACGATTCTTTAGAAATAAAGTAGTTTTTGAATATGTAAAGAACGAAATCTTACCATCTACTAACACTCCTTTCATCTGGAGTGCTGGTTGTTCCAGTGGCGCTGAGCCTTATACTCTTGCAATCCTCTGCAACGAGTTGGGATTAAATTGTACTATAATTGGCACAGATATTGACACGGCCTCCCTCAGGAAGGCAAGGATTGGAATTTATAGCAGTTCTGCTTTAAACGAAACCGATCCCATTATCAGGAATAAATATTTTGAAAAAGTTGGGAATCAATATAAAATTATTGACGGAATCAGAGAAGCGGTAAAGTTCCAACAAGTGGATCTTAAAGATATCGATTATAAAGAGGAATTTGACCTTATAATATGCAGGAATGTCCTGATATACCTGGAAAGGGAATTCCAGATACAAACGCTCCTTGGCTTTTACAAAGCACTTAAAGATGGAGGAAATCTTATTCTCGGAAAGGTCGAATCACTGGTAGGCAGGGCAAAGAGCATGTTTAAACCCATAAATTTAACAGAAAGAATATATGAAAAAAGCAAATAAGATATTAGTAAAAACAGGGCAATATAAGGTCGCAGATAATTCTCATACACTTATAACACATGGACTGGGTTCATGTGTAGCCCTAACCCTTTATGACGAAGAGAAAAAGATAGGAGGAATGCTGCACTACATTCTTCCCGAGAACCCCGATAACATGAAAAAAGCCAAATATGCGGATACAGGTATTGAATTAATGTTAAGAAAAATGAAAGAGCACGGAGCCAATTCTTCCAGGCTAAAGGCAAAATTGGCAGGTGGCGCTGTGATGTTTGGAAGTCTTTTAAAAGACGCAGAAAATTCTATAGGGAATAGGAATGTAAGGATGGCTCGAGCAATTCTGAATGGCTTTGGAATCACTATTACAGGAGAAGATGTAGGGGGAGACTACGGTCGCAGTGTAACATTTAGCCTATCAACCGGGATGGTACGAATAAA
>DAOVFB010000045.1 GCA_030668705.1 Candidatus Stahliibacteriota bacterium
TTGCATCGGTTTATAATAGATTGCTTCCGGTATTATGAAGGTAGTGCTTTAACACTAAAAGTGCTGACACTTTCTCAGTTATTGAGTATTATATTGATGTTGATATCAGTTGTATTAATTATCTCTGGGCTTAAAAGAAGAAGGACTGCTTGATGCTCTTGACAGTTTCGACTCCTTTGCTTATTTTATAAAATGTTCGCCGGGGTGGCGGAATTGGTAGACGCGCACGGTTGAGGGCCGTGTGGGGTAACCTGTAGGGGTTCGAGTCCCCTCCCCGGCAATTTTATTCTGCCACAGAGGCACAGAGAACACAGAGAAAACATTATTCGGTAGTTAGAACCCCAAACCCATCCACATTATTGGACGCAGATTTGCACTGATAAAAACACACACCACCCAAGGAATAGACGCAGATTTACACTGATATCAACTGATTAAAAACCCCTAATCACCACCGAAATGAAACCGCAGATGCACGCAGATAACGCAGATGAAAACACACACCACCAAGGGTTATGCCACGGTAAACTCACGGTTAATTCTTTGTTGAAAAACACACACCACCAAATCTTAAATCCTATATCCTATATCCTAACCCCTGAATTAGACACTGATTTCCACTGATATCAACTGATTAACTACTAAATCCTAATCCCTAAACCCAAAACCCTAATAATTGCCACAGAGACACAGAGTACACAGGGAAGAATTTTTTGTGTAAAAAACACACACCACCAAATCCTAAATCCTATATCCTAACCCCTGAATTAGACGCAGATTTACACTGATTTCCACTGTCCACCCCCCAAACTTGTAACTATTGACTCGTTCTTATTTTGCTGAAGCCTGGAGTAGCAGAGCTTGCTCTGCACTTTCCCTTTGCGCGAAACTTGTAGAGGCACTTCATGAATTGCCCCTACTCCAATTTTTTTTGACACTGGACTTTCGACTAATTCCCACATATCACATACCACGATAGTCCTAACATACCAACCCACCAATGGATTATTCCGCATTCAGCTGTCAGTCTTTGCGGGCTTGGGGTGAAATCTCCTCTTTTATAAACCAAATGCCTTCTTTGCGAGCTTTGCTCCCTTCGCGCCCTTTGCGAGAAACCCTTTTTAAATCATCCCCAACTGCCACATAAGGAAGAGGTATTGATTACTGATATGCTTCAATGCCATTTTTAGAGGCCTTCCAACACCATGGCCAGACTTTTGCTCCACATAGAGTAACACTGGCGTATCTTTATCCACGACCCCCTGCATTAATGCTGCCATCTTCATAGCATGCATTGGATGGACCCTGGTATCAGATTGCCCTGCGTTAAAAAATATAGCAGGATAATCCTTAGTGGGGTTGACATTGTTGTAGGGCGAATACTTTTTTAGATATTCAAATTGTTCTTTATTCTCAGCCGAGCCATATTCGGGTATCCATATCCTTGCTATACTGAATTTGTGATAACGAAGCATATCCAGAAGCGGCACTCCACATTCCACTGCTTTATATAAATCTGGACGTTGGGTAAGTGCGGCACCCATTAGCAGACCTCCATTACTTCCTCCCCTGATTGCCAACTTATTTGGATTAGTCCACTTATTCTCAATGAGCCATTCTGATGCTGATATAAAGTCATCAAATACATTCTGTTTATTGGCAAGCATTCCGGCCTCATGCCACTCTTTCCCAAACTCTCCTCCTCCGCGCAGGCAGGCAATGGCATAAACCCCTCCCTTATCCAGCCAGGGGAGAATGGTCCTCGTAAACCACGGGTTCATCGAGATATTAAATCCACCATAGCCCGTAAGGATTGTCGGAGTATCCCCATCCAGCTTGATACCCTTCCTGTACATCAACCAGAGGGGAATCTCGGTCCCATCTTTTGATTTGCACCTCACCTGTTTCAATTCATAAAGGGATAAATCCCTTTTAACATCCATCTGAAAAACAGTCTCCCTTTCCTTTGTTTCTAAATTAAATCGGAATATTGTGGGTGGGTAAAAGAACGATTCAAAGGAACAGAGTAACAGAGGTGAATCCCAACGGCCGGATACTTCAGCACTCCCCATAGTTGGAAAATCGAGGCTATATAGGTGCTTACCCTCCAGGGAAAATATCCCTATCCTGGTGTGAACATCTTTTAGGTACCGTAGGACGAGTTTTCGCCCGATAATATAAAACTCCTGGAGTATTCCATCCCCCTCAGGTATAAGTTCCTTCCAATCGGATGAAGAAAGATTTTTAATGTCAGTTACCATAATCCTGGCCTTAGGGGCTTTCCAGTTGGTCTGGATATAGACTTTACCATCAATAACATCAGCACTAAATATACTTTCGAGACCTTCTGCTATAGTCCTGACCTCTCCTGTAGGTTCGATCTCCTTGATATAAAGGTCATTCCTTTCCCCACCCAGGTAACTGTATATGAGTATGTAATCCTCCTCTGATGAGAGGCTTACACTAACCCATTCTTCTTTTCCCCTGCCTTCTCCGAATATAAGAGGGTCCTTAGATGGCTCTTGGCCGATTTTATGGAAGTATAATCCCCTGTAGTAATGTTCATCTCCGGGCGGAACTTCGCCTTTTTTGGGATACCTCGTATAATAAAAACCGGACTTGTCGGGAAGCCATGCAACCGCTGCAGCTCTGGTTCTCTCTATTACATCCGGAAGGGATTTACCTCTTTCGACATCCAAAAGGTACAAAGTGCTCTCTTCGCTTCCTTTTTCCGATTTACCGTATGCAATGATAGAACCATCAGGAGAGGGATACATCCAGTCAAGGCTCACTGTTCCGTCCTCACTCCACTCATTTGGATTAAGGACTTCAATCTTTCCACTACGGAGGTTTCCCTTTGATGTGTATGTTATTGAATGGTCGATAAGACCATCCCGCTCCCTATAAAAGTATCTCTCCCCGTAACGTTTCGGGAGTGACATAACCTTTGTCTCGTATAATTTCAGGTATTCTTCGTATAGATTCTCTTTCCGGGATAATTTTTCCATTATTGAATTATACAGTTCATTCTGCCCCTTTATCCACTTTTGGACTTCCTCATTATCAAAATCCTCAAGCCAGCGGTATGGGTCCCTTATCTCCTCGCCAAAGATGGTATCCACCACGACTTTTCTTTCGGTTTTTGGATACTTGTACTCGATATCCATATCAACTCCTTTCCTTGTAATTTTTGCACCACCACACTGGAAGAATAAAAACGATAAAACAAATATTGACCACCAGTTAATTAATCTTTTCATTTAAGACTCCTTTCATATGGTTCCCTCCCTTCACATATTTATTATTCTCTTTCCCGCATATGTCAAGTTTTTGTGGGAGCGGTTTCCAAACCGCGATATTCTCCAAAATTTCTCGCAAAGAGATTAGCCACAGAGACACAGAGGACACAGAGAGGAATTGTTTCTTATTGTAGGGGGGAGAATAGACACAGATTAACACAGATGAAAACACACACCACCAAGGATTATGCCACGGCAAACTCACGGTTAACTTTTTGTTGGAAAACACACACCACCAAATCCTAAATCCTATATCCTATATCCTAACCCCTGAATTAGACACAGATTGACACTGATGTACACTGATTCACACTGATTCGAAGAACCTGTCCCCTCATCTAAGAATTTAACCGCAGATAAACACAGATGAACGCAGAACCCCCTGCCACACTGGAGTTTTGTGATTCAAGGGACAAAAAACCAGAGAACAAATAAATACACCTTGTTACCTAAAAGTTGTAGGCACGCCCCTGCAATGTTTACTATTTTACGGGGCACGAATTTATTCGTGCAAAACTAAAACCCAATCCCCAACCCCTAAATCCTAATTCGACACTGATGTACACTGTCTATAAATATTTTATTTTTGTTAGTGATTATATGTGTTGGTCTATATCCGATTATTTGGGTGCTGAAGGGGTTTTTATTCAGCTTAAATCAGTGAAAATCTGTGTCATTATTAGGTCTTTGGTCTTGGGTCTTAGGTCTAGTTGTTAATCAGTTTAAATCTGTGTAAATCTGTGTCTAATAAATTTAGTTTTTGTGGGAGCGGGTTCCAAACCGCGATTTCCCACTTAAACCCTTGAACCCTCTGCTCCTCGAATCCTTCTTTTTATTATCATTGTAGGGGCGAGCCGATGGCTCGCCCCGTAAGGCTCTTGAATCTATTTGTTATAAGTGCAGAATTAACCCCTAAGTCCCAATCCCGGAATCCTAAATTACCTCAGAAGAACCATCTTCCTCGATTGAACCTTATTCCCCGATTCCAGTCTACAGAAATAGATACCTGCAGGGGTCTCATCACCTTTCGAACTCATTCCATTCCAGGTTAATTGATGAATTCCGGGGTTTATCTTACCATCGACTAATGTGCAGACCTCCCTTCCTGTAATGTCATATATCCCTATCCTTACTTCCTGGGGTTTATCCACTGAATATTGTATAATTGTAGATTTAGAAAAAGGATTCGGGATATTGGGTAATAACCTTACATCTTCAGCAAATGTCTCTATCTCATCAATCGAAGCGAAATCCCATTCCACTACCTTTGCTGCAATATCATAACCTTTCTGCCATTTTGAGTCCTGCCAGGTGAAGATGATATTCGTTCCATCTGTTGCAACATCAGGCTCATACTGGTATGTATTCAGTCCCTCAATCTCATTATTCACCTGATAGTTTGAACCATCAGGACTGTAGTCAGGGTTGTACCTCTGGGCAAAGATATTTAGAGGGTTGCTACCCTCATAACTGTACCATGTTACTACAAATCCACCTGTCGGGGATGCACTTACTGAGGGATAATATCCCATTGCATCACTCACCTTGAAATTCACTCCAACAGGAACACCAAGTGAATCAATAACCTGAGCGTAGATGCCCTGAGGGGAACGATAATCATACCATGCAACAATGAAATTGCCATCAGAGAGCACTGCTGCATCGGGACTATATTGACCATTTATTCCAGCATCATCATCTATTCTAAAATTTGTGCCTACTGTACTGCCACCTGCATCATATACCTGACCATAGATATCAGAATCTCCGTTCCTTTCATCGTCCCATGTGATTAGAAATCTACCCGAAGGAGATACGGCAATAACTGTATGGTCCTGAGAGGCAGTCCCCACATCATCATTTACCCTGAAATTTACTCCTATTGTATCACCCAATGAATCAAATCTCTGCGCATAGATATTTACATCTCCATCCCTGTAATCATACCAACTTATTATAAAGTTGCCTATCGCATCCATATCAATGGATGGGTAATAACGATAAAAATAACTGGTATCGTTTACCGTTATCTGTGGACCAGTCGAATCACCTGCCGGGGTAAACATCTGGTAACGTATATCCTGGCTGTATTGATAGGTAATGACAAAACTGCCATCACCTGCCACGGAAACATCCGGGCCATTCCCGTAATATATCCAGGAATTCACACCGATTGGAGCACCATCAGCTGTAAGTCTCTGGAAATATATTCCGTTGGGGATACGGTAGTCCTCCCAGGTCACAACAACATTGCCAGCTGCATTCATATCAACTGCTGGATAGTATTGATTTTTTGTTCCATCCACATCATTCACCCTCATCTCATTACCCACAGGTGTTCCATTATTATTGAATCTTATTTTATAGATTGATGTTGCATCCCTGTAATCCCACCAGGTTACCACAAAATGATTATCATTCATAGAAACATTAGGGGCATATTGATTCTCTGTTCCTGGACACTGGTCTATCCGGAAGTTACTCCCCTGAGGATTCCCTCCATTATCATAAATCTGCCCATAGATATTGGCATCACCATCCCTGTAATCTTCCCATGCAGCGACAAAATTACCAGACTTATCCATCCCGCAGGATGGGTTATATTGATCTGAGGAACCTCCGTCATCGTTTATCAGGAAATTTCCTCCAAGTCCGGTTGTATCCCCTGTTGGATCGAACCTCTGTCCATAGATATCATAGTTACCATTCCTGTAATCCTCCCAGACTACAACAAAATTACCTGCACTGTCCATCGCACAGGACGGGTCGTATTGACTACTATATATGCCATCATCATTTATCAGGAAATTGGACCCAACCTTACTCCCTGATGCATCAAATAACTGACCGTAGATATCCCGATCACTTCCACTCCTGTAATCATCCCAGACAACAACAAAATTACCACTAATACCCATTGCTATCTTTGGGTCATTTTGATGATTACTTGTTCCGTCGTCATTTACAAGAATCCTTGGACCTAAGGAATCCCCATCAAGGTTGAACCTCTTTAGGAATATCTCATGGCCAGAACCGGATACATAATATTTCCAGACAACAAAGAATCCTGAATCACTCACTGCTACATCCGGTTCATAAATACCTCCGCTTTGCAGATAGTAAGAGGACCCACATTGAGTCCCATCGGATAATAGCCATTGTGCGTAACCATATTCCCAGATAACTAAAAGACTGTCACCATAGGATGAGATTGCGGGTTCGGATTCATACGAATTTCCAGGTCTAGTGCTTACCTTTGAGTTTGCGCCAATTTGTGAACCGGCATTATCATAGGACTGACCGTAGATATTCCCTGTACCATTTCTTCCATCACGCCATACGATGATTGCCTCTCCGCTTTCGAGTATCGCAATATCGGGATTATAGTTATCTCCTCCGGTTGTGTCATCATTCACCCTGAAGTCATCCTTGATTATTTGTGCATTAAGATTTGAGCTTACGCAAAAGAGAAAAAATAGTGTAAAGATGAAAAGAGTTTTTACCTTAAACATAACAACCTCCTTTTTTTGATATGTTTGATATGAAAGAGTATAGGATAAATTCCTTGCTTGTCAATATGTTTTGGGGGAGCGGTTTCCAAACCGCGATGATCTTGTCAATATGTTTTGTGGGAGCGGTTTCCAAACCGCGATAATCTACACAATTTCTCGCAAAGCACGCAGATGAAAACACACACCACCAAGGATTATGCCACGGCAAACTCACGGTTAATTCTTTGTTAAATGCTAAGAGACAAGAGAGAACACAGAGAATTTATTTATTTAAATCATAGCCCTAAACCCTAAGACCAAACACCTAATAATGCCGCAGATTTTCACAGATATCCACTGATCAAAATTCATAATTCAAAATTAAATTACTACTAATCTCAACCAAGAACTCCGAACTCACTACTTCTCAACTATTTTCCCCCATATGGGGTATTCCGTTGCATCTGTTACAGCGGGTTTATTGCCATTATGAGGAACAAGAAAACAATCCCCACCCGAACAACAATCTTTACATGTTTCCCAAATTCCATCTGGAGTTTTATAAACATATCCAAACCACTTCCAATTGATTTTTTTAAGCGGAACCCATTCGTTGTCTTTGCCTTTAGGCTTGAACATCAAGTATAAATCAAAAAAGAATTTGCAATGCCAGTTTTCATCTTCATCTCCAAGGGAACTCGTTGGAATAGCTGGTGCATCATAAAAACTATTATTTCTTGCACAGGGATAGACTCTATCAAGCCCCTTCTCACTACTCCAGCCCCCCCAATCTTTCACAGTATTTATTTTTTGCTGATTATCAATCAACTGGACCCACTGGGTTTCCCCGGGTATATCAGACCCCGACTCACAGGAGAAAAGGATTCCATTGTATTCTAATCCTTTAATTACTTCTCCCTCACCTAATTTGCCTTCATATCCGGGGTCTACTCTATTCTCTTTAGGCCATTTACCACATAATTTTGGATCACCACCTGTTGTGATGCCAAAATGATTATCTTCCCTACTATCCCAATCAACCGTATATTCTGGTTTTCTTATAGTAAATTCGACTTCTTTGGAATACGTTCTACCCTCAACCATTGCCGCATATTTAGCCCTGCCATTCTCCCCTTTATACCAATAAAATCCAATTACCGGTTCTTTTAAATCTTCACTCTTTAATGGAATCAATTCTGATTTTGTATTATCGCCGGCAACTTTAAATTCTTTGATGTAATTTTTATTATTATTACCATCTATAAGCCAATCACCTTTCTTTGGGTCTTTATCTTTAGGGACCACAACACCTTTGAGTTCGACCTTTTCACCAACGACTATGTTTCTTGCCTCCTCATTGTCTTCAACATCTTCCCAATTGCCATTTACTTTTCTCTTTATATATAAAATCACTAAATCTACCTCTCCAAATGCCCATTTAACACTATAATTAACATCTCCTCCGGGTTGGTTTTCAGGTTTAAAGTGCGCTTGTTTCATTAGCGGGGGAAGGTCTGATACTACAATTGTAAAAGGTGGTGACCCGGTTTGTGTTTTTGTAGACCACTCACGTTCACCTTTCATTTTACCATCATCTGGAATCTTAAATCGAACTGCTAATTGACAAATATTAATATCTTTGTTCATCCTCTTCATATTTACAATCTGACTTTCTTACTTTTCCACGTATTGTTGCGCCGCCTGCAGCAAAGAACTCATAATAATCACAGAAGCCAACATCTCCGGGAAATCCTTCCATACCCTTTAATAATTCCATCTGCTCTGCCCCTGGCATCATACTGGCTATCTTACGTATGTAAAGATTAGCACGGGACTCTGAATTGGGATCATTACTAAGAGAAAATGTGCCATTGCCAATATATTCTGCTATCAATGGCGGACACTCACCCGGTTCCTTATCCATAAGTGATTGCACATAGCTATACTGGACTATCATCGTTTGGGGTTCGTATATTGGAAAAGGAAAAAAGGAAGAAATCTCCTTTGTTTTCACTTCTTTGGTATGGGCTTGGTCCAGTTCCATCACACCATTGATATTAAGGGTCATGTGCCCCTTGTTTATGGTATTGCCATCTTCAATATTCCAGTCCACCTTAACTTCTGCACTGGCTGAGAGTGCCTTCTCCGGTTCTTTATCCTTTGCATATATTTGATTTATCATTGCAAAAAGAAAAATAATTGAAAAAATAAAAATGAACTCGAGATGTTTAATCATCATCTCCTCCTTTTTATTGTATTTTAATCTTAACTTATGGATTCTTTTTTGTCAACCTGGAAATCAGTACTCTGAACCAAACACCTAAATTTGCCACAGAGACACAGAGGACACAGAGAAGAATTGTTTTTATTGTAGGAGGGAGATTAGCCACAGAGACACAGAGAGCACAGAGAAAAATTATTTGGTTTGTTTCAACACACACCCTTACCCCCTAGTTTCGCCATAGGGACAGTCGCTTTGCTCCAAAATTGGAAATTAGAAATTTAAAACCCAGAACTTAGAACCAAGAACTACATTTTAGACACAGATTAACACAGATTTGAACTGATTAAAAACCCCTAACCCCCAGCGGAATCTAACCGCAGATACACGCAGATGAACACAGATAGATATGAATAAAAAACACACAACACCAAAAAATCAGACACAGATTAACACTGATACCAACTGATTAAAAACCCAATGAACCCTATGAACGCAATAGACGCTACAGACGCAGACATAGTTAAATAGTTGAGTAGTTGAATTGGAATCCTGTCCCATCCATTTGCAGCTTTTGTCGATCATATTACACCTCCTAGTTAATGATGAAAATACGTTTTTGGTTATCTGTATCAGGTCTTGACTCTGAACATTTTTACCTTCAATCCATTTAGAAAAGAGGTTTATTTTGAATCTTGCAATATTAGAACTTAATAAATTTACTATTTCCAAAGCACCTCACTTACGCCCCCCTTAAATTTACGTTATTGGTATCTAAATTATTCTATAAGAATAAATCCTAAACTGTCAAGGGAAATGGTGAATCGGGAAGGTTAAACTTAGTTGAAAAATAAGGAATTGTTTTTAAAGTTACTGCCATAATGCCTGCCCCACTTGTCCTGTGTAATGCAACGCTATTATACTGGGATGGAATATATAATATTCCATATGGGGTCAACCCCCGTCCCTCACGAAAGTTGACATCTACTTGACAGATGTCATGTTTATGACTATAATGTTGACATCTATGATAACTATTGGTAGATTTATCCAGCAAAAAGGTAACTATCGAGCTTTCATCCCTGAGAAGTTTCCTCCCAAAAAGTTGCCTTTTCATGAGCCTAAGATAATGAAATTACTCTCTGATGCTGATCTATCATTAGGGAAATTGGATGGATTAACTATACTTTTACCCGATATCGATTTCTTTATTTTTATGTATATTAAGAAGGAAGCCACACATTCAAGTCAAGTGGAAGGCACCAAGGCAAAGCTTACCGATGCATTACAAGCAGAAGTAGAAAAGACATCTGAACTGCCAGATGATGTTGATGATATTCTGCATTATATTAATGCAATGAATACAGGATTAAAAAGATTGGAGAAGCTTCCCTTATCTTTAAGATTGATGAAAGAAGTGCACAAAATTTTACTTACTGATGCAAGAAGTTCTACTTACCCACATCCAGGAAAATTTAGGAAGAGCCAAAACTGGATTATGGGAACAAATCCTACTAATGCTCGGTTTGTGCCTCCACCACCCGAGTATGTAATACCAGCAATGAGTGATTTAGAGAAGTTCTTCTATTCTCACATGGACGTTCCAATATTGATTAAAGTAGCATTGATTCACAGTCAATTTGAAACAATTCATCCATTCATAGATGGTAATGGACGGACAGGGAGATTACTTATTACATTTTATCTCTGTCAACAGAAGGTGTTAGAGAGACCGGTCCTATATCTTTCAGCGTATTTTAAGAAGAATCGCGACCTATATTTTTCTACACTCGATGAATATAGAAAAGGAGATATCTCCTTATGGCTTGAATTTTTTCTAAAGGGGGTTTCTCAAGTAGCTGAAGAAGCAATTGAAACCTCAAATAAAGTTATCGATTTAAGAGAAAAAGATATTCATAAAGTATCTGAATTAGGGAGAGCAAGTAAAAATGCTATTATACTTCTGAAAAACTTATATAAATTACCGATAGTTAATGTTAGAAAAGTACAAGAATTTACTGGACTCTCCCGTGAAGGTGCTAATAGATTGGTAAGAAGATTTGTTGATTTAAAAATTTTATCACAAAAAGAAAAGGCAAGAAAATACGGGCGAATTTTCGTTTACAATAAGTATTTAGATCTATTTGAATATGAAAAAGAATAACTATCAGAATAGTTCTTATCAATATGACCACTTTGGCAGGCTTGTAGTTGAGAATGAGACTGTCACAGATTAAAACACCGTCCCCTTTTATAAACCCTTTCGATATTGCTCCACTAATTTCGGAATAATATCATGAGCTTCAATAAGGAGTTCAGCTTCACCTTCCTCGAAAAGAAATGGTCTTAATACTTCTGCCTGTTTCTTCATTTCTTTTTTCGACAAACTCTTAACACGAGATAATATAACATCCAGTGGATCTTCTTTTATATCAAGTGCCTTTAATACCTCCCTATCTACTTTAAATCTGTTTGAGAGTAAAAATATTATATCATATAAATGTCTACCTCTTTTTTTCTTTGTGAGTGCATCAACTTTATCTGCAAATAGTGCTCCTATATCTGTACAAATACATGGATATGTCTCTCCAAAACCGGATATTACCTGGGTCTCTCTCTTTATTTTCCATTTCGGTTTATTCGTTTCAAGCTTGATCATAATACCTTCCTTCTTAGAGTATCTGGATATAATATTATAAAAGTTCTCCACTTCAGGAAAAATGAGTTTTGCAACAAGCATAGAATCCCAATGGGCAAATTGTAAATTAATTTTTGTACCAATTCTACTCAATTCAGTAACTAATTTATTCATAAGCTTCTCAAAATTCTTTTTATTGAGTTCACCAGTATTGAAATCCAGGTCTTCAGAAAATCTCTTTAAATTATGAACCAATCTTAGATAAGTTCCACCTGTAAAATATAACTCTCTTCCCAATTCCTGTCTATTAAGCTCCTTTAAGATAAGAATTTGCAAATATTCTCTTAAAATACCACGAATCTTTGTTGATGGCATATTTCTTATTTTCGCTTGCTCAATCAATGCATCGTAAGTAAGCATATAAAAACCCTATGTCAAAATTAAATAATTGCGCATATCTTTTTAGCTTTTTCTTGTCTAAACTTCGAATCGCGTCTTTGTCAAATCGCTCTTCTTCGAAATTAAATTCCTTATCATAACGCATTTTGAAATACAAATAATCGATAACAGCCTTTTCCGCTTCAGAAATTCGAATATCAAAAGTCCTTTGTTTTTCCACTAAATAGCCAGTAAAAGATTCCTTTTTTACTGTACGGTAGATGAATAGCCCATGTTTATTTTTAAACCTTCTGGTTGGTTTTGTTGTGATTGAGGTTACAGCCATGGAAACTTCTGGAATTATATTATAATAAGACAATGCTGTTTCCAGAGAAACATAAGATGGATAGTATAGCTTGTTGGCGATATACAAATCTGGAATGCTTAAATCCTTTGGATATGTGAGTTCATACAATCCCTTCTTTAACGATGTGAGCCAACCCTTATTCTTCCATCTGTAAATAAGCTTTTTAAGATTTTCTCTTGTCTCTTCAGGGTAAAAAACCTTTAAATCTTCAAAAGAGAAAACATAATATTTGTTCTTTTCTAAAGTCTTATAAACCTCTTTAAAATCCATTTCACTTAGTACCCCTTTTTGTCCACCTACTGAAATA
>DAOVFB010000081.1 GCA_030668705.1 Candidatus Stahliibacteriota bacterium
ACAGTAGTTCCAATAAAGAAATAATCAGAACTTAGCGAGAGACTCCATATGTCGCTATAGGCTGTGAGACCTATGGTGCCCTCCCATCCTCTTAAATTAAAAGGCAGAGATAGGTTTCCGTATCCCAAAAGATTTCCAGTATACACATGGAGTCCAACTGCTCCCCCACTTATCTCCCCCTGTCTTAAATCCCTTTCAAAGTGAAGATTTAAGAATTTATAATCGCCACTTACCATTCTTATATAAGAATAAGGAGTATCCGAAGAAACTGGCTTTTGAGATAAGAGAAAGAAGTCCTCCTCCCCGAGAATCGAACGAGTATAGTATTCATGCGAGGTAAACTGCCCGATAACAGAATCACCATAAGGATACAATCCAACCATTGGTTCTTTCTCGCTCCAGCTAAAACGCAACAAATCGCTTTCTGGCAGGGGAGCGATCAGAATGGGAATCTGAATATATATTAATTGATATCCAATAAATGCTAAGGCCTGCATTGGACATCTACCGAGATTTTCTTTTCAAACTTTCCTCTGGAGGAGTATGTGGGCTTAAGTATGAGTTCTATCCTATATTTCCCTTCTCCCACTGGCTGACCTTCCTCGCTTATAGTATCCCAGAGCAGGTATTTCTGGCCCAGCTCTTTAATCCGTCCCAATTTAAGGGTTCTTATCTTACTCCCGGAAGAATCGTATATATAAGCAGTGATTTCAGCTGGCTGAGTAAGATAGTATGAAACCGTGACCCCCTCCTTTGGCTTGAAAACTCCCGGCCGAACACCTTTTATCCAGGCATCCACTCCCACCCAAAAATACTGGATACTCCTTGAATCGGCAACAAAAACCTGCCCATATCTTCTCCAGATTGCAATCCCTTTCGGATACAGGAATTCTTTATCCCCGGTCCCCTTCCTTCCAAACTTAACTATATACTTAAGATTCCTATCAAAAAGATGAAGACAATTATTATAACTATCGGTGACCCAAATAAGACCATAATAGTCTACTGCAATATATTCAAATTGAACTCGAGGATAGATAAGCTCATCCTTGTGAACAATCGAAAGGATTTTCCCGTCAGGGGTCAACTTCGTGAGTCTGGACTTACAAGAATCAATGACAACGATATAGGATTCCGAATACCGTAGCCACGGGTCATCACTGCTCACAGCAACTATGCCAGTTGGATGGTCAAATGCCCCTATCAGAGATAAAAAATTTCCCTGATGGTCAAATATCTCTATCCGGTTATTTCCATAATCGGTCACATAGACCTTATATTTCGTTACGGAAATCTGCCTGGGGTCATCAAAACAACCCTCCAAGATTCCAAATTGACCGAAACTCCCGAGATAATTTAGCTTATCTCCATCAAAAGAAAATCTTACAATTCTGTTCTTCATCCTGTTCACAACGAAGAGTTCCCCAGAAGGTGTTATTTCACAATCAGAGGGGAACCAGAGGGCATCACCTCCGATAACCGGTGATTTATACATTCCAAAATCGGTAAGCCCAATATTATACAGTATTGAATTACTGACGAAATCGCATAAGAACATAGAAAGTTCATCATCGTCTTTATGTGTGCTGGGATCATCAAGGAACTTAATCTTCGCCGCAGATATTCCTGTAATCCCTAAAGCATCGACAGGCTTGCCTGTAGCCAGTCTTAGATGAGAGAGTGTAGCTTTATGGTACCCAAGTGTATGCGCAAACGGTGGATAAATTAGGGTCGTTGGGTCATAAAGAATTAGAATGAGAATTAACATGTCGGGTTTCTATAAACCAATGGATAAGAACAAGAACTATTCCAATGCTAACAAATGAGTCAGCCACATTAAAGGTGTACCATCGAAATCGTCCAACCACTATTTCGATAAAATCCACAACCTCCATGTAAATAACCCTGTCTATAAGGTTACCCAAGGCTCCACCCATTATAAAGGAAATTGCAGTCAAGAAGATTGGGGTTTTTGCAACAATGAACAGATATACAACAAAGAGAAAAGCAACAATGGTAAGTGCAGTAGAAACGATGGGGCCTCCAAAATGCAACCCAAAGACCGAATTGGGATTCCTCACATATGTAAAACGAACTACATCCCCTATTATTCTTTGGGATTCCCCCAACCACATTGTGCTGACGATCATTTTCTTTGTTATTTGATCAAGAACCAGGATTACAATGGAGATAAACAGAAACGGAAGCTTCTGCTTATTCCTTAAAGTGATTCCTCTATCCAATTATACTTCTCTTTTTTCTCCGCACAGGATTTACAGTATCTTGTACTAGGAATAACTTTCAATCTCGCCTTTCTGATTTGAGCCCCGCAATCCTCACAGATTCCATAGGTTTTCTCTACAATCTTCCAGAGAGCAGCGTCTATATCCTTGAGTTCCCTGGTATACCTATTCATAAGATATGAATCTCTATCCAGTCTATTCTCAACATCCGCTATATCCGCCATATGGGTCGGGAAAGGAGTTGATTCCTCTCCACTCTTAAGGGGATTCTCTAAAACCTTTGGCTCTAAATCGGTAATTTCCCGAAGAACTTCTATGCGTCTTTTCCTCAGTTTACGCTCAAAATATCCGAAGTCCGATTTCTCAGCCAAAATTACCTCCCCTTACAATCCTGGCACATCTATCGCACAGTTCTTTATACTCTTTATCCTTACCAACGGTCGGGGAATACACCCAGCACCGCTTACATTTTTCCCCTTCTGCTTTCTTAATACCATAAGAACCATATTCCCCATCATACCTATATTCAGCATCGATATCATCAAGGAGTTTCACATCCGAAACTATAAAGAATTCAGGCAGATATTCTTTGAACTCAAGGAGCTCTGGAAGGTCACTCTTAATCTGAACCACAGCCTCGAGTGAATTGCCTATGAATTTATCCTCCTGGGCCGGTTCCAGTCCTTTATGGAATTCTTCCCTTACTTTAAGCAATTTATCTATTTTCGCCTTGAGTTCTTTCTCTCCATCACGAGGTCCCCAATATTCCGGGAAGTCAGAAAGAAATACAGAATCACCAGGAAATAAATTCTGCCATACTTCCTCGCTCGTAAAGGAGAGCACAGGTGAAAGTATGATAGCAAGACTTTTAACAATTTTATAAAGAACGGTTTGGGCACTTCTTCTCTTAAGGGTCTTCCTCCCCTCTACATACAGACGATCCTTCAAAATATCAAGATAAAAAGATGATAGGGTGGAAACTATAAAGTTATATATTTCTCTGTAGACCCGATGATAGGAAAGGGAATTATACTCTTTGTCCACAACTTCGAGAAGTCGGTGGAGCTCTATCAGAATATAACGATCGATTGGCAATAACTCTTCATCTGGCACAATATCCTCCTCGGAGAAACCATGAAGATTGCCAAGCATAAATCTAAGACTATTCCTGATCTTCCTATAGGCATCAACCGCTTGCTCTATAATCGCTTCCCCACATCTTACATCCTCTGCCCAATCCACTGAAGCAATCCAGAGGCGCAGGACATCTGCCCCAAACTCTCCCACTATCTCGGAAGGAGAGGTTACATTACCCAGAGATTTATGCATCGATTGCCCCTTATCATCCAACACCCAACCGTGAGTAACCACTGTATTAAAAGGAGGAGCATTCTTTATAGCCATAGATAACATTAAAGAAGAATTATACCAACCCCTATGCTGATCAGGACCTTCAACAAACATATCCGGTGGCCAATCCTCTTCTGGAAGAGCGATAAATGGACTCACACCTGAGTCAAACCAAACATCAAGAATATCCATGCCTTTAATAAATTCAGAACTACCACATTTCTCGCATTTAGAACCTGGAGGCAGGAGTTCGGAAGGTTCCATAACATGCCAGGCATCGGCAGACTCTCTCTTAAATATTTCAGCAACGTATTCTATAGTTTCAGGAACAAGGAGAGGTTCCCCGCATCGAGAGCAGAAAAAAGCAGGTATGTTTACACCCCAGATGCGCTGACGTGAGATACACCAATCTGGTCGATCCTCTACCGCTGCATACATCCTGTGTTCACTCTGGGGAGGATGCCATCTGGTGCTGCTAACTGCTTTTAGTGCCTTTTCCCTTAACCCTTTATGGTCAATTGATATAAACCATTGTTCAGTTGCGCGGAAAATCAGGGGGTCCTTACAACGCCAGCAAATTGGATAGTTATGCTGTATAGTTTCAAGATGCATAAGCCTTCCCTTTTCCTTCAGTGCTTCAATTACTTTTCCAGATGCCTCATCGGTGGTTAAACCTTCAAAATCAGGAGCAAGAGCGGTAAATCTCCCTCTCTCATCAACAGGGGAGAGGATTTCGAGCCCGGAACCTTTGCCAAGGACATAGTCTTCTCTTCCATGTCCCGGCGCTACATGAACTACTCCTGTCCCCTCATTCATTGTTACGAATCTGGCAAGTAGAATGGAAGATTCTCTATCAATGAATGGATGTTTAAATTTAATACCTTCTAACTCCTTACCTTTTAATTCTTTAACTATTTTATAATTACTCCAACCGGCTTTCTTACTATTTTCTTCTAAAAGATCCAGGGCAAGAAGGAATCGTTTATCACCCACTTCTACTAACACATACGTGTGGTCTGGGTGAACTGCCAGCGCAAGGTTGGATATAATAGTCCAGGGAGTTGTAGTCCAGACAAGTGCGTTGAATTTCTCCCCTTCCATTGTGAACGTTAGTGAAAAAGAATCCAGCATTTCATATTCAATTTCTGATATAGCAAGGGCAGTCTGGCAGGTTGGACACCAATGAACAGGCATATAGCCACGATAAACATATCCTTTCTTCACCATATCGGAGAGCATATATAACTCTGTGCCCTCGTAATGTTTACTCAAGGTCATAAAGGGATCGTCCCACTGTCCAAGGATACCCAATCGCCTGAACTCACTTTTCTGCACGGAAATCCACCCCGATGCGAATTCTCTGCATCTTTTTCTAATAGCGACAAGATCACTATGTTTTTCAAATTCCTTAATTACAATATTCTCGATAGGCATTCCGTGTGCATCCCATCCAGGCCTGAATGGTGTATAATACCCTTTTAACATTTTGTATTTAATAGTTATATCCTTTATGATCTTATTCATTGCCTGTCCGAGGTGAATATTATTATTGGCATACGGAGGCCCGTCATGAAGAATGAATTTTTCCCCTCCCTCTCTTTTCTTTAAAGCCTTTTTATAGACTTCATTCTCTTCCCAGAATTTAATAAATCGAGGTTCCAGCTCGGAAAGCTTTGCTCTCATTGAAAAATCAGTTCTCGGTAGATTCAACGTCTCCTTCAGATCCAAATTCACTCCTTTAGCAGGTCAAGGTACATCTTCAAACTCTTATAGTCTGGCTTGATTTCGTAGGCTTTTTTCCATATCTCCTCTGCCATTTTTTTATCACCCTCTTTATAATAACACAGTCCTAATTTGACAGCAGCAGGAATATAGTCACCGCTTCTACTCAGAACCTCTTTCAATTCTTTTTTCGCTCCTTCAATGTCACCTTTCCCCATCAATACCTCGCCCAAGAAAGTCCTGATGTCATGGAAATTTGGGGCAAATCGGAGGGCTTTTCTCAATTCATCAGCCGCTTCATCGTATCGATCTATGCTGGCATATAGAATAGCTGTATCCTTATGGGCATTGGCAACTCGTGCCCTGACCGAAAACTCAACCTTCTCTAATTCTGCTTCCCTTCCCATTTCAAGAGACTCAGCCACTTCAAATTCCTTACTTGCCTCATCAAGCTCGCCTAGTGAATTTAGGGTAAGAGCATAATTAATGTGGGCTTCAATATACTCAGGATTCAACTGGATGGCTCTCTTAAAATACTTTTCAGCTTCCCTATATCTTCCAGTAAGACTTAGTGCAACTCCCATCAAATTATTGATGTCAGGATAATCAGGGTGTTGCTCCAGGGCTTTCTTTAAATTGTAGTGCGCTCTTTGATATTCTCCCTCCTCGATGTTTGTCTTCCCTTCTTTTAAATAATCCTTTTCGTTACTCATAAGCTCTCCTATTTTTGTTTTTTATATACATAAAAAGATGCCGGCTGTCAACCCTATGGATGGTTTTTACAAATGGAATCAAACACATTGTATCACAGATTGTAGCATAAAATCGATTCCTATTTTCGCCAGTGTATTTCTAACATCCTGAACTTTCCCGATCCCCGTGATTTTTTTACTTGATAAAGGGAGAAAATGAGGTATGGTATAAAAAGGGAAGACATAGATTTTAAAATGTGTTATAGGGGATATAATGTCCAAAGGTATTAAAGGTTATATAGATACACATGTTTCTTTAAGGAACAATTATATCCCAAAAGATTTACCTAATTTATTGCCAATTGTTTCTATTGATATGGGTTTGATTTTTGTAGTCTTTTCAATAAATTACTTTTATTAGGAGGTGAGTTTGATGTTATATGCCATATTATTGATGCAGATTTTTGTTGGTCAGTCAGAGAGCAGTGAGAACACAGTAGAAAAACTTTCATTAGCTGAAAAACTCTTTCCAGCTGCAGAACTCGTCTGGAGTAAGACCTTTGAGGGGAAGATGACAGATTTTGCTATAGCAGAAAAGAGTGGGCATATAGTTATTGGAGCAGTGAAAGATTTGAAAGGATGGGTATATCTCTTTTCTCCGGATGGAAAACTCTTGTGGACGAAAGAGAATGATAAACATTCTAAAATCAAGGAATGTGCTGGTGTCGGTGTGGCAATCTCTGATAATGGGGAGACCACTGTTGTTCAATGGGGAGGGGACTATGAAGAAGTGCAAGTATATGATATCACCGGGGAAAAACTATATACACATAAACATGGAATGTCTACAGTTGCAGTTGCGGTTTCCCCTGGAGGAGGGTATATAAAACATGCCCGGCTCTTTGATAAAACCGGTAAAAAGATAGTGCTCGGGGATATCCTAAAGGGGCTTCCGATTGAAAAACTACGGCATAGGATAGAATATAAAAATGGAACCTATTCGCCGTACATCTACAGGGATATAAATTTTACTTTTGTTTCAGAAAAAGAGATCGCCGTTTTACTTGATAGTGTCCTTTATTTCTACTCTTTCCCGGAAGGTAAATTGAAATGGAAGAGCAAGGAATTAGATGGGGATGGAAAGATTACGGTGGAGGGAAGATACATCTTAGTTAGTGGTGATCGGGAAGTATATCTCTACGATAAAGAAGGCAGATTGATTTGGGAAAAGCGGCTGGATAAGAAATTGTATTCCCATGCTGTAGCCTTTTCCAGAGATAAAAAAAACATAGGAATTTATGGGCTTCCTGGAAAGCGCAGAGTTATCTTGTTTGATCTCACGACAGGGAAAATAGAAGTCTCTACTCATGAACTTGAAAGCAAGGTATCGCTTCCAAAATTATTGCTTTTAGCGAACAAAGTTCTTCTTTCCGGCTATACTGGAGGCCAAACTTCTGATGAAATGAAAGGCTATTGCACATATATTATGAACTTTGATGATAATTGGAATATTGTAAGTGAGTCGTGGGAAAAGGGGTTGATATTTGGGACCTCTACCTCCCCTTTGATTGGGGTATATGAAAGTGATGCAACTGGTGAAACAGAAAGTGGTTACGATGAAGGCGTCTTCGGGTATGAAAACTCTACGGTTTTCACCATAAATATTCTTAAAATAAGAGATTGAGGAGGTACTATGGGACTTCTCTTTTTGATATTCTCTTTTGGCTTATTAAGCCAGGGAAATACCGAACCCTCTCTAAAAGGGACGGGGGTTGACATTTTGGCATATTAGGCATATTTACTTAATATGAGGACTTCGAGAGTAACATATAAAGGTGCATATCATCATATAATGAATAGAGGGATAGAAGGAAAGGATATTTTCCCTGATAGTAAATCC
>DAOVFB010000092.1 GCA_030668705.1 Candidatus Stahliibacteriota bacterium
TTCTGGATTACCCCAATCTATTAAGGGATTAAAATTAGAACGTAAGGGTATATAAAGAGTGACGGAAAAACCAATTAGTGCGTATATAAGAAAACGATAATCTTCTCGTAAGATTCTGTAAATCATATAAAGACCAATTAACCAGAGTATAGGATGGACTAAGAATGATAAACTTGTTATATAAGAAAGTAATCGATATTTCTTCCGCTCTAATAGCAATAATTCCAGAAGAAAAAAGAACGAAGTTAAGGTATATACCTCTGATATCGTTGCATACCTCAAAAATAAGGGGTGGATGGAAAGAAGAAGTGATGGAATAAAAGCAATGTAAGATGGAACCCCTTTATCAACTAATAATTGGAAAAGGAGTAATACAGAAAAGATGGCAAATAAGAGGGAGAGAAGATTCATCCCCAAAGCAGGATTACCCGGAAAGAGAATAGAAAATAACCTTCCCAGTATCATATAAAACGGATAACCAGGTGGATGTGGAATGCCAAGGGTATACGCTGAGGCTATGAACTCTCCGCTATCTCCAGTAACAATGGAAGGAGATAAAAAGGAGAGATAAATAACCAGTGAAATGAGGATAAGGAGAAACCGTAGATAATTATTTTTCATCATAGGAGCGGTTTCCAAACCGCGATTCCATTACAATTATCAGGAGTAGCAGAGCTTGCTCTGCGTTTCTTCTCGACTTGGCGCGAAACAAGTTTCGCTACTCCATCCCCCTATCTTTCTCTTTTATAACCGCCTGGGCTGCTGCAAGTCTTGCAACAGGGACCCGATAAGGTGAACAACTAACATAGTCAAGCCCAATCCGATGGCAGAACTCAATAGAGGCAGGGTCTCCTCCATGTTCACCGCATATGCCAACTTCTAAATCAGCCCTGGCTTTTTTCCCGAGTTTTAGACCCATTTCCACTAACTGACCTACACCAGTTTGATCTAAAGTCTGGAAAGGATCACTGGAGATAATTCCCTTCTCGATGTAATCCGGGATATATTTTCCGACATCGTCACGGGAGAATCCCAAAGTAGTTTGCGTTAGATCGTTGGTTCCGTAGGAGAAGAATTCTGCCTCCCTGGCTATCTCGTCAGCAGTCAAAGCAGCCCTAGGCAATTCAATCATCGTCCCTATCTGGTAGTCGATTTCTGCTCCTGATTTTTCCAGAACTTCAGAAGCTACCTTTTTTATGAGCTCTTTCTGACTTTTGACCTCCTCTTTATATCCTGCAAGGGGTATCATAACCTTGGGTATAACTTTGATTCCCCTTTTTGCCACATTGACTGCTGCCTCAAAGATTGCTCTGCTCTGCATTTCCGTAATCTCTGGATAGATTATTCCCAGCCTGCATCCGCGAAGCCCAAGCATTGGATTTGCTTCTCCAAGATTTCTTATCTTCTCTTGTATCTTATCTACAGATACACCTATGTTCGTCGCAACCTCTTTTATAGTCTCTTCCCCCTTGGGAAGAAATTCATGCAATGGTGGATCAAGTAGCCTTATTATCACAGGATATCCATCCATTGCCTTAAAGAGCCCTTCAAAGTCCTCTCTCTGCATTGGTAGAATCTTCTCCAGTGCTTTCCTCCTTTGCTCGTGAGTATCAGCAAGTATCATCTCATGCATTGAAGGAATTCTGTCCTCAGCAAAGAACATATGTTCTGTTCGAGCCAATCCGATTCCTTCAGCGCCGAACTCTCTTGCCTTCTTTGCGTCAGTATAGGTATCTGCGTTAGCCCTGACCCCCAACCTTCTTATTTTATCTGCCAATTCCATCAGTTTTTCAAAATCCCCTGAAATTTGGGGTTCAATTTTAGGAACATCCCCGAGAATAACACTCCCAGTCGTACCATCGATGGTAATGAAATCACCTTCTTTGACTTCTATATCATTAACCGTGAACACCTTCCTTTCATGGTCAATTGATATATCTTCACAGCCTACAATACAGGGTGTCCCCATACCACGGGCCACTACTGCTGCATGTGATGTCATACCACCTCTTGAAGTGAGAATTCCTTCTGAGGCGTGCATTCCACCAACATCCTCAGGGGAGGTTACGTGCCTTACGAGAATTAGTTTTTCCCCGGCTTCAGACCTTATTACTGCATCATCAGCATTGAAAACTACTTCACCTGAAGCAGCTCCCGGAGAGGCGGGAAGACCCTTTGCAATTACTTTAGTATCGGCAGTTGGATCAATCATCGGATGTAGTAATTGGTCTATATTCTCAGGAGTAATCCGCATTATTGCTTCTTCTTTACTTATAAGACCTTCTTCCTTCATTTCAACCGCCGTCCTAACAGCGGCAAGAGCCGTCCTCTTCCCTGTCCTCGTTTGAAGAATCCAGAGTTTATCATTTTCAATGGTAAATTCCAGGTCTTGCATGTCTTTAAAATGTTCCTCGAGTTTTTCTCTTACATTTTCAAGTTGCTCATAGATATCCGGCATGGTTTCCTCAAGGGAAGGCATTTCCGAGCCTGATTCCTTTGCCTGTTTGTTGCCAATGGGCCCTGGAGTTCGTATACCGGCAACAACATCCTCACCCTGGGCATTAAAAAGATACTCTCCATAGAATATATTCTCGCCCGTTGCAGGATTTCTTGTGAATGCTACACCAGTTCCACTGTTCTTCCCCTTGTTACCAAAAACCATTACCTGAACATTTACAGCTGTCCCAAGATCATCGGGTATAGCATTAATTCTTCGGTATTCCTTTGCCCTTTTGTTGTCCCAGGATTCAAATACTGCAGTAATTGCTCCCATCAATTGGTCTCGTGGAGCCTCTGGAAATTCTTTGCCCGTTTTCTTTTTGATTAACTCTTTGAATTGTAATAAGATATCCTTCCAGTCAGAGCCAAGAAGGTCTGCATCATTCTTAACACCCTTCCTGTCCTTTGTTGCCTGGATTATTTTTTCGAAGTTATCATGCTCAACACCCATTACTACATCACCATACATCTGGATGAGACGGCGATAACTATCATAGGCGAATCGGGGGTCATCTGTCTTTCTAATGAGAACATCTACAATTTCGTCATTTAAACCCAGGTTAAGAATAGTATCCATCATACCTGGCATAGATATAGCAGCACCAGAGCGCACAGAAAGGAGTAATGGTGACTCGTTACTCCCAAACTTTTCTTTCATTATTTTCTCTAAATCTCTAACATTCTCCATCACCTCTTTCTCTAAATTCTCCGGATACTTCTTATTCTTATCGTAATGGATACATACCTCTGAAGATATAGTAAATCCTGGTGGCACTGGAATTCCAATATTTGTCATCTCAGCCAAGCCTGCCCCTTTACCACCAAGGGACTTTTTCATTTTTATATTCCCCATAGCTTTACCATCCCCGAAGAAATACATCATTTTTTCCACAGTACCTCCCTTGTGTTATTTTGGATTAGTGTTCTGTTTTGTAAATAAAAATACCGAAGAATTAGATAAATGCAAGGGGGTAGGTCAAAATGACCAGGTAAGGAAAAGGCATGCCTTTTCACTACGCCCAAATATTTCTATAATACTCATCAATGTCTATTTTTCTGTCAGGCTTCCGATTCTAATGTATTCTCTGCATCTTCGTTCCATTTATAGGGATTATTTATAATATATTCTCTTATTTTCATTAATTCCTTTTCATTTCTTATTATGTGGTCGTAATAGGATGTTTGCCATTTAAAGTCCTTGAACCCCAACCTGTGAAGAGACTTTGAAGCCGCAGATTTAAATCCTCCTATAATGACGGGTATCCTCTGATATCTTCGCCCTTTCTGTAGGGAAAAGGCATGCCTTTTCCCTACTGCAGTTTCAAGGAATAATATTCCGTGTAAGTGATTAGGCATAATTACATAACTGTCTAATCCAATACTATCAAAATGCTCTGGAATATTTAACCAGCATTCTTCCACTATTTCTCTGATTTTTTCATTTTCAAAATATAACTCTTTATCCTTTGTGCATAATGTAATAAAATATGCACCTGCCTCTGAATAATTATATCCCTTCAAGCGTGGTTGTTTTCGATCATACTTTTTTATATCGCTATCATTCACAATTTCTTCTCTGTAGGTGGTAGGTTTTGCTCTCGCTTCCCTGTAGGGAAAAGGCATGCCTTTTCCCTACTTTTTAGATTGGGCAACCGAAATCATTGTCCCTGTTTTAGAATTCCCCTCACAACTGGATTGGGTTCTGACTCGGATAGGAGTTTAAACCTCTCTTTTACATCATCTCCCCCGAGAATCAAAAGTCCTCTTGCTGCATATTCCCTTTTCTTCCAGTTAAAATCCTCTATATAACGAAATAATAACCTTTTTACTTTCCTTCTGTAATTACTGCTATCTTTAGAAACAGATTTGGCCCCTAAAAGCAGTAATTCCGGGAGAAAATCCCCTTTTATTCTCTTTTCAATGTATGGGTAAAGCAAGGTGTCAAAATGAATGAGTGATTTCTCTACAGATGATCTCACCGTTACATATGGACTACCAAGTTCATCGAGTAATGTGGTAATGGCAATTGTATCCCCTATTTCTCCCAATGCTTTTACGGAAGTGATTTTTAAAGGTTCATCTTCATCCAGGTATCCTATCAATTCATCCACTGCCCTCTTCTCCCTTACCTTACCAAGAGCATAAACTATATAACGGAGAATATTTCTATTCTCCGCACGGGTTAGGGCTATTAGTAGTGAATCAGAAAGAGATGTAATTTCCAGTTTCCCGATAAACAGAAATACATTCTTTCTTGAAGTTTCAGAAGGATTGTGGATATTCGATGCAAGATAAGGGAGTAAAGAGTCTTTATTTTCCTTTAGCGCATATTCTATTGCCCTCCGTTCCAGTCCATCCTCTGTATCGAGTTTATTTTCGAAAATATAATCCAATGCAACTCTACCTCTTTTGCCTAAATGTTTCCTTGCCTCCTTTACTCTATCCTGGTTATCCCCCACTCCCCACTCGGATGCAAGTTCGAAGATTTCCTTTATATTCATGTCTTGAAAATTCGGGACTAATCTCTGTGGAACTCCTTCCCCCACAATTCCACTTCTTTTATCAATACCAATACCGTAGTCATTATTAACCCAGGAAAGATTATCCGCTCCCCTGCCTTCCGGATATTGGTCCTTCCCAGATAGATCCAGGAATATCCCTGTCCCACAGAATTCTCGCCCGTAGTTCACATCCCCTATCCCAAGGTCCTCCGTTATATTGTAGATATCATCTCCAGAAATATCACAAAAGAGTCCGAAGGAGTTATTTAATCCAATCCCTAATCCGCCGCTTACCGAATACCAGTCATTACCCGAGGAATCTATGAATATACCGCAGGAGAAATCATGTCCTTCACCAAGAGAGGGACCAAAACGGGAGAAGTAATGGTCATCGCCGCATAAGTCTGCAAGGTAACCATAGGAGAGGTGAATTCCGGCGCCCTGTGCATACTCTGTTGCCATATACCTATCCTGGCCATCTTCGTCGATCAAGAAACCTGCAGAACACCAGTAACTCACGCCCTGGGCATAGATGTCACCATTGTAAAAGTCGTTTCCTTCCCCATCATAGAGAAACCCAATGCCCCCTCCCCAATCCGGCCGTATACCCATTCCAAAACCCTGTGAGAGAGATTGATAGGAATTGGGTTGTAATGGAGTATGGTAGTATCTACCACCTGCATAATACACATCGTTGCCCTCGTAATCGGCAAGGAGTCCGAAACCGTAGGTGCTCCCGAAACCCTCCCCATAACATGAAGTAGAATAAAAATCGTCTCCCTCAGAATCGAGTAGCATGCCCAATCCAAAATTAGCCGCACCAATGGAGAATATACCCCCTTTATACACATCATTGCCCTCGTTATCTATAAGTAGAGCGAATCCCATATAACCTGAGCCAATTGAATAATGAGAGCAATTGTAATAATCATCTCCTTCTTTATCAAGGATTACAGCACATCCGGTAAAAGCTGAAGCAGTGGATATTATTTCATCTGAGATGTAAGTATCATTACCCCGAATGTCTACTATAAGACTTAATCCCTTGCATTCTGAAGTGATAATCCCTATTGCCCCGCATGAGTTTTTGTATCTATCATCACCCCCTGGCTCCAGTATAAATGATGCATTCCCATCATACTCATCAGACCCCCTAGTCCCTATTACCATCCTCCCGTATCTTGTTTCTACCATCCTGGGAAGACTATCATCCGGTATGTTCTCGATTATTGCCGGAACTGCTTCGGCAATTTTATAAAGCAAGAATCCACTTTCCATCAGCTTCTTCATATTCACTTTTTCAAATACTGCCATTACGCTATCCTCATTTATGTTAGTTGTATCAAATTCAAGAGAGTACCTTTCTAATAACACATTCCTTAACCAGTTATCCGTAGAATCTTCTTCATTTTCCCATCTCCCTGGTAGTTTTGAAAGGAGTATCAGTTTATCCCTCTGGGTCAATCTTTCGAAAGCTTCCTCTCTTAACATTCCAGCTTTATCGATACTTGCAATTAGATCATCAATACTATTAATCCGGCAATGAATCTCGCCGAGATTTATCTCTAAATCAGAAGAAAGAGTTACAATTAAATCCTCTCGTGAGCTCTTGAGTGCCCCAATAATTTTTTTGCTGTATTCTTCTCCACTAAGAGGAAATTCCATCAATTCTTTTACTGTGGGTAGAATAAGGTCAGAATCGATCCACTGTAACCTTGAAAAATGAAGTGTTTCACTTCCTAAATTTAGTGACGAAAGAGCACTATCAATTTCGGGGAAAGGCATATAAAAAGGAATTAGTAACATTAACATACATCCTCCTTTTTGAATAATCGTAAGGGATAAATTCATCTTTGTCAATGGATGATTCCGACCACCCTACCCCCATTTTTAGCCACAGAGGCACAGAGGTCACAGAGCCCACCACCATTCCCCCTATAATTTTGTAATTCAAGAGAAAAGAGAGCACCCACCCCCGAAAATTAGACACAGATTTACACTGATATTAACTGATTAAAGACACACACCACCCAAAGAATAGACACAGATTTACACTGATATCAACTGATTAAAAACACATCCCTACACCGGAA
>DAOVFB010000128.1 GCA_030668705.1 Candidatus Stahliibacteriota bacterium
AGATATCAGCTGATTAACCCCTAAATCCTAACCCCTAAAACCTAAGACCTAAAAATGCCACAGAGGCACAGATTAATGTAGTTAAATAGTCGAGTAGTTGAGTCGTTAAGTTGGTAAAAAAATAAAACTAAGACCCAAGACCCAACCCCTAAGACCTAATAATGACACTGATTTACACTGATTAAACTGATTGTTAAGATATCTTGTTCTTTTGTAGGGGCGACTCGGTGAGTCGCCCTTTTGTTAGGAGCGACATCCCTATCGCTCCCTTCCTGGAGTAGGGGTAATTCATGAATTACCCCTAATGGCAAATCATGAATTGCCTCTATCAATCTCGCGCCCTGATTGTAGGGAAAAGGCGTGCAGACTATCCCTACCGCACGGTTAAAACCGTGCCTATAACTTTTTTCCGCAAAAGGTAGGGCAGAGCAAGCTCAGCCACTACGATTTTTTATACAAAGATCACTTTGTGAACTTTGCGAGAAATTTCTTCTACTTCAAAATCGGGACAACCTCAAAAATTGAATCCCATGAAGATTCCAGGGTAAAAGCCCAATTTGAAATCGCCTGAGGGGAGTTTAGAACCATTGATGAAAATTTCTGGTGATACCTGGGCAACCCTAAATTTCCAGAATGCGTTTATACCAACTCCCATTTCTGGCATTGTATGACTGTTACCTTGTACATCGACAATTGAAACACCACCCCGTAGCATTGGGGTAAAGGAGAAGTTTTTGCCTTTAACAAAGCTATAACCAAGAACCCCTATGGATGAAAAACCCGTATAGGAGTAGGTACTGCCGAGCGATTTTCCACTTGAGCCGGAGTAAGCAAGGTCTAAGCCAATAAAAGGTGAGGATTGTCCCCCTTTAAAATAGTAATCAGCTCCTAAATAGGCCCCAAATGCAGAGAAAATAAAACCGTATAATTTACCATTGACCAGGAGATTGCCCATTTTGTGATGTAAGTTAAATCCTACTATAGGATAAAAAATATCACCTACATCTGAAGAATCAATAGAACCACCAGAATTAATACCAGTTTCAAGTCTTCTTCCATATGATAAATCCACTCCAACACCCGTTCCATCCCTCCCAATAGAAGAAGAATATCGGGTAACAGGAGCTATAGAACAGTTAGTAAAAATTAACATCGATATTACTAATAAATACTTTTTCATAAAAACCTCCTTTTGGCAAGGTTATCATATAAGCACCTTTTGTCAATATATATTGGGGAAGTTTCACGTGAAAACCAATGCTTACGTATTCAAAGCCGCGATATCGCGACAGGGATGTCGCTCCCACAGAGGACAAGGCATGCCTTGTCCCTACTTTTTGGGCGACTCACCGAGTCGCCCCTACAAAAGGGGGAACGCGGTTCGTCCCTACTATTTAACCATTTTCCCATTTAACCATTTAACTAATTCCTTTGCGAATTTTGCAGGATAAAAGTTAAATATGTAGAGAAGAGAAAAAATTTGCCTTGCCTTTTATTTATATTCCTGTATAGTAGATATTAAAAAAATCTGGTGGATTAATCTATCAGGAAGGAGTGGATAAATGGAAACATACATAATTTTAATGGGAATGACCGAAAAGGGACTCAATGAAATTCACAGGATACCTGCTTTTGTAGAATCACTTAAGGATAAGCTAAAAAAAAGAAGTGTGATTCTTAAGGGATTCTATAAGGTTATGGGTGAAACAGACTATGTAGCTATAATTGAGTCTCCTGACGATAAAGAGGCCTTAGGAGCTGTGATGGCACTTGGGAAGATCGGATATTTCACTACCCTCACGTTGAAGGCATATTCGATGTTGGAGATGAAGGAATCTATTGATATATATTCCCAGAGCTATAGATAAAATAGAAAAGAAACATTTTGGCATTCAGGGAGAGGTTTAATTTAGAGGCGGCGGATAGTTTAGGAGATAAAAGAACGCGTAATTGTGAACAGAATATTGTACATATATAGAGATTAAATGGCTTTTAGAAAAGGTAGGCATTGAAGGAGTTGAATCTTTACGGTTTAAATCTGGTGTATTCGGCAGTGAAATACGTCTCTCGAAAATGGTTTTAAGATACTTGGAACTACCAGAAACCAATAAAATATAGAATAGGAGAAAAATATGAAGAAATATAGCAAGATTCTTTTGTTCGTTATAACATTGCTTCTTCTCGGAATGAGCTGCGAGAGACGGTATCGCTTTGAAGATGGAAAGATAAGTGGTGTCAATACGATTGAGAATTTAGATAAAGCTGCATCATTTAGTTTTGCCATTATGAGCGATAATAAAGGCGAGTCTCCATCGAGTAGGGATGAGTTTTTAAATATGGTGAAGTGGATTCTGGAAAGTGGTGATGAATTTGTTATTGGTGTAGGAGACCATGTTAAAAAGGGTTGGAGTAATAGTTTTCTTGGTTTTTTGAAAGAAAATAAATGGTGGCATGATAATTTTTATCCCAATGTTGCCGATGGAGAGAATGAGTTTTACGGTGAGAGTCAGGGCGACTGGGGAGCAGGTGCCCCAATCTTTGATGAGGTAGATCTTTCTAAGAGACCTAATGTGAAAATAAGGGGTAACAAGTGTGAATATTATGCAATAATTCCCGTAAAGGGCTATACTATCCATCTCATCCAATTGCACTATTCTGATATGCCCAGGGAAGATAGTATCGCTTTTTCGGAGGATTCAAAAAAGTACCTTATCGATGTACTTAAGTCAATTGATAAGGGCCCAAAAGATATTATAATTGCCAGTGCCCACTCAAGGACTGGTTTCTGGATAGAAAAGCTTTCGGATGAGCAAAGGAAGGCGGTTATGGACAAGTGTGATCTGGTACTATCAGCAACAACCCATTTCTTTGAAAGGAAAGTAATTCCCGAATATGAAGATAGTGG
Organism: Candidatus Stahliibacteriota bacterium; assembly: GCA_030668705.1. Taxonomy (GTDB): domain Bacteria; phylum Hydrothermota; class UBA3072; order UBA3072; family UBA3072; genus DAOVFB01. The sequence continues at coordinate 2,906 of DAOVFB010000128.1, forward strand.
ACCTTTATTTATAAATACAGGTTCTATTACTTATCCCAGCAGTTATTGTCCGTATGGGTATGTAGAGGTGCACGTTCTTAAGAATCCATTTAGTCTGGTGGTTCAATATATCAACGCGAAAAGGGAAGAGAGGGAAATGCAGCACAGCGAGTATGCCTTCATAAAAGTAATTGGGGGTAAGATTCTTACGACAGATTTTAGAGAGGTACGGCCCGAAGAAGATATGGATCAAGTGGTCGGTTCGCTCCCAAAGGATTATTCAAAGGATGAGATGGATGAAATAGTGAGGGATTTATACATAAAAGCAAGTAATGCCGAAGGCGCTTACGTTAGGGCTGGCGAGGGACTAAAAAAGGGTGATGTCACATATCGAGAGTTATGGGATATCTTTCCATATAATAATGAAATATACTCCCTTAGTTTGACTTCTGATGAAGTGCAAAGGATTTTTGGGGATAAGGTGCCATTAAAGGGAGGAAAAGAGATAAAATTAGCCATAAATAACTATTACGGCGATTATATAATTAAAGAGTTGAAACTCCCTCCGGAGAGGTTTATTAAAACGGGTAGGAAGGAAATTCCAATGCTTATAGAATGGATAAAGGAACAGTGATAGTTATCATTGGGATTCTGATTGAATGATAAGCAGGGGGAGAAAAAGGTTACACTATGGAAATCAAAGATATCTTTGGTGAACTGCCACGGTTAGAAACAAATCGTTTAATTTTAAGGAAGATAGATTTAGATGATGCAAGCGATTTATTTGAATATGCACAAGAGCCTGAAATTACCAGGTATGTTACTTGGCAACCACATAAGACAATTGAAGATTCTAAGGAATTTTTAAAGACTGTGATTCAGAAATACAAAGATGGTAAAGTAAGTATATGGGGAATTGTTTATAAAGGAGACAAAAAATTAATAGGCACATGCGGGTATCTTTGGTGGTTTCCTGCCCACTCTCGTGCAGAGATTGCGTATGCCCTATCCAGGAGCTACTGGAATAAGGGATTGATGACCGAGGTGGTCAGGGAGGTTATTAGGTTTGGGTTTGTGGAAATGAAATTAAATCGGGTTGAAGCACGATGCGTGGTGGGAAATATAGCTTCAGAAAAGGTTCTAAAAAAAGCAGGAATGCAATTTGAAGGGATAATAAGGGAACAGATGTTCTTTAAAGAAGCTTATCAGGATCTGAAGCTTTATTCCATACTTAGAAGTGAATATAACGAGAAATACGGGTGATTTCTTAGATTTTATTTATTTTAAATCATAACCCCAAACCCCAAGACCAAACACCAAATAATGCCACAGAGACACAGAGGACACAGAGAAGAATTTTTTTGTGTAAAAAACACACACCACCCAAGGAATTGACACAGATTTACACTGATATCAACTGATTAATATAAACTAAGAACACTGAACTCAGAACTAGATTTTAGACACAGATTTTCAACTGTTACACTGTCCAATCCTTTAACATAGAACTTAGAACTTAGAGCTCAGAACCCAGAACCAAGACCCAAAACCTAAGACCTAAAAATGCCACGGCAAACTCACGGTTAATTTTCAATAAAGGTGATATGTGATAGAACTCAAGCGAGAAGACAAGCAGGTGATATGTGTTATGAGATAGAAGATGAATATGCACGTATCCCTTATCACTTACCACTTATCACATACCAC
>DAOVFB010000012.1 GCA_030668705.1 Candidatus Stahliibacteriota bacterium
CAAACACCTAATAATGACACAGAGATAGGAGAGGGCATAGAGAAGAATTGTTTTTGCGCAAGGAAGGGATTAGACGTAAAGGCGCAAAGACGGCAAAGGTAGGGGCAAGATATATCTTGCCCTTATGTAGGAGCGACTTCCCAGTCGCGAATCTGGAGTAGGGGTAATTCATGAATTACCCCTACTTGTCTCGCACAAATGTAGGGGTGTTCAATTCAACCCTTCCAATTCTCTGCCATCGAAAGCCTTTCACCAATTGGTGGATGGTTATAATAAAATAATTTTACCCATAAGGAAGGATAAGCGTTGGATAGATTACGGTTGGCAAGACCTGCCATTGCTCTCTTAAATCCTTCACTGTCTTTCGTAAGTTTGAGGGCTTCTCCATCCGCTTCCCTTTCAAATACTCTACTTATCCAGTTCTGAAGCATCTTCAAAAGGAATAAATCAATCAATTCGAGATAGAATAACATTATAGGAAGTAATATCAAGTTTTCTAAAAAACCGGCAAGGAACCCAGGAAATAATATTATCATAATCTTATTAAGTAAGAAGAATGCAAATATCTGAAGGCAAGCTCCAATAAAAATAAATTTCATCATATGCTTCTTCTTATAATGTCCTATCTCGTGCCCTAATATGACTCTTATCTCGGATGAATCCATCTGTTCAATTATGTTATCCGTAAGGATTACCCTTTTTGTTTTCCCCATACCAGCAAGCATAGCATTCTCCTTGGTAGTCTTCTTGCTCGTATCCTCCCTGTAAAAACCCTCAATCCTGATACCTGCTTCTTTTAAGATATCGCTTAAATTATTCTTCAATTCCTCATCCTCTATTGTATCATAATGATGGAAGATTGGCATAATCAGAACAGGAAATATTGTTGACAAAATTACAGAGAAAAAAGCCATAACTCCTCCTGCTATCAACCACCATATCGTTGGGAATCTTTCAAAGAGTATGAAAAGGGTTCCAAAAACTATAATTCCCAGAACAATGGACAATAGAAATCCCTTTAGATGGTCAATAAACCACTCTTTTCTTGTCTGTCTTGAAAATCCGTATTTATGTTCAAGGGAGAAACCAGAATGATAAGAAACAGGTAAACCAATAATATCCTGCAATAAAAAATAGATAACAATAAAGATTGGAAATATCCATAAAGCAGAAGAGAATACCTTCCAATGGGCAATAATAGATGACAAACCGCTGAAATAGAAAGATATCTGGACTACAAGAGAAAGAAATAATCCTATAAGCCCAAGGTTCCTTTTCTCTCTTTCGTATCTCTTCGCCTTTTTTTGTTTTTCCTTATCCAGTAATGGATGAATCACTCTAATCTCCCTATCTTCATTTATTGATGATATTATTCCCTTTCGAAAAAGGCGCAAGAGTAGAAGACTTGATATGTGGTATGTGATATGTGCATATTCATCTTCTATCACATATCACCTGCTTGTCTTCTCGCTTGACTTCTATCACATATCATTTTTTCCTTTGCGCACTTAGCGAGAAAAATGGGGGTTAGGATTTAGGATTTAGAAATTAGAATTGATTAAACTTTCTTCTGTGTTTTTTTTCTTGTGTGGAGGTAAGGGGATAACAAAAACACTATTCTTCTCTGTGTTCTCTGTGTCTCTGTGGCAAAAAAATCAGTCCAATCAGTGAAAATCTGTGTCTAAAAAATGAGTGGGGAAGGGATTAAACAACCTATCATAAAACAGTGTCTTAAAACCGTGGCTAAAATTGGGGGGTAGGGTAGCATATCAATCATTGACAAAATTATATATCCGAATAGATTTTGTACATGAAAGTTGAAGTAAAACAAGTTGATGGGTTGACAATGGCAGGTAAGGGCGAATCCGGACACTGGATAACCATGGATGGCCCAAAGGAATTTGGTGGGAGTGAAGCAGCCAGTAAACCTATGGAACTTTTTCTTCTCTCCCTGGCAGGCTGCACAGGCATGGATGTGATTTCTTTACTCAATAAAATGAGGGTAGATTTTCAGGATATCAGGATAAGAGTAGAGGCAGAGAGAAGTAAGGAACATCCAAAGGTTTTCACCTCTATAAAACTTGAGTATCTCATATACGGTAATGATATAGATAAAAAGAAAGTAGAAAAAGCCATTAATAAATCGCAGAACCTATACTGTTCCGCCTCTGCAATGTTAAAAAAGATTGTCCCTATTAACTATACTTACACGATAATTCCAAAGGAAGAATAAAAAGCAAGAAACGCTTCTATTCAGGATTATTCTTTGACTTATAAATTCCATAGCCGATTCGCTCTCTTTTTAACTTCCATAATAAAAGAAACTATTATTCTTGACATGAAAGGAGTTAGGGTTATCATATTAGGAAAAGGAAGGAAAGGAAAATGAATGAAGATAGATTTACCGAGAAAACAAAGGAAGCACTTGGTATTGCAGAATCTTCCTTATCCAAATTTAATCATACAGAACTCACGCCAGTCCATCTTTTATATGGGCTCCTGGGCGATCCAGAGGGTGTAGTTCCAAAGATCTTAAAGGATATGGGGATTAGTCCTGAAGGAGCCAAAAACAGAGTTATTGACGAACTTGACAAATCGCCAAAGGCATACGGGAAAACTCTGCAGGTTTACATATCACCCGAAACAAAGCGAGTCCTTGATGACGCCTGGGAAGAAGCGAGAAGGCTCAAGGATAAATATATAGGGACAGAACACATCTTTCTTGCCTTAGCAGATGATAGGGAAAAAGCTGGAGAAATCCTCTCTGCCTTTGGTATCTCTAAAGAAAGCATATATAACTCCCTTAAAAATGTCCGCGGAGAAAGAAGAATAGAAGAGCCAGATGCTGAAAGTAAGTATAAAATACTGGAAAAATATACCAGGGATCTTACAGAATCTATGGGGGATCCTGTAATTGATAGGGATAAAGAGATAAGTAGAACGATGCAAATACTGATAAGAAAAACAAAGAATAACCCTGTCCTGATTGGAGAAGCTGGGGTTGGGAAAACTGCAATCGTTGAAGGCCTTGCGCAGAGAATAGTGGCTGCTAAAGTGCCGGAGCTGCTTAGGAATAAAAAAATCCTGGCTCTTGATATAGGCGGACTCATTGCTGGAACTAAATTCAGAGGGGAATTTGAAGATAGGTTGAAAGCAATACTGGAAGAATTAGAGAAAAAGAAGGATGAACTAATACTATTTATAGATGAACTCCATACAATCGTAGGCGCAGGGGCTGCTGAAGGGGCTGTAGATGCTTCAAATATGATGAAACCTTTCCTGGCAAGAGGACTTATAAAAACTATTGGTGCTACGACTGTAACTGAATATAGAAAATATATAGAAAAGGACCCCGCACTTGAGAGGAGGTTTCAGCCAGTCTGGGTAAATGAACCCTCTGTTACGGATTCAATAGAAATATTAAAAGGACTTAAGGGTAGTTATGAAAAACATCATAATGTAATTATTGATGAAAGTGCAATCGATGCTGCAGTTAAATTCTCAAAAAGATATATACAGGATAGATATTTACCCGATAAAGCTATCGACCTTCTGGATGAAGCCTGTGCAAAGAGACGATTGGAGAGAGCTAGTTTCCCTGAAAATACAAAAAGGCAGGAGGAAAAAATAAAAAGCCTTCAAGAAGAGGCAAAGAAACTGGCGGAAGAGGGAGATCATAGAACGGCCCATCAGACCATGGAAGAGGAAGAGAAAATCCGAGGAGAATATCTAAGGGAAAAAGCGAAATGGGACAAGGAACATCCAAAAGATGAAGCACTTTGTGAGGAAGACATAGCGGAAATTGTATCAGATTGGACCGGTATACCTGTTAACAAGATGATGGAGAAGGATCGGGATAAGTTGATAAACCTGGAAAAAGAGATGCATGAACGCATTGTTAATCAGGAAGAAGCAGTAAAAGCAGTAGCAAATGCTATAAGAAGATCACGCTCTGGACTCTCCGACCCAACAAAGCCCATCGGCTCTTTTATATTCTTAGGCCCTACAGGTGTAGGGAAAACAGAATTAGCAAAGGTCCTCGCCTGGATTATGTTTGATTCTCTGGATGCACTCATCAGAGTTGATATGAGCGAATACATGGAAAAATATTCAGTATCCAGGCTCATAGGAGCACCACCCGGTTATGTCGGATATGAAGAGGGAGGATACCTTACAGAGGCAGTGCGTAAGAGACCATACAGGGTAATTCTTTATGACGAGATAGAAAAAGCCCATCCCGAGGTGTTCAACATATTACTTCAGATACTGGACGACGGCAGACTCACAGATGGCAAAGGAAGAACCGTTAACTTCACCAATACCGTTAACATAATGACATCAAATATAGCATCCAGTACCATTCAGAATCTCGCTGATAATTACGATTTGCTAAAGGAAAAGGTTACCGAACAGTTAAAAATAAAAATGCGTCCTGAGTTCCTAAATAGAATAGACGATATTATCATATTTAAACCCCTTACTATGGATAATGTAAAAAAGATAATCGATATTCTAATGAGAGATCTTTCGAATAGACTTGCGGAAACAGGAATAGAACTAATCGTAGAAGATAAGGCAAAAGACTTTATAGCAGGAGAGGGGTATGACAAGAATTTTGGCGCAAGACCACTAAAAAGAACCATACAAAGATTAATCGAAACTCCCTTATCCACAAAAATCATCGAGGGAAAGATTCAAAGCGGAAAAGTCAAGATAAACCTGAAGGGGAATAAGCTGGTTTTCAAGCAAAACTAAGCATACCTAATGACATTTATCAAGAATTATAAAGCACTCACACAATGCGCATCACAAATTAGGAAGGATATACTTAAAATCCTTGAATGTATCCTTAATAATGCGAACCCAGAGGAAGCTGTAAAACGTTCTGTCTCTATAACAGGTAATTCTTTAGTTATAACCGATATTACGATACCTCTAAACAAGATAAAAAATATTTATGTCGTCGGTGGGGGAAAAGCGTCCTACAAGATGGCTAAAGCACTCACTGAAATACTGGGGAAAAGGATTATAGAAGGTATAATCTCAGTAAAGGAAGCCCCTCCATCCAGGATAGGAGCGATTAAAATTATTAAAGCAGGTCATCCAATACCAACAGAGAAAGGGATAGAAGCCTCAAGAGAAGTTATAAAAATTACGGATAAAGCAGGAAAGGATGATCTCATAATTGCGCTCATCTCAGGGGGCGGTTCTGCTCTCCTCCCATACCCTATGGAAGATATAACCCTCTCACAACTGCAGAAGACAAACGAACTCCTCCTATCCTCGGGTGCTACGATAAATGAAATAAATGTAGTGCGTAAACATATCTCCATGATAAAAGGAGGGAAACTTTCGGATAGTGCTTATCCTGCAATGGTTATCTCCCTTATCATTTCTGATGTCATTGGCGATGACCTATCCAGTATCGCATCAGGACCCACCTCTCCGGATAACTCAACTTATGAAGATGCATATTCAATACTTAAGAAATTTATAATTGACAGTAAAGTTCCTTCCCCTGTAATAGAAACACTAATAAATGGAATGAATGGGAAAATCCCTGAAACACCAATCCTAAAAAGTAAGGTATTTTCCAAGACCCATAATAGAATCATACTAAACAACCTTTTGGCACTAAAAGCAGGGGAAAAAGAAGCAATAGACTCAGGGTATCATACCCTTATCCTTTCATCAGCAATCGAAGGAGAATCAAAGAATGCCGGTATATTACATGCAGGAATTGCAAGAGAGATTGCTTCATCATCCAATCCCAGTAAACCTCCGTCTATTATATTTTCCGGTGGAGAAACCACGGTAACCCTTGGAAAGTATTCAAACAGTCAAGGGGGGCCGAATCAGGAATGCGTAACTGGATTTGCAACAAAAATGGAAATATCCGATAAAACAGTGTTCTTATCAATAGATTCCGATGGTATAGATGGTAATTCAAAATACGCAGGGGGAATTATAGGGGGAGGTAGCCCCACATTTGACAACATTGACCTCAGCAATGCCCTCAGGACACACCAATCCACAAAGTTCCTGGAGAGAATAAATGGGGTAGTCCTGACAGGGGAAACTGGTACCAATGTGAATGATATTCGAATTTTGGGGGTTGGGGTTTAGAGTGGTAAGTGGTAAGTGATATGTGGGAACGGGCTTCTGCCCGTGATCATCGAGGCTGGAAAGCCTCTCCCACAAGATTAGTCAAGCGTCCAGTGTCCAGTGTCAAAAAAAAATGGAGTAGGGGCAATTCATGAATTGCCTCTATGAGTTTCGCGCAAAACAACGCAGAGCAAGCTCTGCTACTCCAGGCTATCGACCATCAGCAAAATAAGAAAGAGTCAATAGTTACAAGTTACAAGTTTCAAGTTTCAAGTTTGAGCGAAGCGACGTATCTGCGTGTATCTGCGATTAGATTTTAATAGGGTTGGGGGTTTTTAATCAGTTCAAATCAGTGTAAATCTGTGTCTAATTCAGGGGTTAGGATATAGGATATAGGATTTAGGATTTGGTGGTGTGTGTTTTTTATCTGCGTTTATCTGCGTGTATCTGCGGTTTCATTTCCTGGTGGTGTGTGTTGTTATCTGCATTTATCTGCGGTTTCATTTGACGTTGGACATTGGACAAACAACTCTGTGGCTAATTTCCTTTGCGGACTTTGCGATAAATCTCTTTAGGTGATTCGGCTTAAATTTTTCTGTAGGTGATTGAGCTTCTCCTGGAGATTTTCCCTTTTTTCCTCTGTGCCTCTAACCACATCCTCTGGAGCCCTTTCCAGGAACTGTTCATCCGAAAGTCGCATTGTTAACCCTTTAAGGATTCCTTTCAGCTCTCTTATCTCTTTAGATAGTCTATTCCTTTCTTTATCGAAATCTATGAATCCTTCCAAAGGTATGTAGACATTCAATCCTTCCTGATGAAAAAAAGCAGTATGTGGAACTTTTTTGCCCTTCTTTATATCTTCAATACCACTCAAAAAAGATATCCAACTAAACTCGTCGCGAAGGAGTTCTATGGAATCCGGATTGCCGTCAACAATGGCCTCAATATTCTTATCAGGATGGAGATTAAATTCTCCCCGTATATTCCGGACATTAGAGACAAAATCCATAAGAAATCTCATCTGCTCTTCCAGTTCTTCTTCTCGATAAGATTCTTCATATACCGGCCAATCGGATTTAATTAGCTGACATTCGGTTCCGGGCAATATCTCATTTACTTCTTCGGTTATAAAAGGAATAAAAGGATGTAAGAGCTTGAGATACTTGTAATAAGCCCATAGTGCAACTGAAATAGCCCCTTTTCTCTCACTTTCATTCTCACTGTAAATACGTGGTTTCAGCATTTCAAGATACCAATCGCAGAACTCATGCCAGAAACGGGAAACAAGTAATCTAGCTGCTTCATTAATCCTGAACAAATCAATCAAATTTTCAGTCTCTTTTACAAGACCCATCATCCGTGATATTATCCATCTATCGACCTTATATAGATTAACCCCTTCAATATTACCTCTGTCTGTTTCCTCGCTATTCATCATTATAAACCGGGTTGCATTCCAAATCTTATTCAGAAAATTCCTTCCATGCTCTATGCTTTCCTCTTTATAGATTACATCCTTACCTTCTGGGGTAATTCGGAGGATTCCAATTCGTAAGGCATCAGTACCATATTTAGCTATGAGGTCCAGTGGATCTGGTGAATTACCAAGAGATTTCGAGAGCGCTCTCCTGTTTTCATCCCGTATCATACCATGCAGATAAACCTCTGAAAATGGAACCTCCCCCAGAAATTCCAGAGAAGACATAATCATCCTTGCCACCCATAGGAATATTATATCCCAACCACTCACCAGAGTAGAAGAAGGGAAAAATGCCTTAAGTTCATCCGTTTCTTCCGGCCAGCCAAAAGGGACAAAAGGCCACAGCCAGGAGGAAAACCAGGTGTCAAGGACATCCTCTTCCCGAAAAACATTAGAACTCCCACACTTTGGACATTTTCTAACTTTCTCCCGTGACACCATAACATCATCACACCCCCTGCAGTAATATACAGGTAATCGATGTCCCCACCAGAGTTGCCTGGAGATAACCCAGGGCCGTATATTATCAAGCCAGTGATAATATACCTTCTCCCATCTTGGAAGATAAAATTTGATCTTTCCTTCCTCCACCACTTTTTTTGCTCTCTTCGCAAATTCATCCATTTTTACGAACCACTGCGTGGATATATACGGTTCTATCACTGTTTTACATCGGGAACAACGACCCACAGAATGAAGATGGGACTCAATCTTCTGTAATAATCCCATCTTTTTTAAGTCTTTAACGATTTTTTCCCTTGCTTCAAACCGTTCCAATCCCTCATATTCTCCCCCATTCTCATTGATATACCCTTTTTTATCTAAGATATTAATAGATTCCAAATGATGCTCTCTACCCACTTCAAAATCGGCAGGGTCATGGGCTGGGGTTATTTTAACAACCCCAGTTCCAAACTTCATATCCACCCTATCATCTGAAATTATTGGAATCTCTCTACCCATAAGTGGAAGTTCAACAGTTTTACCAATGATATCTTTATATCGGATATCATCCGGGTGTACAGCAACAGCTGTATCTCCAAGCATTGTTTCGGGTCGGGTTGTAGCTACTATTAAATTTCCTCCACCTTTCACTGGATACATCATATAATATAGATTACCTTCTTCTTCTTCTGTCTCAACCTCTTCATTGGAAATAACAGTCCCACACCGGGGACAGTAGTTTATTATATATTCATCCCTGTATATATAACCCTTTTCGTATAAACGAATAAATACTTCCTGAACAGCTTTTGAAAAGTCTTCATCCATCGTAAAAGTTTCTCTAGACCAATCACATCCTAAACCAAGCCTCTTCATCTGGCCCACAATACGGTCATGATATTCCTCCTTCCACTCCCATACCCTTTTCACGAATTCTTCCCTACCAAGGTCGAATCTTGTCAATCCTTCCTCTGCCAATTTCTGTTCCACAACATTCTGCGTTGCTATACCTGCATGATCAGTACCGGGGAGCCACATAACCTCAAAACCCTGCATTTTATGGGCACGTATGAGTATATCTTGAATTGTAGTATTCAAAACATGACCAAGATGTAGAATCCCCGTAACATTTGGTAAGGGTTGAAGTATAACATAAGTTGGTTTGTCGGATAAGGGGTCAGCAACAAATGTATTGTCCCTTTCCCATCTTTCTATCCACTTCTTTTCTACTGAGTCAGGGTTATATACTTTAGGAAATTCCACTCCTACCACCTCTCTTCGGGTATTACCTCATAAATTACTCTTTCGATACCTGACTTGGCATCGTAGAACTTATCGCTTCTCTTAACTCTCACGGATTCACTCGACACCGCAACCTCACCAGGGAATTCCCCTGTGCCAAGCAGAGAATCTATCCTTTTTAACGATACCTTATAATCGCTTATCTTATAATCCCCCCCAAGACCCTTCATCCATTGGATAATTTCTCTACGCAAATCAGATGCCATAGAAATATAAGAATGACTTTCTATTTCTCTTGTCTCTTTACTTGACTCAAATTTCTCCAGTGCAATCAGAAAACTACACATAGTAGGTGTATCAATAAGAATAACAGAACGATCAGGGTGTCGGGCTTTTGAACAGGTATTAGCTTCACGGACCAATCTCCCTGTTAGATCTGGATTGCCAATCACGTTAGGCCCCAAAAAAATGTCCTTATCTGGTTTACCTGAAGCTATGCCAATGCCTATTTGAAATATCCTTTTATACTCTGGTGGTAATTTCTCATAGGTTATTCCCCCAAATCCAACCCCTTCCTCCTCAAATACCTTAAACCAATCCTTGTATCTTTTAAGATTTTTCCTTACAAACCTCTCTGAACCTTTTATCATTTCTTTTGCACATTGTACTGCTCGCAGGGATGCATCATGAGAGGGAACAAGAACCAATTCCTCATTGGGAAACTCTTCTTTACTACCGTTTAGGAACGCCTTATAATCAGCGTACACCTCTCCGCTATTGGCAGAGAAGAAAACAATACCACCATCTCCTGTATCTTTCAACAAGAAACCATTTGTATTCCTTACTGCATCCGATAACTGCTTTTGGAATTCATTTCTGATTCCGTCTTCCTTCCTGGCATCTTGCAGTTTCTCTCCCATTATAGAAGAACCCCTGATATCATATACCATTACGGAGACCGTCTCTCGGAATTCACTTATGATTTCTTCTGGATACGATAATACCTTCTCCACCTTAGGAATAAAGAAAACAGATTGAGGATCCAAATTTCTTGCCAAGATTCCTATCCAACGAGCTTCTTCGACTGATTCTTGACGAACTTCCACCTGGGGCCATACTTTTACCATCTCTTCAAGAATAAGTTCAACCACCGTGGGAATAAATATTTCCTTATAATTTTCTACAAACCATTCTATTATTCCAGTGTAATCGACCCTCCTGCCCAGGAAGTGCCGCTCAATAAATATATCTGGAACTGACTGGAGTCTATTCTCCATTAGATTTATAACTTCGTCTAAATGTTCATCTATCTTCTCGGAAAGATTTGGATCAAAGAACTGCAGTATCTCCGGAATCTCCACCTGACCTTCTTTTTGGACAAGCTCTTTTGTTGAAATTTCTAATTCCAATCCCCTGAGTTTCGCTTCTCCCCCAACAATACTTTTTTCCATCTCTGATATTGCTTCGCGGAGTCTCCCTATGTTGAATTTATCAATGGACTTCAAGACTGTTGCCATTTCGCCCCGAACCTTTTCTTTTATTAACTTCTGAGTGTCCAGGACCTTTTCTTTTATCTCTTTACTGTCATCTCTAATTCGGGGTAGCGTAGGTTTATTGATGAAACGAGCCGATAGCTCTTTTAGAATTTCATAGAATAACTCTGAAGGTTCTATGAATTTAGCTATTTGTTCTAAGGTCACCTTCTGTAAAGAAGAAGGGAGGGGCTTTGCTCCCTTAAGATAATCAATAATCTTTGCGTTAACAGAATGTTCTCTTACTCTTTTTTTGCCTACAAATTGCATCATAAAAACAAATTTTTTATAAAGAGAATCAAATCTTTCTGGAGTAATTTGATTTCTTATCCATTTTCTGAGTCCTATCTCTATTACAAGCGGAGGAATATCAAGTTCTAAAGCCTTTGCATATATACTTTCAAGAACTTTATTGAAATCATCTAATTGCGTGGAAAGATATTTCTTATCCCCTTCATCTACGTACGTCTCCAATGCATTTAACCCTCTTTTTAACCCGGAATAAATCTTTGAAGAGAAAACAAGATATAAAACTACATTGGAATCACCAAAAGGTGCTATGTTTTCCTTTTTGAATAGATGGAGAATTAACTCTTTAAGGAGTCTATAATAGGACTCATTCCCAAACCTTGTCCTCAGTTTTAATGCATAGACTGAATTATCTTCTACTGCTCTCTCAAAAGACGATATACTTTCTTCCTGGTTCAATTTAGAAAACTCTAGACCAGTTCAATTATACTCTGCGGAGCTCCATCTCCTCTCTTGGGCAAACCCATTTTTATGACACGAACGTATCCACCTTTCCTGTCCTGGTACTGTGGCACTATGGTCTCGAAGAGTTTATAATACGCTTCTTTTGTACCCAAGTTGCTTCTAAATTTCCTCTTTGTATTAAGATTGGCTCGCAGAGCCCTTGATATCATTCTATCAGCATATTGCTTCAATGCCTTTGCTTTTGCCTCTGTGGTTATAACCGATTCTTCGACAATTAAAGCAGTAAAGAGATTATTAAGGGTTGCTTTTCTATGTGAGGCTGTTCTACCCATCTTCTTGACTTTTTTCCTATGTCTCATTATCGTTCCCAAGATAAGGTTTAGTGTCCATATTTAGAAGCAAGTCATACTCCTTTAACCTATCTTTGACCTCCTTAAGGGATACCTTTCCAAAGTTTGGATACTTCAACATTTCTTCTCCTGATTTCCTTACAAGATCACGTAATATATGTATATTCTTTTTCTTAAGGACATTCATAACTCTGTTACCCATCCCGAGTTCTTCTACCGGCATCATAAGAATTCTTACAACTCTGTCTCTTTCATCTTCAGCACTCTCCTCCTCACCCTCCACGAAAATACCTTCTTCAATGAATAACTTAAGATGATCACTCATTATCTTCGCAGCTAAATTCAATGCCTCATCCGGATATACTGATCCATCAGTCCATATCTCTATTATCAATACCTCAAAATCTGTTCTTTGCCCAACCCTTACATTATCTATCTCATATTTAACCCTTTTCACCGGAGAAAAATTTGTATCAACATAGATTGTACCTTCTGACATGGATGAATCCTGGAATGATTCTCTTGGAATGAATCCCTTACCAACGTCTACTCTCATTCTCATCTTTATTTTCGCTTCTTCCCCCAGGGTTGCAATAATTTGATCTGGATTTGCCACTTCAAGGTCTCCCGTGGTCGCAATATCGGACGCTTTAACTTCACCAGGGCCTTCCTTTTCCAAGATAACATATTGAGGAAGATCTTTGCCGGTATATCTTAGCCGTATCTTTTTTAGATTGAGTATAATTTTGGCAACATCCTCCTCTACATCCTTTATCGTAGAGAACTCGTGCATTATACCCTGAATGCAAACAGCAGTAACAGCTGCGCCTTGAATGGAGGAGAGTAACATTCTCCTGAGGGCATGTCCTAAGGTAATTCCATATCCTCTTTCTAAAGGGGATATCGAGAACTTTCCATATTTCTCGTTCTTTTCCTCAATTTTTATCCTCTCAGGCATTATCACGGGTTTTATCCTCACTTAAAACCTCCCTATTACTTGGAATATAATTCAACTATAAGGTTCTCTTTGATTGAATATTCAATATCTTCCCTTCCTGGCTCTTTGATTACCTTTCCTTCTAATTTATCTCGATCAATTGTCAACCAATCCTTAACCTCTATCTCATGAGCAAGAGACTCTGAAAAGAGAGGTATACCCTTGCTCTTCTCTCGAACGGATATCACACTTCCTACAGAGGCTTCATAGGAAGGGATATTGACCTTTTTACCATTTACTTCTATATGTCCGTGAGTAATAACTTGCCTTGCCTCTACTCTTGACATAACTAAGCCCAAGCGGTAGACCACGTTATCCAATCTTTTTTCCAACAATCTAAGTAGAATTTCCCCGGTAACACCTTCAGATTTAGTAGCTTTCAGGAAAAGATTCTTGAACTGACGTTCTCGAAGCCCATATATATATTTAACTCTTTGTTTTTCGTGAAGCTGGGTACCATATGGAGATTCTCGTGGGAACCAGCGTTTTGGCCGCTCACCTGGGGGATTAACATATCTTACGCCCTCGATAGGACATTTATCAGAATAACAGCGGTCTCCTTTTAGATATAACTTCATTTTTAATCTTTTACATTTTCTACACTTTGGACCTGTATACCTTCCCATTTAGACCCGCCTTTTCTTAGGAGGTCTACACCCATTATGCGGCAGAGGAGTAACGTCCTTGATAACTGTAACATTTAGTCCCGCAGATTGAACGGTTCTGATAGCCGACTCCCTTCCTCTACCCGGGCCATTAGCCCAGACCTCTGCATTCTTCATACCAGCTGCAAGCGCTTTCGTGACAGCAAACTCTGTTGCTTTCGTAGAAGCATATGGCGTACTTTTCTTTGACCCTTTGTATCCAATACTACCAGAACTTGCCCATGCTACAGTATTCCCCTTCATATCCGTTATTGTAATTATTGTATTATTAAAGGAAGAATAAATATGAACTATTCCTGATTCTGGTGCTCTTATTTTCTTTTTTCTTGTTCTTGAAGATTTCTTACGCTTCCTTGCCATCAAGCCCCCCTATTTTTTAATCTCTCTCTTCTTAAGAGCTACTGCGCCTTTCTTGGGTCCCTTTCTCGTCCTTGCATTAGTCCTTGTGCGCTGTCCACGGACAGGTAAACCCTGTCTGTGCCGAATACCCCTATAACATTTTATATCTTTCAACCTATTAATATTCTGCCTGATTTCTGACTTCTTCTCTCCTTCAACCTTATATGTCTCCTCAATTATTCGCCTCAAACTATCTATTTCCTCATTTGTCAATTCCTTAATCCTTTTCCCATTAGGAATCTCTGCTTTCTCTAAGATTTCCATAGCGGTTGTTCTTCCTATTCCAAAAATAGCAGTCAACCCAATAAAGGCTGGTTTGTTTGCTGGCAAATCAACTCCGGCTATTCTCGCCATTTACCCTCCTACCCTTGCCGTTGCTTATGTTTCGGGTTTTTGCATACAACGTAGACCCTACCTTTTCGCTTAACTATCTTACAATCTTTACACATTTTCTTCACCGAAGACCTAACTTTCATCTTACTTCCCCCATTTTTTCCACGGAGACACAGAGCTCCCAGAGTAACTTTCGCAGAGGATTTTTTTTAATTCTATTTAAATCTTCACCTCTGTGCCTTTCCTTAACATTCTCTTTTCTTACATAATAATTATTTTTAATTTTCATCTCTGTGTCCTTTGTGCCTCTGTGGCTTTTTTTATTCATATATCCACTACGATTCCCTGTAAATTATTCTCCCCTTAGAAAGATCATAGGGGGAAAGCTCAACCACCACCCAATCCCCAACGTCTATCTTTATATAATTCATTTTCATCTTCCCCGAGATGTAAGCAAGAACTGTTGGGCTATCTTTCAAATCAAGAGTAACCCTAAACTTCGAATCAGGCAATTTCTCTACAATTTTACCTTTTACCTTAATTCCTTCTCTCTTGGCCAATCTCCAACCTTTCCTTTATTTGATTGAATACATCTTGAACACGACTTTCTCCGTTCACCTCAATGAGAATCCCCTGGTCCTGATAATACTTACGGAGGGGTAAAAACTCACTTTCAAATATGGATATTCTTTTCAGGATAGTTTCTTTACTATCATCTTTTCGCCTTTCTAACATCCCCCCACATTTATCACATATACCTTCTTTCTGGGTGGGATTCATAGAAAGATTATAAATAGCCCCACAATTCGAACAAACTCTCCTACCATACAGGCGATTCACAAGAATATTCCTGCTAACCGTAAGATGGATGGCAAAATTCAATCTATGACTTTCTTCTTCAAGCAAATCATCAAGCATTTCTGCTTGACGCTTATTTCGAGGGAATCCGTCAAGCACCCATCCATTGGCATTTACTTCATCGCCAGCAATAAACTTTTTAACCATCTCAAAAACTATGTCATCGGGTACAAGTTCACCTTCATTAACATATTTTGCCACTTTCCTGCTCAACAGAGAGGAACTCTTTAGTATTTCCCTAAATATATCTCCTGTGGAATAATGGGGAGTATTGGACTCACGGGCAATTAAACTAGCTTGTGTTCCTTTTCCCACTCCAGGCAAACCGAGCAAAACGAGCCTCATCGTCTTCTCCCCCTTATCCTCCCTTTCTTCATAAAGCCTTCGTAATGCCTCATTAGTAACTGAGATTCAAGTTGTCTCACGGTATCCAAAGCAACTCCAACTATGATAATAATAGAGGTTCCACCAAAATAGAATGGGAGATTAAATTTAACCATTAAAATACTAGGAAGAACGGCTATGAAAGCAAAAAACGTAGCTCCAGGTAATGTTATTCTGCTTATTACTTTATCTACATAATCAGCGGTCTGTCTACCGGGTCTTATACCGGGTATAAATCCCCCGTATTTCCTTAGATTACCAGCAAGCTCTTGTGGATTTATAACTATGGCCGTATAAACATAGGCAAATACTACTATCAGGACAACGTATAAGGAATTGTAAAGAAAACTACTTGGACTGAATATGTTGACAATCCAATCTGCCCACATCTTACCTTTGAAAAACCCGGCAAAAGATGGGAGGAACATAAGAGCTGACTGAGCAAAGATTATAGGAATAACACCTGCAGCATTAACATTCAAAGGAAGATGAGTAGATTGCCCTCCATAAACCTTCCTACCCTTTACACGTTTTGCGTACTGAATAGGTATCCTACGCTGTCCCTGAGTAATTAAAACAACTGCCGCCACAATCAAGACTGCAAAAACAGCGAAAATAAAGGCAAATGTCCAACTTAATGCCCCGGAGTGTAGCATTCTCCAGAACTGTATCATCTGCTGGGGAATCCTCGCCAGAATTCCCATCATAATTATAAGGGATATCCCATTGCCTATTCCGTTCTCCGTAATAAGTTCGCCCAACCACATAAGAAATATAGTACCCGCTACCATTGTTACTATGATCGAAAATTTAACAAGAAACCCAGAAAAAGGGAGAACAGGAGTGTTTCCCACCGTGAGATTCTGCAAAAATATAGCAAGAGCGGAAGCCTGTATTGTACCAATTAATACGGTAAGATACCTCGTATGCTGGGTCATCTTACGCCTTCCCTCTTCACCTTCCTTTGCTAGTTTCTGGTAAAAAGGTATAGATGCACCTAATATCTGAAGGATAATTGACGAACTGATATATGGCATTATGCCAAGCGCAAAGACCGTAGCTCTACTAAGATTACCACCGACAAACATATCAAATAAACCCAGTACAGAACCTCCCATTTGAGCAAAGTATGTAGAAAGGACGGCGGTGTCTACACCGGGAACAGGTATATGGCTCCCAAAACGGAAAACAGCGAGCATACCCAAGGTTATGAGTATTCTTTTCCTTATATCTGCTATTCTCCAGAGATTTCCAAAACTTTCAAACATGTTCTACTACCTCGCCCCCCGCCTTCTCGATCTTCCCCCTGGCGCTACTTGAAAATTTATTAGCATGTACTTTTAGTTTTTTCTTCAGTTCTCCTTCACCGAGGATCTTAAGAGGGGCGTTGCCCCCCAGCATACCTTCTTTTTCCAATCTTTCAATTGTAATTTCTTGCTCATCCTCAAATCGATTCAACTCTGAAACATTTATAATGGAATACTTAAGGTGTTTTTTTCTTCGAAATCCTTTTTTGGGAAGTCTCTTTATGAGAGGGGTTTGGCCCCCTTCAAATCCAGGGCGAACACCTCCTCCGCTTCGTGAATTTTGACCCTTTAGCCCACGTCCACTATAGGTACCTCTTCCAGAACCAGGGCCTCGACCTACTCTTCTCCTCCCCTTTATACTCCCCTTAGGAGCCCGGAGATCATTCAGTTCTATTCCCATCTATCTCCTCCACATGAATGAGTTCAGAAATTCTATCAATCATACCCCTTATTGCTGGGTTATCCGGCTGAATGACACTGCCATTAATACGCTTTAGTCCGAGTGCTTTTACGGTACGTTTCTTTGTCTTAGAAGTCCCAATAGGGCTCTTTATAAGTTTAATCTGTAACACTGGTCGTCGTTTCCTTTGCCTTTCTTCTGTTCTTTAAAATGTCCTCCACCGGCTTTCCTCGCAACTCTGCGATTTCCTCTGGCGTTCTAATCCGGAGTAAACCATTATAGGTAGCTATAACATTATTGAAAACATTATTTGAACCAAAACACTTAGTAAGAACATCACTAATTCCACCAAGTTCAAATACTGCACGTAACTTGTCATTGGCAATAACTCCTGTCCCTGGAGCAGCAGGCTGGATAAGAATATAACTCGATTTATACTTAGAAATAATTCGATGAGGGACTGTGGTTCCAACTCTGGGAACCTTCATTAATCTCCTTCTTGCATCCTGAACCGCCTTCTTAATCGCACTGGGGACCTCTTTGGCCTTACCATGTCCATAACCTACGACAGTCTCTCCGTCCCCGACAACAACCCAGGCAGTAAACCTGAATCTCTTCCCTCCTTTAACTACCTTTGAAATACGTCCTATGTATATCACGCGTTCTTCAAGTTCATACTCTCTTGGATCAACAGCGCATCTTCTTTTCTCTATCCCTTTTAAAATTGTAGACCTCCTTCTCTAGCACCTTCAGCCAACCTCTTTACGCAACCATGATAGGCGAACCTGTTCTTATCAAACACCACTTTTTTCACACCACTACCCAAACACTTTTTAGCAATTTCCATCCCAACTTCCCATGACTTTTCCTTAAGGGTTTTATCCTTCAATCTATCTTGAAGATTCTTTTCCAAAGTGCTTGCCTGCACCAATGTATGGCCATTTACATCATCGGTCACCTGAGCATATATATGTTTATTCGAACGATAAACACTCAGGCGAAGCCTATCCTGAGTGCCAAAAACTCTCCCTCTGACTCTCTGCTTCCTTCGCCATTTCCTCTGTTTAATTCTCTTCTCTTTATCCATTTACAGTCCCTTCTTCCCTTCTTTTTGCACAACATATTCTCCTTCGTATCGTATGCCCTTTCCCTTGTATACCCCTGGGGGTCTCAAACCTCTTATCTCCGCTGCCTGTTGTCCAATGACTGCCTTGTTAATACCCTTAACAAATATCTTGTTGTCATCAGTCACTTCAAATTCAATACCCTCTTTCGGAGAAACTAAAATATTGTGAGCGTATCCGAGATCAAGGTCAAGATTTTTTCCTTGCATGCGAACCTTAAACTCCCTTCCCCTAACCTCAAGAATCTTCTCATAACCCTCTGTGACGCCTATCACCATGTTGTTAACCAATGCACGTGCAAGCCCCCAGAAGGATCCGATATTCTTCTGGTTTGTTACTGGAGAAAATATTACCTCTTCATCTTCTATTTTCACAGCAATGCCTCTGGGTATTCTCTCTTCCAACTCTCCTTTGGGGCCCTTTACCTGAATAATATTTTCTTTCAATGTAATATTTACTTTATCAGGAATGGGAATTGGTTTCTTTCCTATTCTAGACATACACCCCCCTACCAAACCTCTAACAGGAGTTCTCCTCCAACACCCAATTTTCTTGCCTCTGCATCGCTCATAACACCTTTTGAAGTAGAAATCACAGCTACTCCAAAACCCCTTTTAACCAGCGGAATCTCACTTTTATCTACATAGACACGTCTCGATGGTTTCGAAATTCTTTTTATCTTGTGTATCGGAGACTCTTCACTTATGTATTTCAGTGTAATGAGTATCTTTTCCCATCCACCATCCTCAGTAAACTTATAATTACCAATATATCCTTCTTCGAAGAGTACCTTCGTTATTTCTTTCTTTAGATTAGATACAGGGATTTCAACATGTCTATGTCCTGCTCTAACTGCATTTCTTATTCGCGTAAGCATATCAGCAATAGGATCAGTTATCACTCTTGCCTCCTACCATGACGCTTTTTTTACTCCAGGGATTTCACCTCTGAGTGCAAGCTCCCTGAAACATATTCTACATAATCCGAAGTCCCGCAAATAGCTATGCCTCCTGCCGCACCTCAAACATCTATTAACCTTTCGTGTTGAATATTTAGCTTTCCTTTTCGATTTAATGACCAATGCTTTTCGAGCCATAAATTATACCCCTTTCACCTTGAATGGCATTCCAAATCTCTTGAGTAAGTCTCGAGCATCCTCATCTGTGTCAGCGGTTGTTACCAGAGTAATGTCCATCCCAAATACCTCTTTTATCTGGTCATATTCTATTTCGGGAAAAACAAATTGCTCTGAAACGCCAAAGGTGTAGTTACCATGACCATCAAAGGAATCGGAATTAAACCCTCTAAAATCACGAATTCTCGGTATCGCTACATTTATAAGTCTATCCAGGAATTCATACATCCTGTCTTTCCTTAAAGTAACCTTTAACCCCACTGGATTACCAGCCCTGAGGTGAAAACCTGATACGGATTTCTTGGCACGTGTAACTATTGGTTTCTGCCCCGTAATCACCTTTAATCCTCCTGTTGCCGTTTCCATAATATCTCGATTAGAAGCGCTACCTCCCAGTCCGGCATTCACTACTATTTTCTCCAATAGAGGAATAGCTAAAGAATTTCCATATTTAGGAAGGAGATCCTTTACAATCACTTCATCATAATATTTTCGAAGTCTTGGCTTTTCACCCATTCTCACTCCTTACTCGATTACTTCGTTACATCTTTTACAATATCGAGATTTCCTACCGTCGGTGAGTTTCATCATACCAACTTTCACAGGCATACCACAGGACGGACAAACAAGCATTACGTTGGAATGATGAATGGGGGCTTCTTTTTCTAGAATCCCACCCGGTTCCCCTCTTCTCCTGGGCCTTGTGTGCACTTTTCTTATATTTATACCATCAACAAGTAATCTCCCCTCGTTAGAGTAGACAACCCTGACCCTTCCTTTCTTGCCCTTATAATTGCCACTGATTACTAAAACCGTGTCACCCTTTTTTATCCTCACTACTGAACCTCCGATGCAAGTGAAATCAACTTCATAAAATTCTTATCTCTGAGTTCGTGACCAACAGGTCCAAAAATCCTTGTCCCCACTGGTTCTTCATTCGTATCCAGAAGTACGCAGGCATTGTCATCAAAACGAACCGCAGTGCCATCACTCCTCTTTATCTCTTTCCTTGTCCTTACTATCACTGCTTTATGAATGCTTCCCTTTTTTATATCTGCTCCAGGCGTTACCTTCTTTACCGAAACTATTATCACATCACCAAGATGAGCATATTTCCTTCCACTGCCACCTAACACCTTTACACAGGAGGCAACCTTCCCACCGGTATTATCTGCTATTTTAAGCCTGGTAGACTCCTGTATCATCTAATCTATTCTCCCTTACTAAGTATCTTTTCCAATCTCCACCGTTTTAACTTTGATATTGGTCGGACAGACACAATCTGCACAATATCTCCAACAATTGCTTCATTATGTTCATCATGAGCATAAAATTTCTTTCTTTTTATTATTAACTTTTTATATAAAGGATGCTGAACCCTTCGCTCTACTTCTACTATTATAGTTTTATCAGGTTTATTTGATATAACTTTACCCTTTTTCCTGATTTCCACCTTCTTTCTCCTTATCTCTAAAAACCGTTTTCACCCTTGCGACATCTTTCCTTATCTGTTTAAATCGCGCTGGGCTCTGTAAATTTCCCTTGGCCTTCTGGAACCGAAGAGAAAACAATTCTTCCTTCAAATCATGCAATACAGAATTAAGCTCGGCTGTTGTCATTTCTCGAAGTTCACTTGTCTTCATTACAAAACTCCTTCTCGCTCTATGAACCTTGTCTTAATGGGCAACTTTGAAGACGCTCTTCTTAAAGCTTCGCGCGCATCATCCACAGGCACGCCTTCCAGCTCAAGGAGTATCCTCCCTTTCCTTACAGGAGCAACCCAGTGATCTGGTTCTCCCTTACCTTTCCCCATCCGCGTTTCCGCTGGCTTTTTCGAAACTGGCTTATCAGGGAAAATTCGTATCCATATCTTACCCGCTCTTTTTAGATAGTGGACAGTTGTCACTCTCATTGCCTCAATCTGCCTCGCTGTTATCCACGCAGATTCAAGTGCTCGCAGTCCGTAATCGCCAAAGGCAAGGGTAGTCCCGGCCGAAGCTTTCCCTTTTACTCTTCCCCTCTGCATCTTTCTATGTTTAACTCTTTTAGGCATTAACATAATTAATTTCCTTCACGACAGTTAACCCAGACCTTCACACCTATAGTACCTGATTGCGTAATAGCAGTATCCTGGGCATAATCTATATTTGCATCAATTGTATGAAGAGGGACACTGCCTTCCAGATACCACTCTCTTCTTGCAATCTCTGCTCCACCCAATCTACCAGCGCATTGAACCTTGACACCTTTTGCTCCCATACGCATAGCATTCTCAAGAACCCGCTTCATCGCCCTTCGCTGAGAAACTCTTTTCTCTATCTGCCTTGCAATAGAATATGCAACAAGGGATGCATCTACTTCTGGGACCTTAACTTCCTTTATATCCAGATAAATGTCTCTCCCAAGGAGATGATTCAACTCTTCTCTTAACATTTTTGCTTCCTCTCCACCCCTACCAATCACCATACCTGGCCTCGCTGTCAGAACAATGACACGCATAGTATCTGGGGTCCTTTCTATTTCGATTCCTGAAACCCACGCATCTTTCAGACGTTCTCTTAAATATTCTCTTGTTTTAATATCTTCCTGTAATGTATCCTTAAAATTCTTGCCAACAAACCATCTGGACTTCCAATCCTTTGTAATTCCTACTCTAAACCCAATCGGATGTGTTTTCTGTCCCATATCACCTACCCTCAATCTTATCCACTACTACGGTTATATGCGAAGTTCTTTTCCGTATTAAACCCGCTCTGCCAAAAGACATAGGCCGAAGTCGCTTCATCTTTGCCCCTTCATCAATTATTATCGACTTAACATAAAGGTCATCCTCTTTTAATTCCATGTCTCCTGCTTTATCTATATAATTACTCGCTGCAGTATGTATACATTTCTTCATAATTCTAGCCGCTTTGTGTGGATGAAAATCAAGAATCATCTTTGCATCAGTCACAGATTTGCCCATTACCTCAGGAATAATTCTTCTCCCTTTCCTTGGTGAAAGCCGAATACCCTTCTGGAATGTCTTACCTACCATTCGGGTCACTACCTCCTTTTCCTAGCCGGAAGGATTTTCTCTTTAGAACCACTATGTCTCTGAAATCTACGTGTGGGAGCAAATTCCCCAAGACGACATCCAACCATCTCTTCCCTTATATACACAGGTATAAAATTCCTCCCATTATGAACCTCTACTGTGTGTCCTATGAATTCTTCACTTATTACAGAAGCACGGCTATATGTTCGGATGGGAGCGTCATCCTTTTTTCTATTCTTAATCCTCTTTAATAATTTTTCATCCACAAATGGCTTTCGTCCCATAACTATTATCCTCTCCTTCTCTTCTTCCTTTTCTTTATAATATATTTTGAAGATTGCTTCTTTGGATCTCTCGTTTTATAACCCTTGGCTAATACACCAGTTTTAGAAGTCGGATGCCTTCCACCAGAAGACCTTCCTTCACCACCACCCATTGGATGGTCAACCGGGTTCTTTGCAACACCTCTTACCCTTGGTCGCTTTCCTTTCCATCTACTTCTTCCTGCTTTTCCATCCATTGTGACATCATGGGCAATATTACTTACTCTACCTATTGTTGCACAGGCACTGGACAATATAAGTCTCACTTCACCAGAAGGCATTCTTATATGGGCATACTTACCTTCTTTCGCAAGTAGCTGTGCTGCAGTCCCAGCCGAACGGACTAACATTCCACCTCTTCCAGGTTCAAGTTCTATGTTATGTATCATTGTCCCAAGCGGTATATCGGAAAGTGAAAGAGTATTGCCTACAGCGAGAGGCGCATCTGGTCCTGATTCTATCATATCACCAACTTCCAATCCATGAGGAGCCAGTACATACCTTTTCTCTCCATCTTCATACACTACCAGTGCTATCCATGCGCTCCGATTGGGGTCATACTCAATGAATCGCACTTTAGCTTTTATCGAGTGTTTATTCCGCTTAAAATCAATCTTACGGTACTTACGCTTTACTCTGCCCCCACGATGCGAAGAAGTAATCCTACCCCGGGAATTCCTTCCACCAGTACCTGAAATATATTTTGTAAGGGACTTTTCGCTTCCCTTTCGTGTAATTCCCTCAAATGAAGGCGAACGATAATATCTTCTAGATGGAGTCACCGGACGAGAACACTTTTCTTTCATTTATACTCCTTCAAATAGAGGTATTGAATCGCCTTCACGAAGAGTGACGATCGCTTTTTTCCAGTCTTTTCTCTTACCGGTGAATCTTCCAAATCCCCTATACTTACCCCTAACCGTCATAGTATTCACATTAACTACCTGAACCTTAAAAAGTTCCTCTACAGCCCTTTTTATAAGGTGTTTATTCGCGCCCTTTCCCACCTCAAAAATGTATCTACCTTGCCCCATCTCTTCAGTTCCCTTCTCAGTTATAATAGGCCTGATAATAATATCTCTCGAATCCCTCATCCAAATGCCCCCGTAAGAGTACCAATCGCATCTTTTGTAACAATTAGCCAATCTTTCTTGAGCACTTCATATGC
Organism: Candidatus Stahliibacteriota bacterium; assembly: GCA_030668705.1. Classification (GTDB taxonomy): domain Bacteria; phylum Hydrothermota; class UBA3072; order UBA3072; family UBA3072; genus DAOVFB01. Next base: position 23,998 of record DAOVFB010000012.1, read on the forward strand.
ATTAATCCTGTTAGCCTCAAACACATCTAAGTTGGGGATGTTCCTGCAGGATTTATAGAAATTTTCATCATTACCGTTGTAGAGTAAGAGAATGTCTTCCCTTTGTATACCAATAGCCTTAAGGATAGATGCAACTAATTTACTAGAGGGACGGGCAAACTCTTCCTTATCGATTACTACAAACTTGCCATCAGAAACACGTTTACTTACCGCTGTATAAAGCGCCTTTCTCTTTACTTTTTTATTTACTTTGAAATTATATTCTTTTCTTATTGGGCCGAAAGTCACACCACCTCCAACCCAGAGAGGTGATTTGCGAGTACCATGACGGGCTCTTCCAGTCCCTTTTTGTCTCCAGGGTTTTCTACCACTGCCTTTAACCTCACTTCTTCCCTTAACAGAAGCGTTATTCTGTCTGACATGCGCCAGATGCCCTTTTATTGCATAGTAAAGCGAATTTTCATCAAATTCGGATTCGAAAATAGGGCCGGAAATGGCAATGTTGTCCTGTTGCTCTCCCTTACTGTTGTAGTACTTAACCTTCACAGCCATTAATTATTTCCCTTCCTTCTTATTAAAATAATATTACCCCTTGATCCCGGGACAGCACCCTTCAGGCCTACAAGCCCTTTCTCCTTATCAATCTTGACCACCTCTATATTCTTTATGGTAACCCTTTCATTGCCCATCCTGCCAGGAAATTTTTTACCCTTAACTACTCTACCGGGGTATGTTCCAGCACCTGCCGATCCAGGCTGGCGATGAAAACGGGAACCATGTGAAGCAGGTCCACCTTTAAAACCCCATCTCTTTACAACCCCCTGAAAGCCCCGCCCCTTACTCCACCCGGTTACATCAACTAAATCACCTTTTTTGAAAATACTCACAGGAATCTCATTTCCGACATCAAACTCCGAAAGATCACCAGTTTTGAACTCCCGAATTATTTCAACTGGATCCACTCCTGCTTTCTTGGTCAATCCCAGAACAGGCTTTTTAACCCTTCTCTCTTTTTTCTTTCCAAAACCAAGCACATATGCATTATAGCCATCTTTTTCTTCTGTCCTTTTATCAAGCACAAATACAGGGGATGCTTTTATCACAGAAATAGAAACCACTTCTCCAGTCTCCTCAAATACCCTTGTCATTCCTAATTTTCTGCCAATAAGCATATCCTCTCCTAATACTTAATTTCAACCTGGATTCCTGCTGGTAAATCCAGTTTAGTTAAAGCCTCCATAGTTTGCCGGGATGGTTTATGGAGGTCAATCAACCTCTTATGAATTCTGATTTCAAATTGTTCCCGTGATTTTTTATCCACATGAGGAGATCTAAGAACTGTATAAATCCTTCTACTATTAGGTAGAGGAACTGGGCCCATCACCTCTGCCCCCGTCCTCCTCGCAACTTCAACTATCTTCTCGACAGAGTCATCCAGTATCTTATGATCGTATGATTTCAACTTGATTCTAATACGCTTCGACATCTACTCCTCTATTTTCGTAACCACACCTGCCCCAACAGTTCTACCACCTTCTCTTATGGCAAAACGTAACTCCTTCTCCATTGCTATCGGATGAATTAACTCTATATTCATCTCAACATGATCCCCGGGTAATAC
>DAOVFB010000039.1 GCA_030668705.1 Candidatus Stahliibacteriota bacterium
AGGAGAAGAGAGCAATAGAGTATTAAAAGAGATACTGGAAGAATTAAAAAAGTAAATAAAAGACACACACCACCCAAAGAATAGACACAGATTTACACAGATATCAACTGATTAAAAACCCCTACACACTTCAAAATTTAACCGCAGATGAATATAGTTAAATAGTTGAGTAGTTGAATGGTTAAGTTGGTAGGAAAATAAAACTAAGACCTAAAAGATGGACACTGGACTAATCTTGTGGGAGAGGCTTTCCAGCCTCGATTTTCACGGGCAGAAGCCCGTTCCCACAAACCAACTGACTAACGCGATAAACGCAACAGACGCCACAGACCCAATCGACGCCATAGACGCAACGGACGCTTGACGCAACAAACCCTACAAACTTAAAAAACCCTTGACTTAAATTTGTTTTTCTTGTATGCTTTTAAGTAAAATAGGGAGGTAAGTTGTGTTAATCACCCAGAGGAATTCAATCAAACAAAATTCAATTACCGTTTTTAATAGACCAAATTTTCAATCAACTTCAGGAGGCGTGAATTATGAAGGATAAAGACAAAGCAAAGGGGCAACTCATAAAAGAATTAGAGGGATTTCGTGAACGGATTGCTGAGTTGGAGGAAGAGGTGGTTGACCCATTAACAGGCTTGCATAGCCGTTGTCATTTCTTTAGCCTGGCGGAGCACGAATTTGCGCGCTCTTATCGCTATGAACGATCCCTATCAGCTCTCATGCTGGATATTGACAACTTCGAGGATATCAATGAGACTTATGGTCATGCCGTTGGTGAGCAGGTTCTGAGGGTAGTGGCTGAACGTTGCAAAATGAACGTTCGTTCTGTTGATATTGTGGGACGTTATAGAGATGAGGAGTTTGTGCTCCTCTTACCAGAAGCCAATCTTGAAGCTGCGAAAAAGGTAGCCGAGAGGGTACGTCAGTCTGTTGCAAGGGCGCCTGTTTCCACTGAAAGAGGTTCTGTTGTTACAACCATCAGTCTTGGAGTGGCTAATATAGGTGAGGGTACTCCAAATCTGGTTGCCTTGTTGGAAAGAGCGGGTAAAGCTCTGCATTTTGCCAAGCAGGATGGTGGAGACGGCATAGAGACAAGATGATAAGATTAGAATACAAATTAGTGAGATGTATGTTGATCAGTTGTGCAGTAATCTAATCCACCTACTCAACTATTTAACCATTTAACTGTCATTCAATTCAGGACTATTTGCTAAAAATAGCTGACATTTATTTTCAGTCACATTCAATATACTTATTAATAAATTCTTCTATTCTAATCCTGTACTCTTTTCCTGTTACTAAGAATCCCTCGTTATGGCCGCCTCTTATTTTAAAGAATTCTTTTGGCTCCTTTGCTTCGTTAAATAATCTCATCCCATGTTTTATTGGTATATACTCATCATCCTGGCTGTGGATTATAAGCTTGGGAATAGTGACATCTTTTATTTTAATAAGAGAATTATATTTATTGTAAATTAAGAAATCAGGAGGACGCACCTTATAAATATCTCTTGCTACATCCATTACAGAGGTAAAACCACTTTCTGCAATAAGGATTCCTTTATCCAGATTAGATGCTAACGAAATAGCCACATTTGCACCAATGGACTTACCAAATAATATGATATAACCAGGTTCTGTTTTTGATTTAAGAATATATTTGTAGGCAGCAAGGGCATCTAAGGTTGTACCTTTATCTGTTGCTATACCAGGACTTCTTCCATATCCTCTATAATCAAAAATGAAAACATTTAAACCCATACTATTAAATATAAGAATAGATTCAATCCTGTGGCTAATATTACCTCCATTCCCATGACAGAAAATGAGAACTTTCTTAGAAGTTGAAGGTATGAACCATCCATGAAGTTTTAAACCATCATCTGTATCAAAATAGATATCCTCATAGGAAAGTCCTACATCCTCTGGTGTTATCTCTATCTTCCTGATTGGAAAGTAAAGACTTTTCCTCTCAAACCATCTAAAAAGGATAAAAGAGAATCCAATTATTACTGATACTAATAAAAATTTATAAAACACTTTAAAATATACCAAATCCTCTAAAGAATGCAAGAATCTTTTTTGTACTTGACTAAAGTTATGTCTTCTTATATGTTTTTGGTAACAGAGATGTCTAATACTAAAAACAAGATATGTGGTAAGATTATAGTAATGAAACAGAGGTGGGATGGGAAATGAACCCAAATATAATATACAAAAAGGAGGATAAGATTGTTTCCTGCTAATCTACAACAGGTTCATCCAAAAAATCCTGAAGGCAAGGATTATGACAGTTGGATTTTATTCTTAAGGCTGGGTTCTGATACTAAGGTAGAAAAAGCAATCCGGGATAAGTATGCAGAAATATATCAGATACTTGCGTCACAGAATGTAAATTACTCAGAAATTACAACTTTTAAAGGGAAACAGGACTTTTATAATAGATTTAATCATGAGATGGATGAGCACCCGTTATTTTTTGTGTTTAATAAGTATCCACTTAAATATGCTAAAAAAGAGCCATTTTTAGTTATAGAATGGGGTAAATGGAAGGATATTGATACTCTCAGGAATGATTTAATGAGATTTGTCAGTTTCTTCTCCAATAAGGAATTTCGAATTAAGATTGCAAATGCAAAAAATAGGGAAATGTGGTCTACAGTTGTAAATATCTTAAAGCATCATGGGCTTGATTTCCTTAAAATAGGTTTTGCAATCGCTTCAAGCATTTCTTCATAATTTTAGAGGAGCGCTTTAAGATTTTAGCTATTTATGAATCCTGACTCAAAACCCATAATCCTAAACCCTAAGACCAAACACCTAATAATGCCACAGAGACACAGAGGACACAGAGAGGAATTATTTTTGTTGTAAGAAAGAAAATAGACACAGATTTACACAGATACCAACTGATTAAAAACCCCTAACCCCCACCGAAATCTAACCGCAGATAGACATAGATAAAAACACACACCACCAAGGGATAGGCCACGGCACACTCACGGTTAGTTCTTTGCTAAAAAACACACACCACTCAAAAATTGCCAAAGGCCAAGAACCGAGATTGAAGACTCATACGGCGGAATGGGATGGCAGGGATGAGGAAGACAAAAAGGTAGCAAGTGGGGTTTATTTTTACAGGATCGAAGCAGGAGATTTCAAGTCAGTAAAGAAACTCATCCTGCTTAGATAAAATGAACGTAGGGGCAATTCACGAATTGCCCCTCATACAAAACGAGGATCGTAGGGGCGAGGTTTCCTCGCCCGATGTAGGAACGACATCCCAATCAACCCCAACCCTCCTTGACTGGAATCCAATTTTTTATATGATTTAAGCTTAAAGAGGAGGTTTTTATTAGATTTTCCATGAGTAATGCATTTTTTAACACTGCCCTTAAAGGAGGCCGAAAAATTGATGAGGAAATATAAAAAGGTATTTCATTCAGGTATGATGAAATTCCTGATAGGTATTTGCCTATGGCTCATAATCATTCCACAGATTGTACTGGCTAATGTTCAGGAGCCTGTTGCCCATGCTATTCGAATTACCACGCCTCCTATTATTGATGGTAAACTTGATGATAATTGCTGGCAGTCTTGTATTCCTGCAACTGATTTCTATATGGTAGAACCCAATCCTGGTGCACCCGTAACCCAGCCAACATACGTTTATGTATGTTACGATGATGAAAAAATCTACTTTGGCATCCGCCTATTAGAAGCCAGGCCCGACGCAATTCAGACAACTGTCAATCAACGCGATGGACAGATATGGCTGGACGATGCTCTTGAACTAATTCTCGACACCTACTGTGACCGCCGTAATGCTTATTATTTTGCGAGCAACCTGAATGGCGCAAAACTCGACGGCAGAATCATTGATGAGGGACGAAGTGTTGACGAAAACTGGGACTGTCACTGGGAGACCAGATCCGGGCTCGCCCCTGGCGGGTGGGAAATGGAAATGGCAATCCCATTCTCTGAACTCAGTTTTCCCCGTTCAGATAGCCTTGTCTGGGGTATCAATTTCTGGAGGACAGAACGCCCCCACTGGGAGAATACAAGCTGGGCTAAGGTGCAGAGATGGAACCAGATCTCAAAATATGGCACCTTAACAGGGCTTTCAATAACTTCAAAAGCAAAGAGATTCGAGATCCTTCCTTATGTTTCCGGGCGCTATGAACAAGACTCTCTGAAACCCAATTTCGGAATTGACTTTGAATACGGCCTTACATCGAATCTTATCTTCAGTGCTACCCTTTTACCCGATTTCGCTCAGATCGAAGCAGACCCCTTTAAGTTCAACCTCTCCTACGAAAAGGGTGAAGAACTTTATTTCCCTGAGAAGCGTCCCTTCTTTCTTGAAGGTGGTAGCATTCTAAAGACACCAATTCAACTTTTCTATACCCGAAGGATGAATGAAATACGAATGGGTGCTAAACTCTACGGTAGGATTAAATCCACTGAACTCCTTGCTCTTGATGCTCAGACTGAAGATAGTGAAGAAAATTTTTCGGTGATTCGAATCAAACAAGAACTCTTTGGCACTACTACACTTGGAGCCCTGGTGACACACAAACAATACTCTGACACTGTAAGCCAGGCTGGAGGGATTGATTTTAATTTCCCGGTTTACGGTCCTTTTCTTTTTACCTCCCAGTTCGCTCTTACAAATAATACAGGTGTCTCCGGTGACCAATGGGCAGGTCATATTGCCATCGAAGGTGAAACAGGGTCATATGGTGGCGGGCTTTATGCTAAGCGTATTGGCCCGGATTTCCGGGTTGACCAGGGTTTTATCAACGCCTATGATATCAATAAACAGAGTATTTCTAGCTATGGTTGGGGCAAGGTTGTACAGGATAGAGCTATCTTTCAGTGGATAGAAACTGGGGTTGCCTTTAATGTTGCCCAGGAAATTGGAGATAGATTACCCAATTCAGAGATTGACTGCTGGACAAATTTTGTTACTCGCCCCAAATGGAGATTTGGTATTGTAGGTGGTAGAGGCTATGAGCGCTATGGCGATGAGGAATTTACCAACAGCCATATAGAGTTTTCAATAGAGAGCAATGTGGGTGGTGCAGAAGGGGTTGCTTCGAGCTATTCCATTCGCAGGTTATATGATTCACCCGTTAACATTTTTCATATTGGCTTTCTATTCCTGCCAATTGAGCGGATTACCGTCTTTCCAGGTCTTCGGGCTCTAAGATGGGGTGATACCCGCTGGCAGTGGCTTATTAATGCACGCATCTCCTATCAGATGACTGATAGAGCATTTTTCCGCATTTATATACAGTCGGATTCAAAAACCGGCACTGAAACCGAAGAGATACTTTCTATAGAAGATGTAAAAGATCTAAATACCAATTTTCTCTTTGGGTACGAATTTGCTCCTGGAACTATTCTATACCTTGTTTACAACTACTCAAATGACTTCGATAGTGAGAATATTGAAAACATCTTCGCTGCAAAATTCACCTACTCTTTTTGGTTCTGATGGCATCATTAGGATTAGTCGAGTGTCCATCTTTTTGGTCTTAGGTCTTAGTTTTTTTACCAACTTAACGACTCAACTACTTAACCATTTAACTATATCTCTCTGTGTCTCTGCAGCATTTAACAAAGAATTAACCGTGAGTGTGCCGTGGCATTTTTAGGTCTTAGGGTTTAGGATTTAGTTTTTAATCAGTTAATATCTGTGTAAATCTGTGTCTATTCTTTAGGTGGTGTGTGCTTTTTATTAGTATCTATCTGCGTGTATCTGCGGTTTCATTTTATGGGTGGTGTGTTTTTAATCAGTTAATATCTGTGTAAATCTGTGTCTATTCCTTGGGTGGTGTGTGTCTTTTATTTACTTTTTTAACTCTTCCAGTATCTCTTTTAATACTCTATTGCTCTCTTCTCCTAAAACCAAGGATTTTTGAATTAATTCCAGCGATTTCTTTGTCGAATCTTCTGCAAAATCCATATATTTTCTGTTCTTCTTTTGAAGATTATTTATAACTATCAGGGAAAAAACTACGAACACAATTAATATTATAATTGGCCCATAGGAAAGAATATTCCAGAAAAACATTCGTGGTGGCTTTGGAAGTCTCTCTTGTGCCTCTGCATAATAATCTTTGTTTGATAACCATTTTTTAGTTTCTTTGTCATAATAAAGCATATTATTCTGGGCCCACATCGAATAACTGTATGAATATTTTTCCATAAAGTCCCGAGGTATGTCAACTAACTCGACCTCAACAACGCCCATAATATATCCATATTCAGAATCGCTCATGCGGTCGTCTATGCTAACATTAAGCACCTCGAGTATACCATCAAAAGGAAATCTTTCGGTCTTAAATTTATAGGTATTTTCTTCCAGCTTCTCAAAAACTACAGTTTTGGGGTCACTCTTTTGTATCGCCTCCCATGCTTTTATTAAAGCCTCCTCTCTTGGCTTTGCCAATAGAGATAAAGATACACAAAAACCCAAAAATAAAATAATCTTAAGATTTACCTTTTTCATATTATTCCCCCTTATATAACTTCTTATATTCACAAAGCTCTCGAAGACGAAATACCTTTATTTTTGTGCATTTATAAGTTGATTAACCCAGTTTACTTCTCTGTCTCCACTTCTATCTCGAGTCCTCCTATCCATTTTGTAATTAAATTGTATAAGAACGCCGTCACTATTCCACCTATCCATCCAATTGCGCCATAAAATATAGGTAGTAAAATTATGGCTCCCATACCAAATAAGGCACCAAATAGCCCCATTTCTGGCTCTCCGAAAGCAATACCAAGGAATGAGATCATTGAAGCAAACACACCAAATATAAACCCTAAAATTGCATAGAGAATACCAAGGATATTTGCTAAAGAAAGAATGCCTACTTTTTTTACTTTTACCATTTTTACCTCCAGAACAATCCTATGAAATACATCTTAAACATACAGCAAAGATGTTTTACAATGATGAACCTCAGGTTATTTGCATGATTAGTTAGAGCAGTTATCTACTTTATAATTGAGTAGATAGTGCTAAAGTAATTGCATTAACTCTCTGGCTATACTCTATATCATTTACACTACGATCTCCCCATTGATACTCATAGAGTAAGTCAATCTGGAGTTTCGCCCATTCATAACCCGCTCCAAGGGCTATACCCTTCCTATCCACATCAGCAATATTGGTAAAACTAATCTGCTCATCCGGAGCAGGAGACCCGTCATAGTAAAAGCCCGTCCTTAAAGCTAATCTATCGGTGAGCCTACCCTCCACGCCAAAACGATAACGGTTAGTAACTTCCCAACCCCAATCTATATCTTTATCCCTTAGACCAACACCCTCTGTCTCGAAATTCATAACAGTTTTCCATGTAGACCAGTTACTCCTCTGCCAATCAGCAGAAATAAGTATTTTGGCTGTTGGTTTGAATGTCAGGCCTACACCATAAGTGGATGGGTGATAAAAAGTCTCTGTATAGTTGCTTGACTCAGCTGGAGGTGCTAAAGTTTGGCTGTAGTTCCCAGAACCATCCAGGTTGATCTCACTCCCGGTGCGATAAACAGCGCCCACACTTAAAATAGGCAAAGGTTTAAACATCACACCCAATATTCCTTCAAACCCATAACCCTTACCTTCAGTTTTATATTCGAAGTCGTAGTCGATCAATAAGGGATTACTGGAACCTTCATAAGATTTTTTAGCCTCAAATTTATTCTTTATATATAACCCATTCAATCCAGCGCCTATTGAAAGATTAGGAATGATTTCCTTTGCAATGGAAAGATTTCCTGTCATAAGCCACATACTTGTAAAGTATGAAGCACTTATTTCGGCATTGGTTGGGTCCATAAGTGTATCATCCCAATCCATCCAGTTTCCCACTGGAACATAAAAGCCCGCACCAACCTTAATGCCCATAAGGTCAATAAATCCTCCCATACAGGGTTGATAAAAATGGCCCGAGATCTCAGTATTCTCAAAGCTCGTGGGCTCAACCGGATAGACACGCGCAAAAATGTCTCCCTGGGTCACACTCATATCAGCAGGATCAAGATTAGCAATAGAGTTACCATCTTTTCCTTTATAGTTAGGCTGTAATAACTCTATCCCAAAACCAATTCCCTCAGTCTCTGTTAAACCAGCAGGGTTCCAATATGTTGCCGTCCAATCATCTGCTACTGCAGTAAATGCACCACCCATTCCACAAGCCCTTGGACCAAGCCCACCCCATTCATAACCACCAGCTAAAACATTGTCGGGTAATCCCAAAAAACCGCAACAAAACATTCCTAAAATCAATAGACTTTTCCTCACTTTTCATACCTCCTTTTAATTAATTCGCTTTTAATAAATTATTCGATAACACATACCCTTACTTAGTTGACTTATCCCAAAAGACTATAATATAGACCCTCTCATCTGCCTAAAAGCATATAAAAAAGCAAAAGCAAGTCAAGGGGTTGGGTGAGGGGTTTGATTGCGGGTTGTTCTAACTTATTTTATTCAATGATATTTTGGCTTATTTGTTTATCTCTTCTAAAGTCTTCTCGAAAATAGAAGAAAAGTTTTCATTCAACGATTTATCAAATTGCTCTAACCACCCTTTAATATATTTTGCTTCATAATTCGGGTTTTTTAAAAGGATTGTCTTTATATCCTCAATATCCCGTGCCCTGCCAGCGATGATTTTATGGATAATGATATCTTCAAGAGAAGCAAATTTAACTATAGTTCTGCCAAATTTTACATCAACTGCTCTTTTTATTGCCTGCTTTTCATATTGAGAGAACGAAAAAATGAAATCAACTTTAATACCGGTTTTATCATCTATCGTGGGTAGCACCATTGTCTTTTGTAGAAACTCTTCGGGATCATCAATTAGAATCCTGAGCGTTAGGTTTCCTATAACATCTTTCATCCTTTCAAACCCCTCGACTTCCATATCAAGAGTTATGTCAATATCCTTGGTTAATCTTGGTTCTCCATAGAGAAGTACCGCTTGCCCACCTATTACCATATAAGAAATGTGGTGCTTATCTAATTCATTTGCTATCTTTGTGAGGAGTTTCCTGAACATTATTCACCACTTTTGCGATCTTTATAGTTGTTTTTATTCCATCGAGAGGGGTTTTCAGGGGGATTATTCCCAAATCGACTGCTTCGTAATACATAGCCTCGACTATTTGGAAATTCCTTATCACATCCACCTTTTCTTTTCTTATAAACTCTCTTTCCAATCTTTGAATTTGGTCGGGATTCTTTATCAAATTATGAAACCTCCATCATCTTTTATTGTTTATCGCATACCTTTCCACTCAATTAAATCATACGGGAAATAAAATGCAAGTCAAGGGGATGAGTGTAACTTATAAATTTATATAGGCCTTTTAAGAAGGATAAGAGGGGGTAAGGCGTTGATATTATCTACGCCTTTTACACCTAAAAAACTCACCCCAAAGTAGGGGCGACTAACCGAGTCGCCCCTACAATTGCACGAATAAATTCGTGCCTACAATTCGCGAAACAAGTTTCGTTTGAAATCGCGACTGGGAAGTCGCTCCTACATATGTAGGCACGGTTTTAACCGTGCTTCTTGCACGAATAAATTCGTGCCCCATTAAATAGTAAACATTGCACGGGGCAAGCCTACAATTCGAAGGAAGAGGGCAAGATGGGTCTTGCCCCATGTAATAGGAACCTCTGGAGATACATTTTTATTACACGGGGCGAGCCCCTACATTTTCGGGTTTGGGTTTATGATTTAAATAAATAAATTCTCTGTGTCCTCTCCTGTCTCTGTGGCATTATTAGGTCCTAGGGGTTGGGATTTAGGGGTTTTTAATCAGTTAATATCAGTGTAAATCTGTGTCTATTTTCTGGGTGGTGTGTTTTTTATCAAGAGTTAACCGTGAGTTTGCCGTGGCATTTTTAGGTCTTAGGGTTTAGGATTTAGTTTTCAATCAGTCAATATCTGTGTGAATCTGTGTCTATTCCTTGGGTGGTGTGTGTTTTCATCTGCGTGCATCTGCGGTTAGATTTCGGTGTGGGTTAGGGGGTCTTCACAGGCTGTTTAAGAAATAGCTTAGTTGTTCAATATAAATACCTTCGGAATCAAGAAAAGCCAAATTGTGAGACCCATGTATAGTCAGAAATTCCTTTAGGTCAGGAGCGGCTTCATATAATCTTTGCCCATGATGAAAGGGTATCAGGGCATCGTCCTTGCCATGAACAATTAGTTTTGGAACCCTTATATCCTTTATTCGCTCTATAGATTTATACTTATTGGATATCAAGTAGCGCGGGATATGGAATCCAAAAACATCATAACTAAGGTCATAGATTGAGGAAAAGCCACTCTCGATAATCAATCCAGCAGCCTCTACCCTGGTAGCAAGATAAATAGCCACGGCCCCTCCCAGGGAACGTCCGTAAAGAATAATATCATCACCCGTGTATCCTTTCTCTATCAAAAAATCGTATGCGCCCAGGGCATCCTGATAAAGTCCCCTTTCTGTTGGCACACCATTGCTCTTTCCATATCCCCTATAATCAAAGATGAATAAATCATATCCAAGATGATTTATTATCTCGATAGTCTCAATTCGATGAGATATGTTCCCTCTGTTACCATGACAGAACAGTATCACCTTATCCCCTTCACCACCTACGAACCACCCATACAAGAGGACCTTGTCTCTTGAGGAAAATTTTACCTCCTTAAATTTAATGCCAAAATCCCCTGGAGTGGCTATAAAATCCCTTTCCGGAAAATAAATATTCTTATGCTCGTAATATTTATAGGATAAATACAGTATTAGTATAATAAGGGGAATAAAAATAAGAACCATAGAGCAGGATCTTATTCTTGCATTAAAATCCTGAGAGCTTCCTTCAATTGATTGCATGGGACCCTGCCTTCCTGCTCCGGAGGGTCTTCTACAAGAACGTCAGGATAAACAGGATTGTTCTCAAGATTATTGCCGCTCACTCGATACCAACCAGTAGAGGGCTGCCTGAATGTGGATCCGTCCATTAATGTAAAGTCATTGGTTCCTATCACCGCTCCAAAGGTTGGTTTCCCAACGACCGTCCCCAATTTCAATTCCTTAAATCCCATCGGGAATATCTCGGCATCGGAATAGCAATATTCATTGATTAAAAGAACCGTAGGTTTATCCCATTTAAATAGAGAGGTTGATGTCTTATACTTATCATCCCTCTCTTTGGAATAACCATAGGTAGTTCTTCGGAGGATATTGAGTAATTCGTCATGGATGTGCCCTCCACCGTTATAGCGAATATCGATTACCAGCCCATCCTTATCCATTTGTTTATAAAGGTCCCCTTCGAATTTTTCTAAGTTAAAATCACCCATGGAAGCGATATAAAGATATCCTATCCTGTTGTTACTCTCGTGTTTCACCCAATCCTGGTTTTTACCTACCCATTCTTTCCATAATAGTTCTCCTATCTTAGCAGGTGTGGTTGGCTTTACTTTAATTTCTTTCTTATTTGTGGTAACCAGTATTTCCTTATTTGCAGTTTCCCGTAGCATTTTGTAAAAATTTTCTCTTCCTATCTTCTTATTGTTTATTGCGATAATTATTTCTCCCTTTTCCAGTGAAACATCTTCCTGGGCTGCTGGACTCCCGGGGATTATATCTTTTATTTTTATTCCATCACTATGATACTCAGGGTCTGGTATTATTCCAATACGACCGGTTATTTCTCTGTCTCTATCCAATTTCCATATCCCTAAATGGGAGGCATTCAATTCACCCAGCATCATATCTATAACCGAATGAAATGCCCTCTTACTCCTCGAGATAAGAGCCAGATTGATATATTTATCGTACATCTTTTTCCAGTCTATACCGTGGAAATCACTGTCATAAAAACCATCCTGAATTATCCACCACGCCTCTCTAAATGTTTCTTCCCTTTCCCTACCTTTATCTATTAACATCTTAATGCCAAAGGAAAGAATTCTGGGAACAGGGGACTGGACGGAAACAACCCCTATCTCCCCTTCTTCGCTAAGATAGTAAACATTCATAGCATCCTTCGTAACAAAGATCTCTTTTGGATCGACATTACTTTTGGTAAGTTGTAGTAGTTCATCCCCAAACCAATCAACAGTCCAGACATCATCACTGTTTAGGTTTTCTGCATGAAAGGCAAATCTGTCACCCTTTGGGGACTCCGCTATATAATTATATCCGGCCCGTATCTTTGTCACCGTATGGGTCCTATTATCTATATCGTCGAAGTCTATCTGAATTTCCTCTGGTGTCTTTAGTGAATCTAGATTCTCTTCCCAGAACTCCCGATCCTTATCCTCGTCTTCCTTATATAAAAACACATATTTTATCCACAGGTTACCAACATTATCCCTGGATGCAAAGGCAATCCTTCTCCCATCACTACTCCACATCGGTTTATAATCATCATTCGGATTATTGCTGATATTTATAGGTTCTGTTTTAGCATTTACCAGAACAACAAACACATCCTCTCTCCATCCCAGAACTGTTCTACTGAAGGTAATCCATCTGGAATCAGGGGCCCAATCGACCCATAGAATATCGCTCTCTTCGGTTAGCGCCTTACATCCTTTTCCATTCTTATCCATCACCCACAATTGTCCATGACCCTCTAGGTAGGATATCTTCTCACCATCTGGCGAGTAGGTTGGCCTATATTCTGTTTTGTCTGTATTGAGTATCCTTCTAATCTCGAAAGATAGATCCTTATAGAACCTCTCTTCCTTCAGAGGTTCTATTGTATAGATATCAAAATCTCCGTCACAAAGAGAGGAAAAAACCAATTGCTCTTTTTCTGGATGCCACGAGATATCCTTTTCTGGGGCAGGTGTATGGGTAATCTGTCTTACGTTATCTATCTCCCGTAAATCCTTCAATTCTCCAACAAGGATCTCACCATGGACAATAAATGCTATCTCTTTTTCATCGGGAGAAATTGCAAATTCGCTTACATCTTTATTAAATTCTTGGAAATCTTCTTTCGGGTCCTTAAACGCAAGCGATAACACAACAGGAACCTTCTCTACTCCTTTTTCCTTGAAATCCAACGTATAGAGAGAACCCATAGACGTAAAGGCAATAAAACGACCGTCTTCTGATATAGATGGAAAGTAGATTTCCTCCTTTAGATGAGTTATCTGCTCGGGATTCGAGCCATCAACATCCATCCTCCAGATATTGTTTATATTGTTTGGGCCTCTATTGGAAAGGAAATATATCTTCCCTGTGGCAGGAGAATACATAGGATATGCATCCCGCCCTTCGAAATTCGTAAGTCTCTTTGATTCTCCATCTGGCAGTTTTTTTATCCATATATCGAAGTTGGCTGGTCCTCTATACTTTTTTCTCCACCACCTACTTACTCCTCGCGAATAAAGAAGACTATCCAATGATATGAAATCCGATGAGATTAGATTAAAATCCAGAAACCTCTTCGGGGTTTCTCCGGCAAGGGAAACACTATATATAGAACCCAGCAGGGTATTCCTTCTGGACCTGAAGAGAACTTTCTTGCTGTCAGGAGTCCATCCCAGTAGGCGCTCATAGGTAGAGTAATATGTTAGTCTCTTCGGCGGGAGGCTCTCTGCTAGAGCTAGGACGCAGATATCATCACTGCCCCATTCGTCTGATTCAAATGCTATCCATTTACCGTCTGGAGACCACTTAGAGATACTCTCATAACCATTTGATACTGTAAGTCGCCTTGCTCTCCCACCTTCCCTATCCACAGTCCAGATGTCGCCAAAACAGGAAAATGCTATCTTGCTGCCATCTGGAGATAACACGGGATACTGGATATTGGATAAAGGTAGTCCTAACAGATTCATTACTAAGAAAAGGGTTATCATTTACCCTCCTAATTATTACACTATTAATGCACGTTAAAATAAAATCTTAAAGACTTAATTAATCCTCTTTTCCTCTGTCTTTTTTATTCCCATTCATTTTATAGTCAGTGTGATAGAAACCCTTGCCCTTAAATATTATACCTGACCCTGCTCCTATGAGCCTCTTCAATCTACCACCACACTTTGGACAAACTTCTAAGTATTTGTCTTTTATTCCCTGAAATTTTTCGAATCTACAACCACACTTCTTGCATTTATATTCATATGTTGGCATTCATTCTCCCCTTTTTTAAATAAAGATAACTTATTCATTTCCATTGTCAAGAGGAGAGAAATCTTCACCCTGTGCACCATCCAATACCTTCTCATCTCCTGTAATGGTGGAAAATAGTTTTGCGAGAGCAAATCCACCAACAATAATCCCAACATAACCGGTAAAGAACCTCCAGAGTATCACATATACGCCCAGGACAGACCTGGGCATTAAATGATGAAATAATGCGTAAGCTCCACCTTCAGCAAAACCGCTTGCTCCTGGGGTGGGCATAAAATTAATTGCATAGGTAAGAACTATCTGCAAAATAGTTGTTTCCAGAAATGGAGCCTTTATCCCAAGACCCCGGAGGAGGAGTGGGGCAGTCAGGAAATAAAAGGCAAGTGATAACCAGGTCATTCCATAGGCTTTTAAGAATGGGGACTTTCTCTTTATAAATTCCCTTCTGAACACTTCCTTAAACCTCACTATTCCCTCCACAAATTTGCCTCTGAAGTGCTTCGTAATCCAGGTAGTCCTTGTAAGAATAATAAGGAAGAAAATAGTCATCACACCATAAAGTATAACAAGGTACGTAACGACTCCCTCTACCCAACCAGAGGTCAGATGTGTACGGTATAAATACATAAATGGAATAAGAAATGGGAGAACAAAAGCAGATAACATTCCTCTGGTAAATATAGCAGCACTACCCTCGGGAACGGGAATACCTTCACGCCTGCAGATATATAACTGAAGGGGTATACCCCCAACCTGCATAGGGGTGAGCCCTCCAAGGAATAAACCACCGAGAGTATAGTGAAAAGCCCCCAACCAGCTCAATTCCTTTCCCATAGCCTTTATTATAAACCGTAGTCTCCATATATCAAACAAGAAGCGAAGGGATGTGGAAAGGAGTGTTAAAAGGAGGAATAAGGGAGAAATCAATTTTAACTCTTCCCTCGTATCCTCACTAACCGTAAAAACAAGAATCAATGTAATGGTAATAATTGTAATAAAAAAGAAAACACGAATGCCCCTTTTAATATTCTTCCTGCTGTATTTACTCTTTTCCAACCTCTTCTCCTCCTGATTCCAGTATCTTTAAGGTAACGAATCCTCCTATAATTGCCGTAAGGTAGAAGGTAAAGAACCTCCAGAGTATCGTAAAAACCCCAAGTAAATGCTTTGCAACAAGTGAAGAAAAAAGTAGTGCGAATCCACCCTCACTTACACCAGCTGCACCTGGGGTTGGAGAAAAGAAGGTAAACATAACTACAACCATTTGAAAAAAAGCAGCCTCCAAAAAGGAAACCTCTATCCCTAAACCCCGGAGTAAGAAGGGGGCAATAAAGAAATAAGGCACATAGGCGATAAAAGTCAGGAAAAAACTTGCTATGGAATGCCATTTCTTCTCAATAGAAAACTGCCAGAACCCCTTCCTCATCTCTTCTATCTCCCTGAAAATCCTGCGTGTCCACCTGGCTACTCTTGTTCTCCTACCCTTACGCATTGTTATTCTATAGACGAAACGTTTGATTATTCTTGGTTTGAACAATATAAACGCAAAAAAGATAACCACAAAGACATAGATAAGAAAACTGTATCTAAAAAGCATCCGGATAGAAGTGACATTGGTTTGCCTATTTAGTATCGGGAGAAGAAAGGGCAGGAGGGTCACCATCATAACTGCAAAGAAAATACCCCTGAGGAAGATAATGAGAGTCCCCTTGCCCCAGGGTATTCCCTC
>DAOVFB010000013.1 GCA_030668705.1 Candidatus Stahliibacteriota bacterium
ATGAGTCAGGTTGACTCTATGGGCGATTGGGAAAAATACGAGGTTGTAGCAACCTCTCCTTCAGCTGCTGCTGGAGTATCCATGAGGGCAAGATTTACCTCATTCCCGCAAGGAACAGTATACTTTGACGACTTCGAGGTAAGAGAAGTTACATTTGTTGCTGGTATTGAGGAGGAAGAGGATGAGGATATTGTAATCGCCTCCTACGAGCTCATGAAGAATTATCCGAATCCTTTCGTAAATGAGACTTACATAAGCTATCAACTACCTAGGGAAACGCATGCTAATTTGTCAGTATATGATATGCTTGGAAGAAGGATAATGACTCTTATAAATAAGCGACAATTAGCTGGTACCTATACTGTGAGGTGGAATGGTAGAGATGAGAATGAAAATACTGTAGCAAGTGGCATATACTTCTATCGTTTGACAACGAATGACTTCCATGCTACACAAAAGATGCTCATTTTGAGGTAGTAGAGGACTAGAGATTATTGAACGGGGAGGGTTTTGCCCTCCCCGTAATAATAATATCTTTTTTCATGCTTAGTATTCTTTATATACTAGATAACAGGGGGTGAAATTGGAAAGTAAATATAGGTTTGTCCGATTTTTCTCTTTGATTATATGCCTTCTTTTCTGTAATGTCTACTTATGGGCTGGTACAACTGGAAAAATAGCAGGTAGAGTCATTGATGCTAATACAGGTGAAGGGTTACCATTAGTAAATATCATCATTGAAGAGACTAGAATGGGTGCTGCATCTGACCCTGATGGTTATTATACTATACTTAACGTTCCTCCAGGAAAATATAGTATAAAGGTAAGAATGATGGGGTATCGAGAGGTTACAATTACAGAAGTAAATGTTTCCATTGATTTTACAACAAGGCATAATTTTTCACTGGAACCTATAGTGATAAAGACAGCAGGTATTACAGTCAGTGCGGAAAGACCGATGATAGAAGTAGATCTTACCTCTACGAGAGCAGTAGTGGATGCTGATAGAATTAAAGCATTACCTGCTGAAGGATTTCAGGATCTAGTTAATCTACAAGCTGGAGTTGTAGAAGGACACATTCGGGGAGGTAGAAGTTCTGAAGTGGTTTATATGCTCGATGGTATATCTATAACCGATCCAT
Source organism: Candidatus Stahliibacteriota bacterium (assembly GCA_030668705.1). GTDB lineage: Bacteria > Hydrothermota > UBA3072 > UBA3072 > UBA3072 > DAOVFB01. The sequence continues at coordinate 1,143 of DAOVFB010000013.1, forward strand.
TTTCTTATGATGTAATGGTTGATGTTGAGAATAGTTTAATAAAAGAGTTACAGGTAATAAGCGGCACATTTAATGCTGAGTATGGACAGGCGATGAGTGGAGTAGTAAATATTGTTACCAGAGAAGGCGGAAAAAAACTCTCGGGTAATCTTACCACTTATTCTGGTGATTATATAAGCAACCATACCAATACCTTTATGAATATTGATGAGATAAATCCAGCTGGAATATACAATATAGAGGCTACCCTTGGAGGACCCTTTCTCATCTATGGCAATAAACTTTCCTTCTATGCTATGGCAAGGCGTTATAATAATGAAGGTTATTTATTTGGTCGGAGGATTTTTAATCCCTCAGATTCATGTGATTTCTCAGCAGATGATTCTAATGACTGGTATGTTGAATCAACAGGAGACTCTTCTATGGTGCCATTGGCACCATCACTTGGAAACTCTTTTTATGGAAAATTAACTTTCAAACCTTCACATGAAACCAAATTCAGTTATAATTTTATCTTGAAAAATCGTGAATTTAAGGAATATGATCGTACATTTAAATACAATGTTGATGGTGATTATAAGCGGTTCAGTAAAAGTTATATACATGTTTTAAGCTGGAATCATCTCGTAAATACGAACACCTTCTTCGAGCTAAAATTTGCCAATTCTTTCAGTGACCATAGGTATTATGTATATGTAGATTCACTTGATTCTATGTATGTTGATCCAGATCGATTGGAAGATGCAACCAACTATGCATTCCGTACTGGTGGAACTCTACTATGGCATTTTTATCGAAATACAACTTCTCGTGTTGGAAAATTTGATCTAACTAGCCAGGTCACAAAGTTCCATGAGATACAGTTTGGTGTAGAAGTGAAGAAACATAAATTGTGGCTTAATGAGTTTGAACTTACGTCAAAGAAGGATGCAACAGGAAATGAGATAGAGCCATTTGAACCTGATTTGCCACCTTTAACATCCACTAATCATAATAAATATACTAACTATCCACTTGAAGGTGCTGTCTATGTACAGGATAAAATTGAGTTTATAGATCTAATTGCCAATATAGGTGTCAGGTTTGATTATTTTGACCCCAACTGGAAAATTCCTACTGATCTACGTGATCCAAACCCAAAAGACCCTCTAAGACCTGATACCGTTAATCCATATAATCCTGATAATCCTATTAGAGTAACCGGTGAACCATGGTTTGAAGATGTTGAACCTAGAATGCAAATAAGCCCTAGAATTGGATTAGCATATCCAATAACCGACAGGGGAGTTATGCATGGATCATATGGACACTTTTTCCAGATTCCTCCATTTGAATACATGTATGCAGATCCTGAATTTGAAGTATACGCGCAGGGTCTTCGAACAAGAATGGGAAACGCAGACCTGAAAACACAAAAAACAGTTATATATGAAATAGGTCTGCAACAGCAGATTGCTGACGACATTTCTATTGATGTAACTGGATTTTTCAAGGATATAAGGAATCTCCTGGGAATCGAACTTCATGAGACCTATATAGGTAGTAGGTATGCAAGGTATGTTAACAGGGATTATGGTAATGTTAGAGGTATTACTATTACTGTTGAGGGTGGATATTCTGAATTCGTATATGCATCATTTGATTACACATATCAAAGTGCAAAAGGAACAGCATCAGACCCTGACGCAGCATTCTATGATGCTCTTTCGAATCGCGAGTCTGAAAAATACTTTGTACCCCTTGATTGGGATCAAACACACACAATCAATGGTGCTGTAACTATTGGATATCCAGAGCGATGGGGAGTTAGCCTGATTGGGAGGTATGGGACAGGATTTCCATATACGCCATCCTATGAGGGCATTCGCATTGCTACTGAAAATAGTGAGCAAAAGCCACCACGATATAATGTCGATTTAAAAGCTCATTATAATATTGGCATAATGGGAACGAAGCTTTCACTATTTCTCAAGATATATAATTTGTTCGACAGGAAGAATGAGGTGAATGTATATACAGATACCGGTAGTGCAGGTTATACTATTATAGAGAGCCCTGGTGTTGTACGTGGGATTAATACCCTGGAAGAATATCTCATAAGACCTGACTTTTACTCCACCCCACGAAATATAATTCTGGGATTGTCTTTAGATTTTTAGAATTTACCGGTATAGTGGTTAAGTCTGGAGGTAAAATGAAGTACATAAAAACAGTCCTCTTAGTTTTTGGAGTGCTTCTCCTTGTTCAAGGTTTTTCTCTTTCTGGTCAACCACGTGATCCAGACCCTCGTACAGGTGATAGAAATTGGAAAAAAGATAAGGGGGTAATGGATGGCAATTTGGTGAGAACAAGATTTGCTAATCATGGAGAGATAGCATATTATGGTAGAACCTACTCGGGCGAGTGGCCCAAAGGGAGTGGGCATCTCTATATAGATGGGGTAGCAGTTTTTGTTCAGGCAGAGTGTATAGATGAAAATGGTGATACAATACATCCAATAGAGGTGAATTATCGGGAAGATACGGATTTACATCCAATTAATAATGATGCAATGGGTTGGTTGCCTCTACCAGGCTACTGTAGCTACTACCAGGACTCACCTGCATTGAGCGATGATAATGAAACATGGCCAAGCAAGTGGCCAGATAGACCTGCAGACTGGTCAGGATACTGGAATGGTTACTTTGGTAAAGGTGTTATGAATGCAGACCTTGAAACATACTATGTTATGGATGACGATTATGATACAGAGTGGAATTTCTATCCGGACTCAGCTGACACTTCACGAAGAGGTATTGGTTTAGAGGTTGCTGTTAGAGGATTCCAGTGGTCGCATATTCTTGCTGAGGATTGTATCTTCTGGCATTTTGCGATTACCAATGAAGGTACTTATGATTTCGAGAAAGTTCTTTTTGGATTTTATATTGACTGGGGGATTGGTCAGTGTATGCCTAGTCCAGGTGGAAGTGATGATTGTGGTAGTTATGATACACTCATCGATCTTGCATATGCATGGGCTTATAACAATGCAAGTCAATGGGGTGGTAAAGCAGGATATGCAGGGTTTGCATTCCTTGAGAGTCCTGGTAATCCATGGGATGGTTTTGACAATGATGATGATGGGTTGATTGACGAAATGAGGGAGAGTGGTCCGGGGGATTACACTTATGGTCCTTGCGGGTATTACGATGAGAAGGGAAAGCTTGATAGAAGTACAGGGATAAAATATCGCTGGCACTGGACAGGTGATGAAGATGGAGATTGGCATCCATATACAGATTTAAACGATAATGGTATATGGGACGAGGGAGAACCTCTAAATGATGATCTTGGAGAAGATGGTATTGGACCTATAGATGAAGCATATATTGCTCCAGATAATGGTCAGGGAGATGGTATTCCCACTCAGGGAGAACCTAATTTTGATCAGACTGATAAAGATGAATCAGACCAGCTTGGTTTAACTGGGTTCAGAATTTTTAATGTTCATGATTATCCATTAAGTGACGAAGAACTTATCTGGCCAATTCTATCTGAATTGAGACCTCCCACACCAGAGCAATTGTTAGGAACAAATCTCGCAATGTATTTCTCTTCTGGTTTGTTTCCATTGCATCCAGGAGAAACACAAAGGTTCTCCATGGCATTACTCTTCGGATATGATGAGGATGATTTACAAAGGAATAAAAAAACTGTTCAGTCAATATATAATGCGAATTATAATTTCTCAAGACCACCAGATAAGCCTCGACTCACTGCAGTTCCCGGTGATAGAAAAGTCACACTCTATTGGGATGATGATGCAGAATATTCTTATGATAGATATCTTCAGGAGTATGACTTCGAGGGATATAGGATTTATCGTTCAACTGAACCTACATTTTTAGAAAACAGGATAATAACCGATGCATATGGAAATCCTACTTTTCGAAAGCCCCTTGCCCAATTTGATTTAAAGAATGGACTCAATGGACCACATCTGATTGGTGTTTATGGTGCTCATTTTGATCTGGGAGATGATACAGGACTTCAACACTCTTTTGTTGATTCTAACGTTAATAATGGGCAGGCATATTATTATGCTATTGTATCATATGATCGTGGTTTTATATCCCGTGATACCCTTGGAAATGTACTCTTTGACTTGGATGGTAATCCCATTGGTATTCCCCCAACAGAGTGTCCATCCACTATAATAATTGATGAATCGGGAGAGGTTATTGCAGATGTAAACACTTCGGTTGTAACCCCGAACGCTCCTGCTGCAGGGTATTCTTCACCTTTTGTGGAAGGAGACATTCGTCACACAGGTCCTGGAACTGGAAAAATCAATGTAATATTTGTTAATCCAGAGTTTGTAAAGGATAGTTCATATTATAAGGTGGTTTTCAGTGATACATCCTTTTTGCATCTGGACAATGCACCGGCATATACTGTTATAGCAGATACAATACCTGAAGATCTGGCATATCAGCCAGAGACACTGATAGTTGCAAACATGATGGGAGCTTATGGCGAAAGTCCTCTCTTTGAACATGGAATTGTGATAAGATTTCATAATCACCTAAGTGCAGTTATTATTGACTCTCTTTCTGATTGGATTGAAAACAAAGCTGACTGTGAAATAAAAGTAGGATTCAATCCAACATTTTCAAACGAAGATGAACCAATCTTTAACCTGAATAGACCATATCCCTCTGATATTAAAGTTATATTCACAGATTCAATTATTGACCGTTCAACAGCCTTGCTCGGGATGTATACTGCTATTCCAACAAAATTTTCAGTATTGAATATTACAGCTGATAGTATTAAACAACCATTCCTCTTTGCTAACAATGATAATGATTCTCTTTCGGAATTCTCTGTGAGATTTATTACATCATATTATGGTGGCGATAGCCTAAAAGTAGACACTACTTCAGACGCTATAATAACTCTTGTAAAAGATAATAGTTCAATAATTAATTATTGGACTTCGTGGGAATTCCGATTAGTTGGCGCTCCCTTTACTGTTGATTCAAATAATATTGCTGGAGTTGTTGATACCACTTACTTTACGCCTGAGCCAGGAGATATCTACTATCTTAGAACTACTCATCCATTCAGAGGTATATGGATGAATTCCGAGGGTGATACACTAAGTGGAGATGTATATGAATTTGTGTTAAGAGGACAATCTATCAGTGAGGATGATGCAGTAGATGAACTGGATAGAATAGCAGTAGTACCAAATCCCTACGTTGTTACAGCCTCCTGGGAAACACCGAATCCCTATCAATTCGGTCGGGGTGAAAGGAAGATAGACTTCATACATCTACCACAAAGATGCACAATTCGTATCTACACGTTAAGGGGAAATTTGGTAAAGAAAATAGCACATAGGGCTACAATGAGAGATGGAGCAGAGTCATGGAATCTTGTATCCGAGGAGGGTATGGATGTAGCATATGGCCTCTACATTTATCATGTGGAAGCATATGATGATGATCATAATATAATCGGTGAAAGAATCGGTAAGTTTGCCGTAATAAAATAAAAGGGGGTGGTCTGATGAAATTAAAGTTTATTTTTCTTATCGCTTTTATAACATCAGTGCAATCCTATGGTGGTGTATCAGCTGTAGGGACAACTGCCGCACCATTCCTTGAAATTGAGATCGGATCAAGGGCAATTGGAATGGGAGGGGCTTTTGTCGCAGTGGCTGATGATGCCAATGCTATATACTGGAATCCTTCAGGGCTGGCAAGGCTAGAGAAGAACGAGGTCACATTTACACATATAGAATGGTTAGCTGACATAAACTTTGATTTTGTAGGGAGCATATTCTATTTGGGTAATTATGGTGCTATTGGAATGAGTCTTACCTCTTTGAGTACTGCAGATATGATGGTAAGGACAATAGAAGAACCAGAAGGAAATGGAGAGATGTTCTCGTTTGGTAGCATTGCCCTTGGATTATCTTATGCGAGAGCTCTAACCGATAGATTCTCCATGGGATTTAATGCTAAATACATTCAGGAGAAAATCTGGCATATGACCGCCTCAAGTTTTGCTATTGATTTTGGAACATTGTTTATCACTCACTTTAATGATCTTAAGATCGGTATGAGCATAACAAACTTTGGTATGGATATGATGTTATCAGGTAGAGATGTAATTGTATATCATGATATCGATGAGACAATAATAGGTAATAATGAACTGATTACAGCAAATCTAACCACAGACAAATGGCCTCTTCCTCTAACATATAGAGCAGGATTAGCAATGGATATACTTTCGAGTAAAAAAAATCATTTAACTATCGCAATAGATGCTGTTCATCCAAATAATAATACAGAATACTTGAATATGGGAATGGAATGGGTGCTTAATAACATATTATTCTTGAGAGGTGGTTACAGTTCGCTCTTCAAGAGAAATAGCGAGGAAGGATTGACATTAGGTGCAGGTATACAGAGTGGTATCGGAAGAACGATCGTATTTAGGTTCGACTATGCCTTTGCAGTTTTTAATAGACTTGGAAATACTCACAGGATTTCAATGGGAATGGACTTCTAATAGAAGTTTATGTTATGCAATAACTTCTATTTTACTTAAAAAATACTTAAGTAAGTAAGATGAAAATTACTGATTATATTCTAAAATTTTCTATTGTTGTTTCACTAATATCATTTACAGTAGCAGAAGCATCCTCTGTAACATTTCTTGTAACTGTTCCAGAAGAGACCTCCAATACTGATACTGTTTATATAATGGGGAATCATCCAGAGCTTGGTAACTGGGATCCTGATTCGATACCTCTTGAGAAGAATCCTAATGGTAGCTGGCAATTAGTATCTAACTTTTCGTCAGGAACCAGTCTTTTTTACTATTATACAAAAGGAAGTTGGTTGTATATTGAAAAGGGACCTGTTGGAGAAGCTGTAAATACAAGGTCTCTTATAGTTCCGGATAGTAATGTCACTGTATATGATACCGTATTTAAATGGGGGCAGTTTGGACCATATCTTTCGTGGGTTAATGATCCACAGAGTACAATGGTAGTGAGCTGGAGGACAGATAGTCCAGGGAATTATAGAATTGAATATGGATTCGATACTACCTATGGATATTGCGTAATAGATACAACAATAGGCACATTTCACAGCGTTGAACTTACCGGACTTGATACGTCTACTACTTACCATTATAAGGTGAGTTCATCTTCGGGAGAAATGAGTGTTGACAACACATTCTCTACTGCAATATATCAATACGAACCCTTTACATTCGTGGCTTATGGAGATACCCGGACAAACGATGGAGATAGAGCTGCGGTTGTAAGTAGGATTATTAATATAAATCCGGATATTGTTTTTAACACCGGTGACCTTGTTGAAGATGGCGCGCAAGATAGCCAATGGAAGATCTGGTTCAGCACAAATCAGGACATCCTGGATTATATTCCTTATTTTGTAGCTATTGGGAACCATGAAGAGAATGCCCCACTTTACTTCGACATCTGGCATTTTCCGGGAAATGAACAGTGGTATTCAATAGATTATGGAAATGCGCATTTTATCTGTCTAAGTACTGAAATTAATTTATATGGAATTCAGAGGGATTGGCTGGAAAATGATTTATTAAATGCCAGTCAAAGTTCAGACTGGATATTTGTCTTTTTCCACCGACCTCCATACAGTTCAGGAGATCACGGTAGTTACCTACCTGCCCGTAATGCCTGGTGCAGCCTTTTTGAAGATTATGGTGTGGACATAGTATTCAATGGTCATGACCATGATTATGAAAGGAGTCTTGTTAATGGTGTCTATTATATAGTTACTGGAGGAGGGGGTGCTCCTTTAAGGCCAGTAGGAACAAGTGGATGGACAATTTATTCAGAAATGACTCTTCATTGTTGTGAAATTTCAATAGACAGCTTGCAATTGGACCTCAAAGCTATAAAGCCAGATGGAACTGTTTTTGATTCATTCTCATTATACACCGGAATCGATGAAGATACGAAGCCAGAGAGAATTCCATATTTTTTCAAAGTTTCACAAAACCATCCCAACCCATTCACTAATAAGACAGAGATAAGCTACGAGTTGCCCACAATTACACATATTACTATAAGTGTGTATAATTTGGTAGGTCAGTTGGTGAGAATATTAGAAGATGGCTATAAAGAAGCTGGTTATTATACAGTAATATGGGATGGTAAGAACGAGGATGGAATAAGGCTCAAAAACGGGATATATTTTTGCAATGTTAAAGCCATTATTAAGAATGAGGAGGATTTAGTCGATACAAAGAAGATGCTTCTGGTTCGATAACTTAAACACAACGTATTGACAATAGGAGTTTTGCTGTTAGATTGTATTAGATGAGAAAAATTGCACTTTTTTTACTGATTTTTATAACTCATACTTCTTTTGCACAACAGATTAACATTAGCAGAGTCGACAGCATGCCAAATATGCCCAGTCCCTATGAAATGAGAAATTGGAAGCAGGTTGCATTAGGTTATGATGCGTTTGTTTTTGATTTTAATCTCACGGGACAATATCTTCCATTAATCTTTTGGAGCACGAATACTGTTAACTATCCTAATCACAATAGCTTTGGATTACACACTGTGGTGGGTACGCCTTATCTAAATTCAGCAGAGGCAATTAATGTTTTACCGGCAGTCATTAGCGCCAGTTTAGTAGGCATCAACAAAAGTAATCAGAATGGCTACAATTGGGTGCTCATGTGTGAGGAATTTTTCAATAAAAGGCCGGAAGAAAATGTATATTTAAATTCTCCTGTTGCCAGCAGTGGAAGTGATTGGTGGTACGAAACGATGCCAAATGTCTTTTTTTACCAGCTCTATGACATGTACCCTAATACAGGTATAGGCGATTTTGCATATCAGTTTACAACGGTGGCTGATCGGTGGCTGGAAGCGGTATTGACAATGGGAGGCAGCACCACACCCTGGCATCGTCCCTATATGAATTACCGAGCATGGAAACTTTCGACCATGACGCCACTTGCTACTGGCGTACCTGAACCAGAGGCAGCGGGCGCTATTGCTTGGCTGTTGTATAACGCGTATGTTGAAACTGGTAATCCAGAATATCGGATTGGTGCTGAGTGGTGTATGGAGTTTTTAGACAATTGGTCCACAAATCCCTCGTATGAACTTCAATTACCTTATGGTGCTTACATTGCCGCCCGAATGAATGCCGAGCTTGGAACAACTTATGATATCGAGAGACTGGTAAACTGGTGCTTCACTACTCATGGTAACGTTCGAAATTGGGGCGCTACCCTTGGGAATTGGGGCGGATACGATTGTTATGGTTTAATCGGTGAAGCTAAATATGATGGGTATGCCTTTATTATGAATGGGTTCGAACAAGTAGGTGACTTAGTTCCTATGGTCCGGTACGATGACCGTTTTGCCAGGGCAATCGGCAAATGGGTATTGAATGTAGCCAATGCCACTCGTCTTTTTTATCCGAACTACCTGCCCGACGAAAATCAGGACAGCGAAGCGTGGGCGCATCAATACGACCCAAATTCTTATATTGCTCATGAATCGATGCGCGAATCCTGGATGGGCTTCAGCCCTTATGCGACAGGTGATGCCATTGCCGGTGGATGGGGAGCGACAAATCTGGCCCTTTATGGATCATCTCATGTGGGTATCTTCGGCGGGATAATCGATACAACCAATGTAGAGATGATACTCCAATTAGATGTCTTAAAAACCGATTATTTTCATGATGAAGCCTATCCCGCTTATCTCTATTTTAACCCTTACGATGTTGAAAAAACTGTCCAAATTGATGTAGGCAGTGGTCAACATGATCTTTATGATGCCGTAACGAATAGCTTTTTACAAACTAATGTGAGTGGGGTAACTTCATTCACTATTCCTCCTGATGCCGCCGTTCTTGTGGTGTTGACACCAGCGGGTGGCACCATCACCTACGACTTTGATAAAATGCTGGTTAATGGGGTAATCGTGGATTATCAGTCCGGTCATACAGTTGGTAATTATTCGCCTAGGATTAAAAGTTTAGCTGCAGACACGACAACGGTCATTTTTGGTGAAAATACGACCGTTTATTGTACGGCTAGTGATCGGGATAACGACGAACTATCTTATACATGGAACGCTTCTGGAGGAACAATCGTCGGTAGTGGTACAAAGGTCAATTGGACAGCACCGAATTTGGAAGGAACTTATGTCATCACCTGTCTTGTGGATGACGGCAATGGGGGACAGGATACTGACAGTATGAACATCGAAGTTGTAGAATCGATCAACCATGTTCCAGTCATTTTAAGCCTAACTGCCGATCCCCAAAAGATCGATTTAGGAGCAACGTCGCTATTAACCTGTATGGCCACAGATCCCGATGACGATACTTTATCATATATCTGGACCTCGGCCTATGGGACTATATTTGGTGGTGACTCAATGGTAACCTGGACAGCGCCAGAGAATGAAGGATACTATTATGTTAGCTGTATGGTGGATGACGGTCGTGGAGGACAGACAGCGGACAGTATTGGTATTGTTGTTCAGGACTTCTCAAATGTCGGGACGGGAATACCGGTTGCATATTATCCTTTTAATGGAAATGCCAATGATGAGAGCGGTTTGGGCAATCACGGAAGTGTCCATGGAGTGATGCTTGTAGCGGATCGATTTGGGAATGCCAACAGCGCTTATTATTTTGATGGTGTTGATGACCATATCCGAGTTCCCAGTCATGCCAGCCTCAATTTTCGGGACGAAATTAGCATCAGTTTCTGGATGAAGATTGGGCAATTTTATAGTCGCGAAGCCTACCCCATTTCTCACGGAAATTGGGAAAATCGGTGGAAGATCTCAATAACACCAGGAGATCAGACCGTCAGATGGACGATTAAAACCGATGACGGTATAAAAGATTTGGACTCTCAAACCCAACTTGTAACGGATACTTTCTATAATATCACAGTGCTTTATGATGGTTCTGTAGTTGAAATTTATATTGACGGTGAGTTAGATGTTTTTTCGTCCTGGTCTGGTTTAATATTACCGACAACAATTGACTTAACGATCGGGCAAGTTCTTCCCAATAACCCCAACTATAATTTCAAAGGCGTGCTTGACGATATTCGCATCTATAACTATGCTTTATCAGTTGAGGAAATTCAAAACATTTATAACGAAAGTGCGTCAATTAAAGACCCACGAGATTATCTCACAGAGAGCCAAATCCTGCAAACCTACCCAAATCCATTTTATAAATCAATCGTTATTGATTATTTCCTTACCGATAAAGGTTCTACTCTAACTACACTCAAGGTATATAATGTTTTAGGAAAGCTTATTAAAACTCTTGTAAATAAAGAAGAGAGAGCGGGTAGATATAATATTAGTTGGGAGGGGAAGGATTCCAGTGAAAGGGATCTACCAAATGGCATATATTTTCTACTATTAGAAAGAGGAGAATCAAAAGACAGGAAAAAGATAATACTCATAAGGTAGTATTATAGAATAATAGATTAAGAATAAAATATTTACCCCAGGGACCATAAGGGTTAAGGATGTTAACCTTATAGTAGAAGACTGATAATATGTTTTCTTCGTCAATTCTTCTGGATGAGGTAAATTCACTACTCTACATATTATAGCCGGACTTGAGCAGATAAGTTTAGGCGAAATTTAAGTATAGGATAAGCTTGTCAGTGGGATGACTCCCGTGGTAGAATGTAGCAATGGTATTTCCAGAGTGTTAGAGAAATAGTGACTATAAACCGTCAGGTTTGGAACACACGAAGATGAAAATCACAAAAGAGGCTGGGGTTGACTTTGTAATTGTTATAGATATATAAGGAATATGGATTGGGTATATATAGAAGATATAAAAAGATTTGCGGGAAAGGAAGTAGAGATCAAAGGATGGGTATATAATAAACGGTCCAGTGGAGGCATCAGGTTTTTACTGATCCGGGATGGGACCGGAATTATTCAGGGAGTTGCCACAGAGAAGGATACAACCCATGAGAGCTTTTCTATGATTGATGATTTAAAGAGGGAAGCATCCATTATTGTTAGGGGATTAGTTCGAGAGGACTCACGCTCACCGATAGGTTTCGAGCTTACTGTCAAATCAATAGAGGTTATTCAAAACCAGAAGGATTACCCGATTACTCCTAAATCTCATGGAGTGGATTTCTTACTTCAGAATCGACATCTCTGGATCCGCTCAAAATTACAGTGGGCAGTCCTTCGAGTTCGAGCGGAAATCATAAGAGCCGTGGAGAATTATTTATGGGATAAGGGGTTTCTTAAGCTGGATGCTCCTATATTTACTCCTTCTGCCTGTGAGGGTACCACTACCCTATTCAGTGCTGATTATTTTGGAGAGAAAGCTTATCTATCCCAGAGTGGACAATTGTATAACGAAGCAACCTGTATGGCGTTCGGGCGGGTCTATTGTTTTGGCCCTTCGCTTCGCGCTGAGAAGTCAAAAACCCGTCGCCATCTTACTGAATTCTGGCAGGTTGAGCCAGAAATGGCTTATGCTTATTTAGAGGATGCAATAAAACTGGCAGAGGGGATGGTTGAGTACACTGTACATCGTGTTCTTGCAAACAGAAAGAGAGAGCTGGATGTTCTAGAGAGGGATACGAATTTACTTAGTTCAATAAGTGCACCATTCCCCAGAATACGTTATGAAGAAGCGGTGAAGCGAGTTAATGAGTTAGGAGAATTAATGAAATTGGGTGAGGACTTTGGAGCCCCCCAGGAAACCGTTCTTGCAGAAAGTTATGATTCCCCATTTATGATAACCCATTTCCCGGAGGATATCAAAGCCTTTTATATGAAAAAAGACTTAAGTACTTCCGGACGAACTTTGTCCTTTGATCTACTTGCTCCCGAAGGATACGGGGAAATCATAGGTGGGGGAGAGAGGGAATTTGATGTTGGGGAACTAAAAAAGAACATAGAGAAAAGGAACCTTCCAATGGAAGCTTTTAAATGGTATCTTGATCTCCGTGAATATGGCTCTGTTCCACACGCAGGTTTTGGTCTGGGTATTGAAAGAATAGTCGCCTGGATTTGTGGGGTAAAGCATATTAGGGAGACGATACCCTTCCCCAGAATGCTGGGGAGGATCTATCCATGATAGAGTTAACTATGAGAAATAACCACAAGGGTACAGAGATCACAGATAGAGAACACAGAGTCAAAAAATCAAATAAAATTTTCTTTAAAACAATATACTCTGTGCACTCTCTTGTCTCTGTGGCATATTTAGGAGGTTATTATGCTAATCTTTTTATTGTTTTTAGGCTTTGATATTGAGGGTGATTATTATCTCCAGATAAATCATACATCCAGTTCAATAAATTTGTTTTTTCTTGACGAAGGATTCCATAACCCAACTGCTGGATACGGAATAGTAGGTGCTGACTTAAATCCCGCCGTCCTGGCAGCAGGAAGAAACCTGGATTTTTATACGGGTTTTTCTATGAGCGGGAAGAGTAGTTCCGATTTTGAAGAGTCCTTTGAGATTAGCGGAGTGGAGGACTCCGTTACAATTCCATTTGGAATTCGCTATAACGAGATAGGTGGAATGGATTTTATTGGCGTTTCAAAGAAAATAGGGCCTGTTGGGATCGGCATTTCTTACCAGCGAGGCTATAAATGGGGTTTGGAGATGGGGCTCACCGGGAGTATAACAGGTGATTTTCACCCTGATGAACCCTTTGAATTTACTCATTCAGATTATTCGGAAATACCTGAAGGCGACACCATTATTATAGATATCCCATTTTCTGGTGGAATCTCCATTGAAACCCAGAAGCCTTTAAGTGTTGAATATTCCTCTTCCCCCATCTTTATCGGGGCAGGAATCGGGCTTGGGCCTCTTAAATTGGGTGCAGGTATGAAATTCTCCAGGAATAAGCTTTTTGGTCAGGGCAGTATAGCTATATTACCAAGCACTTTTTCGGTTATGGTGGATACCGTGGTAAGAAGTCCATCGGGAAATGATTGGACGATTGATAGCCTCATCGGGTATGCCACTATCAATGATACCCTCTTCTATGGAAAGCTTGATGGTGATATCAGTTCGACGCAAAGTGCTTTTACTCTTGGCGCTCTTCTGGATGTAAAAATATTAAAGGCTTCTGTGGCTTATGAACATGGAAGTAGTTTCGGTCTTTTGGGTGGGTATGAGTGGCTCTTTTCAAGGATAGATGATTTACCGGAGAGTTTTGAGATTGATACGTCGAGCCTCGTGGTTGATACGATAAACAATAGGATTAGCGGTGCTATTGGAATAATTATGAGTAGTGTAGGCAAAGATGTGCAATCAGAAATAGGGGATGCGGATCTTTATTTCTCGGGATATAATTCAATAAGAGCAGGGTTTCAACTAGATTTACTGATTCTCAAGTTGGGTTTAAGTGGATCTTTGGATTTCCCCAGTGCCGGAGATATCAGTATTTACGAATGGTGTGGTGGAGTATCTTTCGGACTTCCCGTACCTATTCTGGATGTCAATGCAGGGATAACTGGTGGCGTGCTCTGGTTGGATACCGAGGAAGAAAATTTCTTCCTTCCATCTGCTACCTTTGGTCTTTCTGTTGGCTATAAGCAGGACAATTTCCGGGTTAACCTTCCTCTAAAGATAAACATAACACAGTTTTTACTGGGAGCGGTCGGAGATTTAGAAGAAGAAGAAGTTTCTTTTGATTTCTGGAGTAATGTAAGCTTTGGTCTGGGTATAGGAGTAAGTTTATAAAAAGGAGGCGTATAAATGGCTGTCCAAGTTGGTCTAAACGGTTTTGGTAGAATAGGGAGGTGCATTCTTCGAGGCGTTACGTCTCGTGATGATATAGATATAGTTGGTATAAATGATATTGCTGATATCAAAACACTGGCTTATCTCTTAAAGTATGATTCCATCCACAGGATATATAAGGGGAAAGTTGATATTGAGGGCGATTCTCTTGTTGTGAATGGCAAAAAGATACCCTTTTCCCAGGAGAAGGACCCTGCTGCTTTGCCCTGGAAGGATCTCGGTGCTGATGTTGTTATAGAAGCAACGGGGATATTCAAAAGCCGGGATGATGCAGCAAAGCACTTAGATGCCGGTGCGAAAAAAGTTATAATTTCAGCGCCATATAAGGGCGATAAAAAAGATTTTACTATCGTATATGGTGTTAACCATAAGCAGTATGATCCGGAGAAACATGATGTCATATCCAATGCATCGTGTACAACTAACTGTTTTGCCCCGGTTGTTAAAGTTCTTCATGAATCCTTTGGCATAAAACGAGGTCTTATGACCACCACTCACGCCTATACATCTACTCAAAGGATTCTCGACTTACCACATAAGGACTTAAGACGCGGAAGAGCTGCAGCAATTTCTATTATTCCGACCACAACTGGAGCAGCGATTGCGACCACTGAGGTTCTGCCGGAACTGAAAGGCAAGCTTGACGCAATAGCTTTGCGGGTTCCTGTTCCTGACGGGGCTATTGTAGACTTTGTCTGCGAGGTGGAGAAAGAGACAACCATAGAAGGGGTTAACGGGGCTTTTCTAAAATATGCAGAAGGTGAATTGTCAGGAGTCCTTGAATATGCAGAGGATCCAATCGTATCTGTGGATATTCTTGGCAATCCTCATTCGTCAATTTTTGACCCAGGATTTACAAAAGTCATCGGCGGAAATTTCGTCAAGGTTCTATCGTGGTATGATAATGAGTGGGGTTTCGCTATGCGGATGATCGATGTGGCAATAATGATGGGTAAATATCTGTGATTCCCATTACCTCTGTTCAGGATATTGACGTAAGAGGAAAGAGGGTCCTCTGTCGGTTTGATTTCAATGTTCCTATAAAGGATGGAATTATAGGGGATGATTGGAGGCTTAAAGCTGCTCTACCAACTATCCAGTATCTAATCGGGCAAAAGGCAAGAATCATAATGATGTCGCATCTTGACAGGCCAGGAGGTAAGAGAGTAGAGAAACTCACCCTTGCACCAATTGCCATGAGGCTTGGTGAATTGCTGGGGAAAGAGGTTAAGTTTGTAGATGAAACTGTTGGACAGAAAGTAGTGGAGGCTGCGAAGGATCTTAAAGAAGGTGAATTGCTACTCCTTGAGAATACCCGCTTCCAGCAGGAGGAGAATACTAATGATAGCGAGTTTGTGGAAAAGCTTGCCTCACTTGCAACGGTTTATATAAATGATGCATTTGGCACTGCCCACAGAAAGCATGCATCTACCTATGGAGTGGCGATAGCTATGAAAGAGAGAGCAGCTGGACTGCTTATGTTGAAAGAAGTAGAAAATCTAAGCAAGCTACTTATGGATCCACCAGCGCCTTTTAGCCTCATACTTGGTGGAGCAAAATTAAAAACCAAGATACCTGTTATAAAAAATCTTGCTCATTTTATAGATAATCTCATCATTGGTGGGGGGATGGCATTTAGTTTTCTCAGAGAGAAAGGCGTTCCTGTTGGGGATTCCCTGGTGGATGAAACCCTCTTTCCTGATATTGAGGCGTTGCGTTCGATATTGGAGGAGAATAATGTGAGGTTAATTTTGCCGCTTGATGCGGTTATCACGGAAGAGATAGGCGAAGGGGTCGATTGCGAAGTTGTTGATATTGGAAGCATTCCATCTGCCTGGAAGGGAGTTGATATTGGACCCGCTACAATAGAGTATTTTACGTCTGTAATAATTAAATCAAAGACTGTCTTCTGGAATGGACCTATGGGAGTTTTTGAAGTTCCTCCTTTTGATAAGGGTACACTGGAGATTGCGAAAGCAATGGGCAAAGCCACCGAAAGGGGCTCTCTTACCATAGTAGGTGGAGGAGATACAGATAAGGCAATCAAGGGGAGGCATATAGAATTATCTCATCTCTCAACAGGTGGCGGAGCATCCCTTAGGTTCCTTACGGGAGAAGAACTGCCAGCGATTTCTATGCTTAAAAAGAGGAGATAAAGATGAGAAGACTCTTAATTGGTGGGAATTGGAAGATGCACAAGGGCATAAGGGAGACAAGGGAATTTGCAAAGAGATTACTAAAGAAGGAATTAAATATAAGTAATATTGATGTATTCGTGACCCCTCCTTTTACTTCTATCCCTGCAGCAATAGAAGAATTTGCAGGTTCAAGGGTTACCATAGGTGCTCAAAATATGTTCTGGGAGGAAGATGGAGCTTACACGGGAGAAATCTCGCCTGTCTTCCTTAAGGAACTAGGAGTAGAGTGGGTGATAATAGGACATTCTGAACGGAGAAGAATTTTCGGAGAGATGGATAAGGATTTAAGAAAAAAAATAAAAATGGCATTGCATTCCAGACTGAAAGTTGTTATATGTATAGGTGAAACAGAAGAGGAAAGAGAAGAAAAAAGGGAAAAGGAAGTAGTAGAAAAACAGCTAAAGGATTCATTATTCGGGATAGAATTAGATCCCGAGAGAATTTCTATTGCTTATGAGCCTTTGTGGGCTATTGGAACGGGTAAGACAGCAGAGCCTACCGATGCAGAAGAGATGCACAGAGCTATTAGGGGATTATTAGGTGAGAAAGGGGAGGAAATCAGGATAATATATGGAGGTTCAGTGAAACCGCACAATGCAGAGGAATTATTAAAGCAGGATAACATTGATGGTGCACTAATTGGAGGCTCTTCACTGGATCCAGAAGTTTTTGCAGAAATTATAGAAATAGCAGGGAGGGTATCGTGTTAGGTTTTTTGATAGCGCTTCATGTGCTTTTAGCAGCTTTATTGATTATTGTGATACTGATGCAGCAATCACATGGTTCGGGTATGAGTTCGGTATTTGGTGGTGGGGGAAGTGGTTCTTTCTTTGGTGGAAAAGGGGCTTCCCCATTGCTATTAAAGGTGACGATAGGCCTTGCAGTTCTTTTTTTTCTAAGTTCAACTTCAATAGCACTCATTATACCCAGGCAGACCGCGCAAGGTGATTTGCAGAAAGAAATACAGAAAACGTTTCCATCCAATAGGGGTATACCAATGGAGGGCATTACTCCAGAGGCAGTTCCAGAAGAGAAAGAAGAATCAGGTGTTCCCACTCTGCCAGGTACAGAAGGGATACCAGAATTACCCATAGGAGAAGGAGGAAGTTAATGTATGTAGTATTTGAAGCGAAGGGATTCCAGTGGGCAACGGATGTTAAGTCCAGAATCAAATTACCTCGCATGGATAATAAAGTAGGAGAAAAAATAACATTCGACAAGGTTCTTCTTGTTAAGAATGAAGAAATTATGATTGGGCAACCTTACCTGGAAGGAGTAAAGATTGAAGCGGTGGTTATCGGGCATGGCAGGGATAGGAAAATCATTGTTTATAAATATAGAAGACGTAATCGCTACAGAAAGACCAGAGGGCACAAACAGCAATATACTGAGATAGAGATCAAAGACATCATTTTAAAGAAGGAGAGTAAGGCAAGAAAGGCGAGCGGAGTAAAGAAGGAAGACAAAGCAAAAAAGGAGAGTAAAGTAAAGAAGGAGAAGAGTCCTAAGAAGAAGGAGTTAAAGCCAAAGAAGAAAAAAGTTGTTGTTTTAGATAAAGGAAAAAAGCAGGAAAAAAAGGAAACAAAGAAGAAAACAAAAAAGAGCACTGTTGTAGATAAGGACAAAAAAACAAAGGAATCAAAGAAAAAGAAGGAGAGGTAGATGGCTCATAAAAAGGGCGTAGGTTCATCGCGTAATGGTCGTGATTCAAATCCAAAATACCTTGGTATTAAAAAGTTTGCAGGAGAAGAAGTTCTAGCCGGCATGATCCTAATGCGCCAGAGAGGGACCAAATATCATCCTGGATGGAATGTCGGTAGAGGGAGTGACGATACTCTATATGCTCTGGCCAATGGTAAGATAGAATTTGGAAAGAGACGCGGAAAAAAGGTTATCAACGTCATTGCCGAATGAAATTCCACGAATGAAATTCTACGAATGAAGTTCTACGAATGAAGTTCTTTAAATTTTGAATGAAATTTGCCATCTGTGGTGCTGGGAGGGTTGGAACCTCACTTACTTTTTCACTTAAATCCGTTAATTGGGAATTTTCAGGATATTATTCTAAGAGTTATCCAGATTTTATAGAAGAAACCGAACGCATTTATAGTCCTGCTGAATTTAGAGGTCAGGATTGTTTGGTTATTCTTGCGGTTCCCGACATAGCAATCGAAGTTTTATCCAGTCAGTTGCCCCCTTACC
Organism: Candidatus Stahliibacteriota bacterium; assembly: GCA_030668705.1. Classification (GTDB taxonomy): domain Bacteria; phylum Hydrothermota; class UBA3072; order UBA3072; family UBA3072; genus DAOVFB01. The sequence goes on from DAOVFB010000013.1 coordinate 20,392, forward strand.
TTATAGTAGGGCATACGAGCGGTTCACTGGATCACAAGGTAATAAAGGCTCCTAACCCTAAAGGGAGATTCTCTTTACATCCCTTAAGGAGTGTTCCAAGTCATAGGTTGGACCTTTCTGGAGGATACTGGGGGATCGAAGGCGATGAAGTGGGGTTAGAGGTTGCTGAAAAGATAGTAGGAGCTCTAAAGGGTAAGGGTTTGCATATAGCTCCTGAAAAGAAACCATTATATCATATGGCTTCGATAATATCCACAAATCTCTTAACCAGCTTACTCTTTCTGGCAGAACAGTTATTTGAAAAGTCTGGTATTACTGATGATGTAGTAACTTCGCTGGGTGAAAAAGTTGTAAAGAATGTCAAAGATATGGATTATCTTGAGAGTCTTACAGGACCTGTTGAAAGAGGAGATTGGAATACCCTTGATAGGGATCTAAAGTCACTCGAGGAGAATGCACATGAATTCTTAGTGCCTGTGGTTAAATTATTGGAAATCAATCTAAAAATAGCGAAAAAGAAAGGATTGAAAGAGGAAGATGCTAATCGTATCTATTCTATTATTTCAAATTATTCAGAGTCCTGAAATTATAAATCCATCTGAGGTGAAGATCGGGATGGAGGGGTTTGGATTGAGCACATTTCAGGGAGTAAAGATTGACACCTTCAATGTCAAAATAACCGGCATACTTCCGCCTTCTCCGACCGGGAGTGAAATAATCCTTGCAGAATTAAAAGGTGATGTAGTAGATGAAGCTGGTGTTCTTGCCGGTATGAGTGGAAGTCCAGTTTATCTGGAGGGTAAACTTCTTGGTGCGGTTGCTTATTCCTGGCTATTTGCAAAGAAACCTATCTGTGGTATTACACCTTTTATAGATATGAAAAGGGGTAGAGCCTCTTCTCACAGTGGGTTTGGAGGACTTACTCCTATAAAGCCCATCCTTAATGCGACCGGGTTTCCTCCATCGTCTATTCCGCTTCTGGATTCTCTTCCCGGAGTTTTCTTACTTACTTCTGGGTTACAGGGAGGAATGGTTGACAACCCCACTCCAATTGCTCCAGGTGGTGTCTGTGGTGTGACCCTTGTCACTGGAGACGGAAACATTTCTGCCATGGGGACTATTACAGCTGTTAGTGGAGATACAATATATGCTTTTGGGCATTCGGCTTTTGGGACAGGCATTTCATGCCTACCTTTATGTGAAGGAATGGTTAGTAGCTATTTGCCTTCCTATTATTCCTCTTTTAAGTTTGCAAATCCCGGGAATATTATAGGCACGATTGTTTCTGATGGAGTTTCAGGTATAAAAGGGATACTAAAAAGAGACCCACCTATGGTGAATTGCAGGATAAGATTGAATGATGTAAAGCGTAATTATAGAGTTACCAATATGAAGAGCTTTCTCCCGGGGCTTACATCCTTTCTTTTGTTTGCAAACTGGGTTGAAGAGATAGGAGTGTATAATCCTATAACTTTGAAAGGTTCCATTATGCTCTATACCAATCAGGGCAATGTGGCCTTTTCTTCGGTTATGAGTGGGGAATACCTTCATATGGATATATACAGACGGACGATGGATTTCCTTAGAGAGATCGAGGACAATCGTTATAAAGATGTCGAGGTAGATTCTATTGCTATCGATATAGGAACTTTGCCTCTTATAAAGAAGTATAGAATCAAAGAAATACAATTAACAAAGAGGGATTTCAAACCCGGGGAAAAGGTTAAGGCATCCATTATTATAGAGAGATACAGAGAGCCAGATACAACCATCAATGTTGACTTTAAGGCTCCCCTTTCCCCCTGCGATTTATTGGTGATAGCTTCGGGCAGAGACGAGTTCTTAAGATACGAGAAGAATCGGGTCCCTCTTAATTTCCAATTCGATAATTTTTCGGAATGGAAAGATTTTATAAATACCTTGCCATCCCATGACAGAGTGGTCCTCTCGTTCTACAAGAAAGGTTCATTAATTGGTACCAAAGAAGGAGAACTCAAGGATATACCTATTAGTCTATTAAGTATTCTAAAGGAGAATGATGAGGCCCCTAGCCATAATTTCTATCTAATCGATAAAAAAGAGGTCATCTTCCCAGGACCTGTTATTGGGGAGGATATAAAAAGGATAGAGGTCAGGAGGTAAAATGCTGCTTTTTATTCTATCGTTTTCTTATTTCTGGACATTCTCCGGAGATTCTTTATATAAGGGTAGGGTTGATGGAACCATTATTGCACGGGATTCCGTATATCTGGGGAATAAACTCAGTAAATTGACTTCAGATAGTGATGGATTTATATCCGATATAGCAGAAAAAGATGGGAAACTTTACTATGGTATTTCTGATTTAGGCTTGCTGATAAGGATGAACAGTAATGGATCCCTTGATACAATTATCAATGCTGAGGGAGGTTTGATATCACTTGGAGTCTGGGGAGATTTTATTGTAGCAGGTCTTTCTCCGGAGGGGAAGCTCCTGTTCATAAAAGGGGATGAGATCGTGGATTCACTGTCTATTGATGCCAGTAATATATATTCAATATTCGAGTGGAAAGATAAACTTCTTATTGGGACAGGTCCTGATGGTGAAATCTATGAGGTGACCAAAAAGAAAATCAAGGAATTCTATACCGTGGAGGCGCATTCAGTAACAGAGATGGTCCCATATAGTGATAGGCTATTCATAGGAACTTCAACCCCAGGACTTATATATGAATTCCTCTCCCCGGGGGATGGAAGGATCTACTATGATACGGGTTTTGACGAAGTAAATGGTCTGGGCTTCTGCGGTGATACTCTCTCTGTTTCAGGCATTGCTGTTGATAACGGAACTCCTGCCGGGAAAATTAAATTCCTCTGTAAGAACAAGGAGTTCATAGTCTACGAAGGCACTTCAATACTCTCTGGAGTAGAAGTAGGAAATAGATTTTACGCTGGCGAATCAGAGGATGGTCAGGTTGGAGAATTTCACAGGAGCGAATTTCGGATTATTGCAGACCTCGAGGAATCAAAGATAACCGTATTGAAGAATATTCATGGCGAGCTCTATATTGGCACTGGGTATCCCGGGAATATCTATCGGATGAGCGCGGAGAAAAGAAAGGAAGGAACATATATTTCATCTGTTATTGATGGTGGGATAAGTGTAGTCTGGGGAAATCTTTTTTATACTGGGGAAGGAGATATATCCTTCTTCGAGAGGAGTGGTAAGAAGAAGGAGGTAGATTCTTCCTGGACGCATTGGAGTTCCATTAAAATAAATATTGAAGCAGAGGGCCCGTTCCTTCAATGGAAAGCAATCCTTAGGGGGGAAGATTCATATCTCAAGGATGTCAGGATTTCTTACAGGGAAAGGAATTCATCGCCCGAGATACTGCAATTCGCAGTTCTACCATCTGGTATTGGATGTGGTGGTGGGAATAAGGGTCCGCAGCACCGCGAATTTATTTCGCAAGAGGACGTGATAAGATTGAGAAAAATGGGATTCTATGTGCCTGAGCAGGCGTATCATATTCCAGATGAAATCCGATGTATTTACTGGAAAGCAATTGATCCAGATGGGGATCATCTTGTTTTCGACCTATACCTCAAGAGAGAGGGAGAAGAGTTTACGAGATTGGCAAAAAGGGTGGAGGAGGACGCCTATTTTTTAGACACCTCTCCATACCCTGATGGTACCTATATAGTGAAGCTTGTAGCAAAAGACCTACCTACCCAGTCTTCTCCATTAACTCATGAGAGAACCGCCCGTTTTATTATCGATCATTTACCTCCAGATGTAAATGAGATAAAGAAACAGGTAGTCGGAGACAGTATCGCTGTATCCGGTGTAGTGGTGGATAAACTCTCAAGCATTGTTGGGGTATTCTATAATACCGCTACTATGGGTGGGATGACAAAGGTGGGATGGAGAAGTGCAATACCTGCAGATGGGCTCTTTGATGAGAAGCAAGAATTGTTTTCGTTCAAAGTGGAAAAGACTTTGAAATATATTGCAATAAGGGTCTTTGATAGGAATAACAATGATAGGGTAATAAGGCTCGAATTATGATAGTTGGGGTTCTTTTTGGCGGATGGTCATCTGAGCGGGAGATATCTATTCGCTCCGGAGGGAAAGTTGCTTCCGCCTTGAAAAACAGGGGATACGATGTCATAGAGATTGATGTCGGTCGAGATATTGTAGAGGTTCTATTGAAGAATCCTATAGATATAGCATATATAATGTTACATGGAAAACCTGGAGAAGATGGAACCATACAGGGTCTCCTTGAGACAATGGGTATTCCGTATACAGGTTCAGGTGTTTTAGCATCAGCCCTTGCGATCAATAAGGTTTTCACAAAAAAAGTACTGCAATCTTCAGGTATTCTCACCCCCTTGTTTATGTATCCCATCAGCCCTGATGTAGAGCCTTTCGATCCGCCCTATCTCATAAAACCAATATCAGAGGGTTCCTCTGTTGGGATAACCATAGTGAGGGATAGAAAGGATCATTCCCAGGCTTTTCACAATGCAAATAAGTATGGAGACGTCTTTGCCGAGAAATATATAGAAGGGAGCGAAATTACTGTTGGTATACTTGGCGATATAGCGCTTCCCATTCTTGAGCTGGTTCCACAAAACGAATTCTATGATTATGAGGCAAAATATACCAGTGGTATGACTGAATTTATTATTCCTGCAAGATTGGATCCTGAGATGACAGAAAAGGCTATGGGTATAGCCCTTGAAGTGCATAGGGTTATTGGATGCGAAGATTTCTCAAGGGTGGACTTCATTGTAAAGGGCCAAAACATCTATGTGTTTGAGATAAATACCATACCTGGCATGACAGATCTCTCCGATATTCCAGCAGAGGCAAAGGAAATGGGAATCGAATATGATGAACTGGTGGAGAGAATCCTGAAATTCGCTATCGCGAGATACAAAATAATATAAAGTCCTAAGTCAGAATATGGATTAAAGGATAATATTAGGATTATCGTGGTA
>DAOVFB010000099.1 GCA_030668705.1 Candidatus Stahliibacteriota bacterium
CATGCTCTTCAACATCCACAAGCTTATAGGGATAGTATCTATCCTCTCTATATACCTCATCGTCAAGCATAAATTCAGGTCTTGCCCCACTTACCTTTGGCACTGGAGCAAGGGCAGGCATAATTCTATAATCAACGCCTAAACTCCCTAGACTGATCTCTTCATATTTAGTGTCTTTGATTTCGACTTCCAGAGTAGCTCCATGAGGCACCTCTATAACTTGAGTAAACATAGGTAATTTTGGTTTTCCAATTTCCCCTGTATACGCATATCGAGGAAAGGAAAAGAGGGCAAACTCCTCCCCTGTTCCATCCTTCATCCAATCTGTTGCAACCGTCCTGTATCTTAAACCCGGAATATGCGCCTTAAAAGAAAGAGAAAATGCACTTGATGACAATTTCCTAACAGTTGGCTCTGTGACCTCTGATATTCCCTTATCAAAAGGAATCCATTCCCACGCATAAAGCCCAATAAAGCAGAATAAAACAAATACAAAAAATAAACGTTTCACCATACCCCCCATTTCCTTATTTCTATCATAACCTTACTTACACCATATAATAATGCAAACACTGGGAATTACAGAAGCGACCAATTCTGAAGAATGTCTCCTATAACCTTATAGCCATACTCCTGACAGTTTCTGTAAAACAGAATTTCTAAGATATATCAAGAAAGATTCTAACATTCTTTCCCCCCACCAGACCAGGAATATAAAAAACCCTCCACTTCAACCAGTGTTTCTGTATACCACCATCCTTGAAAATTATAAAAAATAATCTATCTTATCATTGACTCATGGAGAGTAATGATATAAGGGTCGAAGTATGTCTTAAATTCTTCCTGTTTTAATACCCCTGCTCTTTCTTAAATTCTCTGAGCTTCTCTATTTCTTCTTCCAGTTCTTTAAAAGATTGGGAGGCGCGGAATCGGGTGTATAAATTCTCGTTACTGCTTAACTGTTTTAAGAGTTCTGCTCTCGCTTTCCCAATAGGAGCTTCCATCAGGACAAAAGCCCTATATAAATCGCCTTCTTTCTTTACTGTACTCTTTCTAACCTTGGAGCCAACTAATGTCTGATCAACCACATTTTTGCTAACCTTTGTAAATTGCTGGAGCAGTTCAGTATCAGTGCCTTTCCCTACCTCTTCATCGAATTTCTTTATCAATCCCATTATTCGGGACTCAATCTGGGTTGCAACATCAAGCCTTGCATCCTGCTTTGCCTTATCTATAGCTATCTGAAGATCAACAGAGGTAGCAACTGCAGTGCCAAACACATAATCAGGCTCTTCTGGTGGATTCAAATACCATTTGGGTGCCTTTACACCTCTGGAAGCACAGCCAAGCACTAAGAGCATTATCACCAATCCTGCGACAACAACTTTTTTCATATAGACCTCCTTTTCTTTAAATTTTCTTTTTAAGAACTCCCTGTTAGTCTCCGTCACTGACCATAATATTAGTAAGAAATAAAATAACTGTCAAGAGGTTATATTTTTTTCTTGACATTTTCTTTCATTTAATTAAGGTAATAAAGTGCTTATAATTATTCTTACTCTATTCTCAAGTACCAAGGAAAGTGGTATAGCTACATTTGGTTCTGATATCACACACCTCGTCTCTTCTCCGGTTAGATGGAAAAGAAGTGACTATGTCAAATTTACCGGGGTTGCCGCATCATTCGGGACAACTATGCTCCTCGATGATGAAATCAGAGAAAAAGTCCAAAACTACAACGGCAATTTAAACGACCTTGCAGATATGTTCACTTCCCTTGGCGGCGGATATGGGATTGGACTTTTAGGCGGGGGCCTCCTCATCGGATATCTCTCAGGCAATGATGAACTTAAACATCTATCACTGCGCACCTGTGAAAGTGCACTCATTTCTTCGGGGCTTACCTATCTTATAAAGATGACCGCTGGTAGAAAGAGGCCCTACTTAAAGGAAGGGCCTTATGAATGGACGGGGCCAAATATGGAAGCGGGAAGGATGTCAATGCCGTCCGGGCATACAACATTTGCCTTCGCAGTCGCTTCTTATCTCTCTTTTGAAACCGAAAATCCCCTGATTGATGTACTCTCGTATACCTGCGCAATAATGGTCGCATATTCAAGAATAAAGGACGACAAACATTGGGCATCAGATGTATTTTTGGGTGCGGCAATAGGAATCAGTGTAGGTATTACGATATCAAAAATTGATTGACAGTTAAATAGTTAATTAGCCAATTTTCTCCAGAAATGTGAAAATTGAATTCCTGGGGACAAACACCGTAAGGATTCCGTCATAAGAGAATCGAAGTCCCGTGACTGTAAAGACCAGTTCCCTGATTTCGTCACGCGTAAGTTTCCTTTCGAATTCACATCTATATTCTGTTATTCCTTCCTTTACTTTCCTGATGCCACATTTCCCCGCCAGAACTCCAATGCGAGCCCACTTGAAGATTCTCTCTAAATTGGGAGGCAATTTACCAAAGCGGTCGGCTATCTCCTCTTCCATCCTATCGGCCTCTTCCATGCTCTCGACAGACGAAATCTTCCTGTATAAGGAAATTCTTTCTTCCTGGTGCGGCATATACTCAATGGGAATATAAAAAGAGCCCAGGAGCGACACCTCCACTTCAAGCGGTTTACTTACTTCTTCACCCTTCACCTCCCGTATTGCTTGTCGCAGCATTTTCAGATATAGTTCATATCCAATTGCAACTATATGACCGTGCTGTTTTGCTCCCAGTATTTCACCGGATCCCCGAATTTCAAGGTCCCTGAGCGATATCTTAAAACCTGCACCCAACTCTGAATAAGTCTTTATAGCGGAAATCCTCTTCCTGGCATCCATTGTCATTCTGGAACCAACTATGAGATAACAGTATCCCTGACGTATTGACCGGCCCACCCTTCCCCTCAGTTGATGCAGATCTGCCAGCCCAAAATTCTCTGCTCGGTCTATTATTATCGTATTGACATTTGGCATATCGAGCCCTGACTCAATTATAGCGGTAGATAGCAGAAGATCGTATCTTCCAAGAGCAAAATCAGTCACCCTCCTTTCGAGGACTCTACTTGGCAGTTGACCATGCCCTACTACAATACTAATCTCCGGAACTACCTTCTCCAGTTTATCTTTCACCCACTGAATGCTTTTTACCCTGTTGTGGACGAAAAAGACCTGGCCACCCCGTTCAACTTCTTTAAGTATTGCATCCCTTAAGATTGTATCATCCGATTCTATGACCTCGGTGATTATACTTTTTCTACCCTCGGGAGGACTCTCGATTAGCGAAAGATCCCTTATACCCAGTAGAGAAAACTGAAGCGTTCTTGGAATTGGGGTCGCGCTCATCGATAATACGTCAATATCAACACGTAATCCCTTAAATTTGTCCTTCTGCTTTACCCCGAAACGCTGCTCCTCATCTATTATTAAAAGTCCCAGTTTTTTGAAAAAAATCGATTTGCTCAACAATTTATGGGTACCGATCACGATATCACACTCCCCCGTTCTAATCTTCTTTTTAATCTCCTTCACCCTTTCCTGGGTAAATCTCGATAGTAACTCTACATTAATGGGAAATGGTTTCAGGCGCTCTTTAAATGTCCTGTAATGCTGCTCTGAAAGAATCGTAGTGGGCGCAAGCAGAGCAACCTGCTTTGAATCACATGCGGACTTAAAGGCTGCTCGGAGGGCAACTTCTGTCTTTCCGAATCCTACCTCACCGCAGAGAAGACGGTCCATAGGCTTCTCAGACTCCATATCACGATAGACTTCCTCTACGGCTCCCATTTGGTCTCTTGTCTCTACGAAGGGAAAAGATATTTCCAGTTCTCTTTGAAGGGCTGTATTTTCACTAAATGAATACCCCCTTGCGGATGACCGTCTGGCGTATAAAGAGAGCATAGAATTTGCCAGTTCCTTCAAGTCCTCTTTTACCCTATCCTTTTTTCTCTCCCATTTCTTCCTGGAAAGACTGGAGAGAACGGGTTTCTTCTCACCCCCGGCTATATACTGAGTGACCAGATAGGATTTCTCTACAGGTATAAGAACCCTGCTATCATCCTTATACTCTACTGAAAGACAATCCATCATCTTTCTATCTATCCCCACTCTTTGCAATCCCTGGAAAAGTCCCACACCAAAATCCTCATGAACCACATAATCCCCAACGTTAAATATCCTTGCTTCCTCAGCCCGTACCCTTCTCTCGGTCTCTTCCCTTTTTACCCGTAGTAACCCGAATATGTCGGCCTCTGAAAAGAGGCCTATTTTCAATTCATCAATTATAAATCCTTTAGAGAGAAAACTATTGATATAACCAATATTTGGGAATTCTTCACTAAAGAGACCCCTCAATCTCTCTATCTCGCAAGGAGTGCGGACAACTATAAATACCCTGTAATCTCCTAAATTTCTTAGCTCTCTTCTAAATAGAGTTAGGTCCCTGTGAAATGATGGAGCTGGAGTGAACTTTAGTGAATTTCCGACTGATTCAAACCTGACATCCGGCAGAAAATCCCGGGAGCTGCTACCTACCTTAAAGAAGTTGCTCAATTTATCCCTTACCGGAACACGAACCTCTGTTCCTATTAGAAGATTTATCTCCTCTATTCTTTCTGTTGATAACTGCGAGTATGGATTAAAGAATCGTAGTGATGCTATCTTCTCCCCATCCAGCTCAATCCTTAAAGGACTCCCTAAATTTGCTGTCCAGAGGTCAATAATACCACCTCTTTGAACATACTCGCCCTTTTCATAAACACGGCTCTTCTGAATGAAATCTCCCTCTAAAAGTGAATTCAAGAATTCAGCGAGTGGTAATAACTTACCTATCTTTAATTTAATATTTTTCTGCTCTGGAACTTCCAAATCCAGAGCCTTATCATTTAGTATAAGCAGGTCAAAATCACGAGAAGCGATAGCAGCAGAAACCTCAAGAATGCTCTCAGAAGACAGTAGATATACACGGTCAAAAAAGAATTTCGCATCGCGCCATACCTTTAGGGGGTCCTCACAGGTTATAAGAACAAGGGGGGCATGGTTTTTCAGTCCATAAGCAATAAGATGTTCGCCCGGGTATGGTGGCCGTATTAAGACCTTTTTGTCTCCTATTTGTCCTTTTAGATATTTAAATAATTCTTCTTTCAGATTCACAGAGACAGGCCCATAAAGCCTGAAAAACCAAGAAAGGCAAGTGCCATAAGGGCCGCTGCAATAAAAGATATCGGAAGGCCTTTTAACGCTTCCGGGATAGGAGCATTCTCCAATCTCTCACGTATTCCTGCAATGACAACAAGAGCAAGGAGAAATCCCAACGCACTACTTATTGCGAATACGACGCTGGAAAGTAATCCAAAATCATTATCTATATTTAAGAAGGCAACCCCCAGGATTGCACAGTTAGTGGTTATCAGGGGGAGGAATATCCCAAGAGCAGAATAAAGACCAGGGATCTGTTTCTTAAAAAATAACTCAAGAAATTGGACAAGTGATGCAATCACTAATATAAAAACAACGGTTCTAAGATATACAAGATCAAAAGGAATCAGAACATACTGATATAAAAACCAGGTCAGAATTGTAGAAAGAGTCATAACAAATATAACACTCATACCCATACCAAGGGCCGTCTCTATCTTGGACGAAACCCCAAAGAAGGGACACAGTCCCAGGAATCTCATAAGGATTATGTTATTCACCAAAAAAGCCGAAAGGAAAAGCAGAAATAAATTCATTTACTCCCTCCTCTAAAATGATTGAATAAACCCATGAGAAGAGCGATTGTCAGGAATCCACCAGGTGGCAAAATCAAAAGCAGAACCGAAGAATTAGTAAAAGCTTTCCCAAATACACAGAACCCCGGGAATACACCTGGGATATTCAACCAGATACCCTGTCCAAGTATTTCCCTTATCGTTCCCATAACGAAAAGAACGATTGTAAATCCAAGTCCTATGCCCAACCCATCCATAAGTGAATAATGTGGTGGATGGTGATAGGCATAGCCCTCTGCTCTCCCGAGAATACCGCAGTTTACAACTATTAACGGCACAAAGACACCCAGTTGTTTGGAAAGAGGAGGAACATACGCCTTCATGGAATAATCGACCATTGTAACAAAGGTAGAAATGATCACGATAAAGATGGGGATACGAAGATTCTTGGGAATAACATTTCGAAGTAATGAAACTATCACATTAGAAAAAACAAGCACAAATATAACCGCTATTCCCATACCAAGACTATTATATGCAGATGTACTCACTGCAAGGGTTGGACAAAGACCTATCGCAAGAACTAGGACCATATTATTCTTAACTATACCGTCAATAAAAGTGTGCCTCATCGTTCCCTCTCCAGGATTAAATCCTTATATCCTAATCTGGTCGCTTCCTTTACAGCTTCTGAAGTAATAGTTGCTCCACTCAATGCATCGAGTT
>DAOVFB010000028.1 GCA_030668705.1 Candidatus Stahliibacteriota bacterium
AATGAGCTTGATTCCTCTGCCTGGCTCGTTAGAGACCCTTCCGGATGGGAAGACGCCCTTCTTCGCTGTGTTAAGGATGAATAAAGAGCACACCACCCTCCATTTTTTAACCGCAGATAAACGCAAGACAGACATAGATACCAACCACTCCCTTTTAATTCTTGGCATTTTTAGAGGATGAAAGAAAGACAAGAATTTGTTGGTAGGGGCGTTCAATCAAATGTCACCTTACTCAAGAAAGAAGAGATATGCTAACCATTAAATGCTCAGCATGTAAATCAAAGATATTTAAATACAAAAAGATAGGGAAGGGTAGGGTTCTTAACTGCTATAAAGATAGAATCGAAAAAGACTATAGCAAACATGATGGCAATAAGATTAAATGTAAGAAATGTGGCAAAGTAATCGGGATGGATAAGGGAACGAGAATAAGAATGAAGCAGTCTGCCTTCACAACATCCGGATTTAAAGATTAAAAGCAGCACACTACCCCCCTTTTTTTACCGCAGATGGACGCAGATTAACGCAGAACCCATCACCACCACCCCTTCATTTTTCGTGCTTCAGAAAAAAACGAGAGAGTCAGATACTCCTTAGTTCCTCGAACCCTCAAGTTGTATTTTTGTATTTTCAAAGGATGCAGAGTATCTGTTTCGGATAATTAAAACGCAGAGCAAGCTGTGCTACTCCATATTCTATCAAAAGATACGCTAAAGGGATTAAAGGTAAAATTTACTAGATAATTGGGAAGGCGTGTGTTCTATCCACGTCCATCTGCGGTTAAATTCTTGGGTTGTGAGGGGTGGATAGGAATGTTTCACGTGAAACATTGGGTTGTAAGTGAGTTTCTTTTCGTGATTGTCAAGCCCGGAAGGGCTTTCCCACAAAAAAAATTGGGAGGGACATCCTATCGCGGTTTGGAAACCGCTCCCACAAGATTAGTTCAATGTCCAGCGTCACCAGTCACCAGTCGAAGATAGGATTTAGGGCCAACCTGGCCCACCCTATGGAAGAGGGCAAGGCATGTCTTGCCACTACAAAAATCGCGACAGGGATGTCGCTCCTACAAAAGGGCGAACGTAGTCCGCCCCTTCAAAACAGAATTCTCTTTGCGGGAAATGCACCCCGAATTAGACACAGATTACACAGATAATCACAGATAAAAAAATTAAAAAATCAGTGTTTTTGGGGGAAGTAGAGGGGATTCTTCAAATCAGTTTAATCAGTGGAAATCAGTGTCAAATAAATAAGGGGTTAAGGGTTCAAGGGGTTGAGTGTAAGAGTATAAACCGTGCAGGAACCGTGGCAATACCCTGGAAGGCGTGTGTTTTATCTGTATTCATCTTTCCTCTAAATTACAAATTTTAAAAGGGGCAGTGATGAGTTCTGCGTCCATCTGCGGTTAAATTCTTGGGTTGTGAGGGGTGTTTTATTATCTGTGTTAATCTGTGTCAAAATTTCTGGGTAGGAATTTTTAGAATGTTCCACGTGAAACATCAGGTCAATAAAATCGAAACCTTCCAGTCTTTCCACTCTATAGTATTTTTAATCTTCAATTTATTTCCTTTATACTCACCGTAATATATAATTTTTTCTCCGATTCCGGGAGGAACTTTTTCCGGGTCTACTGCACGAACCAGAATTGCATCAAAATGCCTGGGGAGCTCTTTGGGCTGCTTTACGTATTTTTGAATAATTCCAACATCCAGGGACAGGATGTTTTTGATGTGGCGGAGGAAGTAGATTGTTTTTTCCTTGGATTCAAGTAGATCTACCCGGAGTTTTGGCAAGATAATCGCAAGTGGTATTCCCACTATTCCCGCTCCTGCTCCAAAATCGAGTACTTTCTCTCCGGGGGAGAGAATATTATGCGGTATTAAAGAGGGTATGATCAATTTGTTTACTATTTCTTCTTTTGTGAGGCGTCGTGAAATCAGGTTTATATTCTCGTTCCAGCGAAGTAATTCCTCTATATATCTATTGAGATAATCGATTTTTTTATCTTCCGGGGATATATTTAGGTTTTTTAGCCTTTGCTTTAGTAAATGTTTCACGTGAAACATTAGTAGTGTATATTAATGGAAACGTTCAGTTTTGGATTGCCTCCTGGATCCATAGTTATATCGCTTTCAAAATCGTATAGTTGGGCATCCACGTATGCATCAAGTATGCCTATGGTCCACACGAGAGCCCCCCACCATATGATTTCTCTTCTTCTCACTAAAAGGGCATCCTTTTCTTGGGCCAGGGAGTCGCTATATGATTCTTTCAATCTTTGATTTATATCATTTAAATCGAACTGAGTAGAAACTCCTTTGTATATTATATATGATTGTGTTCCGCCTATTAAAATGCCTTTAACCCATCTTTTAGTATAGAATTGTCCCCCTCCTGGTATAAATGTCGTAAGGAGCATTGCAGTTGCAGCGGATTTTGATATTAATATTAGAATTAACATTCTACCATCATTATAGTTTGGCTATGGTGACCCCTGCTCCACCTTCAGATCGAGGTGGAATTGAAATGGATTTAACCCTGGAATCTTTTTTTAATCTGTCGTGTATAGTATTCCTTAAAATCCAGCTACCTTTTCCGTGGAGGATACGTACAGACTCATAACCTGCGAGTACAGCTCTATCCAGATATTCATCAATTTTGTCCCATGCTTCAACTTTTGTCATTCCGCGGACCGATATCTCCAAAGGGATTTCCATATCAACATCGAAGTTTATGGGAAAACTGGACCCTTTTGGATATATTAATCTTTCCTTCTCTTCTTTTTCTTCGGGCAGCATAGATTCAAAGGTGTTTTTGTATTGTTTTATTGATTCTCTCGAGGCATTTCTTTCTTTTATCTCTTTTATCACTGTTTCTACGGTAGAACGGGCATTTTTTACAATCTCTTTTGCACTCTCTTTTGCTTCGCCTATTATTTTTTTCTCTTCGCTTTTTATATTTTTAATCTTTTCATTGTATTCTCTTGTTAGTTTATCGAGTCTCAATTTTAGTTCCTGAATTTCCTTCTCGTGTTGCCTTATTTTTTTATTTCTTCTTGAGAGTTCTTCTATGAGGTCCTCTGCTTTTAGTATTGAGGTATCCAGGAACCCTTTTGCTTTTTCTATCACTTGTTTCGGAAGTCCAAGGGACTCGGCAACAGCAATTGCTCTTGAGCCGCCAGGGATTCCTAACTGGAGGTGGTAGGTTGGACCATCCACATATTCCATTGCCCCGTTCTGCATACCTTCATGCTCTGCCACATAGAACTTGAGTGTGCCAAGGTGAGTTGTGGCAACAACCAGACTTCCTCTCATTCGGAGGGCGTCTAAAACCGATATAGCCAATGCTGCTCCTTCTTCCGGATCGGTATTTCCCCCAAGTTCGTCACAGAGTATGAGGCTATCATCTTCTGCTTCCTCGAGAATTTTCTTAAGGCGTATCATATAGGAGGAAAAAGAGGATAGATTCTCTTCTATTGATTGTTCGTCTTCTATTATTCCGTATATATCCTTAAAAGTTCCAATTATGGTTCCTTCCAGGGTTGGTGTAGGAAGCCCTGCATATGCGGAGAGGACCGTTAGGCCTATTGTTTTAAGTAGGACTGTTTTACCTCCAGCATTTGGTCCGCTTACAATCAGGATTCTGTCTTTTTCATCCAATTCCATATCAAGGGGGACCACTTTCCTTTCTTTCATTAACAGAGGATGGCGGCATTGTTTTAAATTCAAAATACTTTTCTCTGAGAACAGTGGTATACTACATTTAAAATCCCTGGCATACCTTGCTCTTGCCCTCAATGAGTCGATTTCTGTCAGTGTGCCAATATTTCCTGCAATCACATCGAATTGCTCTCTGGTCCTATCAGTTAAAGCTTTTAAGATTCGCTTTTTCTCTTCTTCTATATCTATCGTGTTTTCGCGGAGTTGATTATTCAGGGGGAGCAATTCAACTGGCTCGATGAAGGCGGTGTTTCCGGTTCGAGATAGGTTAACCACTGCCCCTCCAATCTCTCCCTTTCTATCGTATTTAATCGGGATGACGGTCCTGTCTAAACGTTTGGTAATCACATCGTCCTGTAGTATATCGTTATGTTCTTGCATGATATTTTTCAATGTATTGTCAATCGTAGTCTGTATCTTTGCTCTTTCTCTATACAGGGATTTTAATACGGGAGAAGCGTCATTTTTTATCTCTCCATCCTCATCAATTACCCGTAAGATCTCTTCATTTAGTTCTGGAAGAGCATCGAGGTTTAAAACTAAGCCTTCCAGTATCTTGTTCTCTTCAAGGGCGGTTCTCGTTTCTCCGGTTAAATTTAAAATTTTCGAGAAATACAACAATTCGCTTGCGGAAAGGATATTACCTATGCCAGGTGCCCCTCTGTTTTCTAAAATTGCAAATTCGGGTATAACATCTTGATTGTCAAGCACTTGGGACAGTTGTTTGAAAATATGTTTTGTGGTGTGGTTTACTTTTGTGGGTTGTAGGGAAAGAATGCGTAGCTTTCCGGGGTTTGAGTCGGCGTATTCTGCAACAATCTCTTTTAATCGAGTGAGCCCTACGGTTTGGGCTATCTTTTTCATTATATCGGGGGGTGGATTCCCTTTTGTCCATTGGGGAGCAGTTGTTTTTTCTCGGGAATCAATCCTGTCATTTTTCTCTGCAGGAATCCCTTTAATACGGGCTTTATCCTCAATGTGATATTGTAGAATACGCTACCCTCCAGAGTCTTATAACGGTTGGGTTCTGGCATCACGCTAATTATCAGGAAGAGGATGATTATGACAATAAGTCCCTTTATCATACCAACCAGGGCTCCCAGAATCTTATCAATCAGGGCAAGGGGAGTTTTGTTTACTATCCTTGAGACAATGGTAAAGCCGATACTCAGGATTAAAAAGTATATAAGAAAACTCACTAAATATTTCCATAGTCCAATATGTAGCTTTATGGGAATATACATAGAAAGAAGAAAAGCAATAATAAGGCCAGCAATTTCCGATATTTCAAGTATGAACCCCTTCTTCATTCCCCACAGGAGAAAACCGATAATAATTATAAAAGATATTATATCAACTAATTCCATTTAATGAATTTTCCCTGAGTCAAGTAAAAATATACAGTTTAGAACTTTTTAGTATACGGTATAAACCCTTATGGCTGTTTTTCTAAATCTTTACTCTTATCACTTTCTTTGGTATCGTTGTACTTTTTTCTTTTTTCTCTGGCGTTCCTCACTGGGCTTTTCATATCTCTGATGTTTTTTTATTTCACTTCGCACCTTTTCCTTTTCGCATAGTCTTTTAAAGCGACGGAACGCTCTTTCAAAAGTTTCATTTTCACGTACTTTAACGCCTGGCAAGTATTCTCACCTCCTTTTAAATTTATTTCTATCTACTAATATTTAAATATATAATATAGACTCAGGATAAGTCAAGGCCGATTGTTATTTTTTATTGTATAGTATATCCATTCCAATCTACTTGACTTTAGCGGTATTATGCTATAGATTAAATGAGTATATAATACATGATAACAATGAGATGGTATAGTTTAAGCGTATATGGAGGCGACTATGACTAATAGACACAGAAGTTTTACTTCAGAGCAAAATGGAAAATGTAGGAGGTTCTATGACCTTAATGTCAATCTTAATTAAGGGTGGATGGACGATGGTTGCCATTGCTATAGCTCTCTTTGTAGGGCTCTATTTTGTTGTAGACCGTTTCATCTATTTCAGGCGAGCAAAAAGCCCAACAGCCGAACTTATAAGGAGAGCAAAGGCCTGGCTTAACGAAGGGGACCCAGAAGAAGCTGTAAAAGAGATAAGTGCTTATGATACTCCGCTTTCGAGGGTTATGACAAAAGGCTTGTTGTCCGGTAAGGTAGACATAATGGATGCAGAGGCAGTAGAAGAGTTGACAAAATTAGAGAGTGGAATGGGGGTTATCGCTTCTGTTGGTGCAGTAGCCCCTATGCTTGGGTTCTTTGGGACAGTTCTCGGCATGATAAAGGCGTTCATGCAAATAGAGGTTCTTGGGGGAGGAGTGAATCCATCCAGACTTGCGGGTGGAATATGGGAGGCGCTGGTGACAACCGCATCTGGACTTGCTGTCGGCATCCTTTTCCTGATTTTTTACAATATTCTAACAGACAGATTAAATAGTTTCGCAAATGACATGAACAGGGTAAAAGCAGAGTTAAATGCGTCATGGCGGGAGTGATAAATGGCTCTGGAGACAAGATTTAAAAGAAAGAAAACCTTTTCTGTGATATCAATGGCTGATATAGTCTTATTGCTTTTGATATTCTTCCTTCTAACTTCTTCCTATCTTGTTCAACCTGGTTTAAAGGTTTTGTTACCCCGTGCCGTTACAAAGGAGGCTCTTTCAGAGGAAAAAATAAGCATAACTATAACAAAAACTGGTGCTGTGTATCTTGAAGATAAACCGATTGATATCTCACGGCTTCCATTTCTTCTCCCTGATGTGAAAGATAGAATTATACTCATCAAGGCTGACCGTGATGTTACCATCGATATGACAGTAAGGGTTATGGATATAGTGAGAAGGAGTGGAGCAAGTAAGTTCGTAATTGCAACTACTCCAGAATTCCAGTGAACCGTAAGACACTTTCTCTCCTCTGGACCATTATTATATACTCCCTGTTTATCGGGATATGCTTCCGGATAGTTGTTGAGGTAAAAGCAAAGGGGGATGAATTTGTGACTCTTGGTTTCGAGAAGGTAGAAGGCAAGGTGGAAGCAGGTGCAGTTTCAAGAGGAGGTGGAACCGAAGAAGTATTCTCTTCGTTGGGTGATGTTCCGGTAGAGATAAAGAAGACAAAAAAAAGTTTAAGTCCTCTTGATAAACCGCCGTATAAGGGAGGTAGATTATACAATGCAAAAGAGGGTGAAAAGAAATTTACCCTATCAGGCGAACTCTCGAAGAGAAAACTCCTCCATTTCCTCAGGCCGGAATATCCAGTTGGAGTGAGTGAGAACACGATAGTTAAGCTCCGTATTAGAGCAAAACCAGACGGAACAATCGCGACTATTGAGATAGTAAAAACAGGTGGATTGGCATTCGATAGAAATGCTATTCAAGCAGTTCGAGAATGGCGGTTCCAGCCACTTTCACCCAATGTGGAACAGGAAATTCAGAGCGGAATCGTCACTATATATTTTCAACTTAGATGATATTACTCATTCTATCACTTTCAATCGTTGGAGCAGTTGACCCTTATGGTGAGGATGTTTCAGGAGAGGGTAGATTAGTTCTCTCGGGAAACTCCGTAAAGATAGCTGTTCAGGTTAAGGAGAATGGAACCCCTGTCGCAAATAAATGGGTGTTATTCAAGGCACATAATGGTCAAATTACTGCTGATTCTGTTCTCTCAAACGATGCGGGTTTTGCAAGTGTAGAATTTATTCCCGAGGCGAATGGATGGGTAGAGGGAATCGTGACTGGCCAATCGGTTGAGATTCATCCAAGCGTTCTTTCCAGGGATGCACTCACAAAAATCCTACTCTCTGTTGTTATCGGGACTATACTTATCCTTATAGGATTGGACAATACAAATAAAGGATTTTCAAGATTGAGTGGGGAACGGGTCAGGCAAGTTCTTTGGAAAATGACGGGTAGCCCCGTTTTTGCTTACCTGACGGGAATTTTCCTCGCTATATTCCTTGAGTCAAGCACATTGACAGGATTAATGCTTCTCGGTCTTCTCGAATCTTCACTGATGAAACTTTCCACATCCCTCATAGTGCTTGCCGGAGCATCCCTTGGTGCCACTTTTACCGTGCAGATAATAGCAACAGACATTATCAGGTTCAGCCCTGTTATCGTCCTTATCGGGTACATACTCTGGCAATCAAAGTCCAAATGGAGCTATATTGGGAGGATACTGCTGGGATTTGGTTTGATATTCTTTTCGATTTGGCTTATAAGAGAGAGTGTTAAACCCCTGATTGGTTTATTTACCCTTGATATCAATCCGTTTTTTCTTTTTCTCGGTTCAATTGTCCTTACCTTTATCTTCCATTCTAGTTCGGCGACCCTGGGTCTATTGATTGGATTTGTAGGCGTTATAAATTTTTCATCAGCAATATCAATTATATTAGGAGCCAATATAGGTACTACATTTACAATCTTACTTGGTTCTACACGCTTTTCATCTTCTGGCAAGGCAATGGGTTTGGGATATGTGATATTAAAGGCTTTATTCGTTATCCTTTCTGTCTATCTTTTATTTTTGCCTGGAAGTTTGAGACCCACAGCGCGTGACATAGCCAACCTCCACACCATCGTAAATATGTGGGGTTTTGCCCTTATCCCGCTCTGTTTCCTTCTTGCCAATCTAATGAATAGAATATTCAAGAAAAGCACTGCGGGAGTTACTCTGGATCCTGTATACCTTTCCTCTCCTTCTATTGCTATATCAAAATGCCATGAAGCAATAAGGGAATCCATAAGGGTTGCGATTGATATGTTTAAGACTACATTGATAGTCTTTAAGAAAAATAACAATGCACTCCGTAAGATGGTTATCAAAAGAGATAATGAGATCGATAAACTCCAGGAAGAACTTACCGCTTATACGTCCAGGTTACTCGGGAAAGAGCTCGGAGAGAGAGAGAGTAATAATTGTATAAGTATTCTAAGGATAATGAGTGAAATTGAGCATATCGGAGATATTATCAGTAAGAGTCTTATGGCATATGCTGAGAAGAAAATAAAACAATCCTACTTCTTTTCGGACGAAGGTTTTAATGAAATTCAGGAGTATCATCAAGCCGTTCTTTTTAACATAGAGGAGATAGGGGCTGCTCTTTCCACAATGGATAAGGAACTGGCAATGGAGATATTGGAGAGCCGGAAAGACTCAACAGAGAATCTGCGTAAATTTAGAGAAAGTCACCTCCTGCGTTTGAAGGTCGGCATGCGAGAGAGTATTGATACCAGCACGCTCCACCTTGATATATTGAATGATTTTGACAGAATTAACCTTCATGTTCACAACATAGCAAAGGCAATAATAGGTAAATTATGATTACGCAAAGTTACAGGGTATCCTGTGAAGAGTTTGAAGGCCCCCTTGACCTCCTCCTGTATCTTGTCAGGAAACAAGAAGTTGCCATTCGAGATATCTCTCTGTCAAGAATTACCAGGGAGTACTTACTATTTATTAAAAGATTAGAGAAGATAGATTTTGACGGAGCCGGCGAGTTCCTGCGGTATGCTGCTACCCTTCTTGCGATAAAAGCAGGGGAGATGTCAGATGAAGAAAGTCTCCCGGATGACGAAGAATACGAAACAAAAGAAGCCTTTATCCAGAGATTAGAGGAATATAAGAAATTTAAGGAAAAGGGATACTGGTTCCGAAGTGCACTTGATGTTGCTAATACAATGTACCCAAGACCTACCTATGAGTTCAAAAAGGAAGTAAATGTTTCTTTAAATACATTGAAAGAAATCCTTGAATCAATAAAGAAGGAAAAACCATTTGAGCCACCGACTACTATTTTGTTTCACGTTGAATATCTCATCGAAAAATTGTTGGAGCAGTTGAGGAAATTCAAGCATTTTATTTTCTCGCAAATCGTTAAAAGTTCTGAGCATTTTGAGGTGGTAGGAACCTTTTTTGCACTACTGGAAATAATAAGGCAGGGTAAGGCAAGAGCAATCCAGAAACAGCCATTTGGAGAGATATGGGTAAAGAAGAGATAGATATCAGATTTGATTCTCTGCTCCCGGAAATTAAGGATTTTTTAAGGAAAAGAGATATAATTGACCAGGAAACACTAACGCGATTCCTGGATCCTTCTTTTGTGCGTCTTAGAGAACCGGATTATCACTTGATGAAAGTTGTGGAAAAGATAGAAGAGGTAATTTCACAACAAAAGAAAATTCTAATATGGGGAGATGAGGATATGGATGGGATTACAGCGACTCGTTTGCTTTCGACTGCCATCCAGAAGATAAAAGGACATGAGATAGAAACATATATCCCATCCCGAAAGAAAGAGGGTTACGGGCTTTCAGAAAAGGGAATAAATCTCGCAATTAAAAAGGGTATTGATATTATTATAACAGTAGATTGCGGAATAACCAGTTTTAAAGAAGTGCAATACCTGCTTAAGAAGGGTCTTAGCGTTATAATAACAGACCACCATGAACCAAGAGAAAGACTTCCCGAAGCTCTAATACTTGATCCAAAGCTGGGTTCTTTTGGATATAAATATCTTGCAGGAGCAGGTGTAGCTTTCAAGCTGGCAGATGCACTATTTGCGCACCTTATGGATAAGCCAACAAACCAATGGATAAGGGACATACCGGAAATTCCCATATTAGCAATGATAGGAACCTTAGGCGACAGGGTCCCCCAGTTGGATGAGAATCGCATTTTTTTAAACGAAGGAGCTAAATTATTAGAGATAACAAAAGACCCTTCTCTATCATTTCTTCGGGAGAAGGGCAAAATAAGAGAAGCAATAGAGCCCCTCTATTCAGGAGCAGAAGATCTAACCCAGGAATTTTTCTCTACGGTAACTAAAGAAAAAGCAAGGGAAATATACAGTAAACTTGAGGCAAAGCACTTGTACTGGAGTATTAAAGCAGGAGAGAATTTTTCTTCTTTCAGGGGCCAGTTGAGTACAAAACATTTGGTTCTATTCGATCCAGATATGGATAGGGATTTTGCCGGGACAATAGCCAATAGGGCTAAGGATTATACCGGACACCCTGTTTTCGTAGTTTATATGATAGGGGACAAAATCAGAGGTGAAGGTCGAGGGCCCTTTGGCTTTGACCTTCTCTCAGTCCTTGATTCTGTTAGTGACTTGCTCGTTGATTATGGTGGACACAAAGTAGCATGTGGTTTCGTTCTTAAAAATGGTAAGGTAGAAGAGTTTAGAAGGAGGGTTACGCCCCTGTTGCAGAGGTATGAACCCAATTACCATATTGATGGGAGGTTGAAATTAAAGGATATAACACCAGAATTACAGACTCTTATTCTTAAGATGAAACCCTTTGGGAAGGGAAACCGCCCTCCTGTATTTTTAATAGAAAGTGTCGACTACAAAATGGAGAATAATGTAGCTCTGCTTTCCGATAAGGAAGATACCTTGAAATTGGATTCAGTAAAAGAGATGCCTCCACCCTCTCGTAGAGTAAATGCTTATTTGAGGCTTGATGGTAAGAAAATTTATCTCCTCAAATGGGAATGGACAGGAAAAGTATAAACGTTGTTCCACTACCCCCGAAGGTCCAGGATGTTCCCCGGAAGTTTAGAGGTTGATATGAGAGGAGTCCATGTTAAAACTGGAGGATTCGAATAAAAATCGATAAACCTCTTCTTTTTAGTTTTTTCACTCTTTTAGGTATAGGTGTTCTTCTTCAATACAGTGCCAATTATCCTGGTGATCAAACATTCTTTATGAAGCATCTTATATGGATAGGTATATCTATTCCAGTTGGTTTTGTTGCATACCTCTATTCCTTAAAAAAGATAAAATACCTTGCCACCATATTTTACGCTATAGGTTTAGCCCTGCTTATTATTGTTTTATTCCTTCCTCATAGTCGTGGGCGATGGATACAGTTTGGAGGATTTCAGTTTCAGCCGTCAGAGTTAATGAAAGTATTCTATATTGTTCTGATGGCAAGAATTTTTACTGGATTGGACCGTAAGAATGTTTACTTACCAGAGCTCCTAATCCCGATTCTCATAACTGCCGTTCCTGCCTTTCTTATTTTTTTTGAGCCTGATATCGGAACATCAGCGATTTTCTTTCTTGTATTTCTGGGTATGATGGGAACACTGGATATCCCATTTCTTCGGTATTTTCTCTACATCTCACCCGTGCTTTCCCTCCTATGTGGATTCAATCTTATATCCTGGATTATTTTTATGTTAGTCCTTATAGGTGCACTGCTATTCTCAAATATGAAATTCAGAGAGGGTATGCTCCTTTCTTTACTAAACATCATGCTGGGAGCCCTTGCACCTACCCTCTCAAATCTTCTAAAGCCATACCAGAAAGTCAGGCTTATGAGTTTTCTCAATCCTTCCTGGGATTCTACGGGCGCAGGGTGGCATATCCTCCAGTCTAAAATCTCAATTGGCTCCGGGGGGTTATTTGGAAAGGGATACCTTAATGGGATTATAAAGAATCTCGGTTTTCTTCCCCAGACAAGAACGGATTTTATATTTGCTGTTCTGGGTGAAGAATTCGGATTCCTGGGCACATTCCTACTGTTGTTACTTTTTACTTTCTTTCTGTGGAGGGTCCTCTGTCTAACAAGAATAAGAGGGGAACCTTTCAAGAAGTACCTGGCCTATGGAATATTCTTCTGTTTCTTATCAGAGATTACAGTAAATATTGCAATGACTATTGGATTGCTACCCGTGGTTGGACTGCCCCTACCTTTCTTAAGTTATGGGGGAACATCTATGTTGACATCCACTATATTCATAGGATTTCTTCTCGCCATAGGGAAGAGGTCATATGCTTAAGCTTCTTAATGATATATGTAATTTCGTTTTCCCCCCTTATTGCTCGATATGTGGTGAGGCATTAGAAAGGGAGAAGGTAGTGTGCAACTGGTGTTTTGGGAAGATACATTTTGTTACCAATAAGGCCTGTAGAATATGCGGAAAACCGATTAAATCTGGCAATATATGTAAGACTTGCAAAAAAAATCCACCTGATTTTGATTTTATCATTGGATGCGGCAATTATGTGCCGCCCTTATCCAATATTATAAGATTCTACAAATATAACTATCGGACTTCTCTTCTGAAACGGCTTGCCTGCATACTCTATTCAGCATATCAGACAAGAGGAGATGTAAAGAGAATAAAATTGGTAACCTGGGTTCCAATGCGGAGAGCGGAACTAAGGGAGAGGGGTTACAATCAGAGCAGACAACTTGCAGATAAATTTGCTCGTCTTTCCGGACTTCGGAGCGTATCACTGCTCAGGAAAGCAAGAAATATTCCATCCCAGACTAAATTGTCAAATGAGGGACGCCTTACGAATGTTTTAGGTGCCTATGAGATGGATTATGGAGCGCTGGATAAAGTAAGTGAATATATAGATAATGGAGTTATTATTGTAGATGATGTTTTAACAACAGGGGCTACACTTCGGGAATGCGCTACTGCATTAAAGGAAGCAGGAATCCCACGGGTTGTTGGACTGGTGCTTGCTATTTCTCCTTAACCAATCTTGTAAGTCGGGCTTTTTTCCGGGCGGCGTTATTCTTATGAATTACTCCTTTACTTACCGCCGAGTCAAAAAGAGAATTGGCAACATTAAGGAGTTCCAGAGCCTTCTTACGGTTTGGCTCTTCCCTTATTGCTTTTATTATATTCTTAAGCTTTGTCTTAACCCCTTTATTTCTTACACGTCTCTTTTCAGCTTGCATTACTCTCTTCTTTGCTGATTTTATTATTGGCATTTAGCCTCCCATTCCCAATAAGGCGGCACCCGGATTCGAACCGGGGATAACGGTTTTGCAGACCGATGCCTTGCCACTTGGCTATGCCGCCGCATAAAGCGGGAAACGGGATTCGAACCCGCGACTTTCACCTTGGCAAGGTGACGCTCTCCCACTGAGCTATTCCCGCGTGGTTTTAATATATAATTCATCACTATTTTGTCAAGAGTGGATACCCCCACACTACCCCACATTTTTTAGCCACAGAGGCACCCCAGTACGGTCGTTCCTCCCTACGGGGCAGGCAGAGAACACAGAGATTTTTTTATTTGATTAGCCCATTTACCCATTTTATCCACCAAACCTGGAATTGGAGTAGTGGCAATTCATGAATTGCCTCTACATGTCTCGCGTCTTTGAAAATCGCAGAGCAAGCTCTGCTACTCCAGTATCTGGAAATTGTGGGAGCGACATCCCTGTCGCGATTTACTAAAACGGTTGGGGGAATTTGGGTTGAGTATCAGTCTTAATCAGTGTCTTAAAATTGGATGTAGAAGAAAATATGGAACTAATTTGTATTATTTGTATCTAAAAAATTGAGATATTAAAAACTAAAAACTGGGAAAAGGAGTAAAATATGAACAATAGCTATAGAAAACAGAGTGAAAAAGGTAAAAAGTTAACGGTCAAATGGATACCAAAGAGTGAGTCGACATGCACTGTTTTTCTGTGGCAGAAAAACAAAGGAGGTTTTATGAACCGGAAATTGTTATTTGCAGGATTGGCAGCATTGATATTGATACTAATCTGGGGTTGCGAAAAGTCGCCCACGGGAACGACCTTTGACACTGATGAAGAAGCGATAACACAGATGATGCTTGATAACCCTGAGGGGTTTTTTTCCTATGAGGACCATTATGGCGCAGATGATACCACAACAGTAAAAGATGGTAAAGCCGAAAGGTATACCGCCTGGTGGAGGCAAATTCTTGATGGAGGAAGGGATATTACCATTCACATAGAAGGTGACTCCGCCTATGTTACATTTAGCGCCTGGGTAACAGGTACATTTCATCTATTTGTATTTGATACGATACCCCCCGATACCATTATTCACTATCCGAAAAACCTGGGAGATAACTTCCTCCGTTATGCTATCTTTAGACGTGGTACTGATTTAACAGAGTACAGGGGTTGGAGACTTGAGATGATAACCGGTGTGGAGGTAACATCCGACTCGAATACCGTTGATATTGACTCTGTAAGGATTGAGTGTGTGAGTTATCCTGATACCGTTATTACTGACCCCTTTGTCTTTGTCGATAGGGATAACATCCTTACCTTTACTCCGGGGGAGCAGGTTCAACTAACAATATACGTAGATGATAGCGTCTATGCCTTCCTGCATGCCAGAGGACGCTGCCTTGGCCATTGTCATTGGTGGAGATGGAGATTTAATAATGTCGGAGTGGGTATATGGACCGGAACCTGGACAACCCCACTAATCCCGAGCGTAAGGATGGCTGCCTTTGACATACTGCACCAGAATACTCTGGATGATAATCAATATCCATATAACTCCAATGCCTGGATATTCCCCTACAGGGTTCAGTAAACAGTTAAATTTTAAATAGGATGAGAAATAAGGGGCAGATGTAATTTCTGCCCCTTATTATTTTACTATTGATATATTGAATCCAATCTTAGAGGATTCTAAACGGTATATACCACCTTCCATGCTTTTGAAAATGAAGACCCTTTTTCTATTGCCCGATTGATAATCTTCTTCTAAGCGTGTTTCTATAACTCTTTCGACTCTTATTGCTCCCAGATCCGTGAATACGATTCTTGGGGTTTCCTCTCTTTTTGACCCGGAGTAGAACTCAACACGGAGCACTTCCACTTATTCGGATACCAGCGCAATATCAGTTACTATATCTTCGCCTTTTAAAGCGACTACACGGACACCTTTGGTTGGACGATGTTGTCTGCTTATGTCATCCGAGTGCAAGCGTATTATATTCCCGTCCTTTGTTATTATCATTATCTCACTATTTTTAACGACGCCTGTCACACACTGTAACTCTCCTGTCTTTTTATTGAGTTTCATTCCTATGACTCCTTTCCCTCCACGTCTTATCTTTCGGAATTCTGAAACTGCGACCCTCTTACCATAGCCATTGATCGATATAATCAGGAGCTCCTTCATCCGTCCATCATCCACAACACAGGATATTATCTCATCATCTGTACCTAGGGACATACCCTTCACCCCCCTTGCATTTCTACCCATCGTCCTTAAGTTATCTTCGCTGAACCTTATTACCTGCCCTTTCTTTGAGGTGAGCAGGATTTTATCTCCACCCCCTACCTTTATAGCTGTTATTAATTCGTCACCCTCTTTTAATCCCTGGGCAATTATACCTCCAGAATGTGCATTCCTGAATTCTGACAACCCGATCTTTTTTATTATCCCAAATCTTGTTACCAGGACAATATTATCCCCTTCTTTGAATTCCCTGAGGGTGATTACTCCACGGGGCTCCTCCCCACGGTTCATATTCAGAAGTTGAGCCAGTGAGGTGCCCTTCGAAATTCTACTGCCTTCAGGAATATCGAATACCTGGAACTGATAACAAATTCCCTTGTTGGTAAAAAGCAACATTTTATCATGGGTTGATTCTATAAAGAGAGAGAGGACATAATCGTTGTCCTTTTGAGGCATACCTATTACTCCCTTTCCCCCACGTCCCTGACTGTGATAAGTGTACAATGGTATTCGTTTTACCCATCCTCTCTTTGTTACTGTTACCACAACGTCTTCTTCTTTGATAAGGTTTTCTGGAGATAGGTCTTCAACGAGACCTTCAATTATTTCAGTTTTCCTTTTAGTGGCGAATTTTTCTTTTACTTCTTTTAGTTCTTCAATGACAACACCATCCAGCCTCTTCTTTGAGGAGAGAATACTCTTTAATTTTTCTATTAACTTGATCTTCTCTTTATATTCTTCTATTATTTTTCCCTTTTCCAGAGATGTTAGTCGAGCGAGTCTCATATCGAGTATGGCATTTGATTGCACTTCACTAAAATCTAATTCCTTGATTAGGTTGTCTTTCGCTTTTTCACGGTTTTTAGATGCCCGGATAATTTTTATAATACGGTCTATTTCATCCAGTGCTCTCCTGAGTCCCTCAAGTATATGTGCTCTCTTTTCGGCCTTATCAAGTTCAAATTCGCTTCTTCTTCGGACAACCTCCCTGCGGTGATTGATGTAATGAGTTAGTATTTCTTTAAGGGTTAATTTTTTCGGAACACCGTTAACGATAGCAAGGAGGATTATACCAAAGGTCCTCCGTAGGTCCGTAAACTTTAATAACCTGTTAACCACCATCTCCTTATCGGTATTCTGTTTTAAGACCACAACAATCCTTATCCCATCCCGGTCCGATTCATCTCTCAAATCTGAAACACCCTCTAATTTCCCTTTATTCGCAGCATTTGCTATTTGTTCTATTAGCGTTGTCTTGTTTAATTGATAAGGGATTTCTGTTATTATAATCTTTTCCTTACCTCGTCCAGCATCCTCAAAATGGGATTTTGCCTGAACCTTTATTTTGCCTTCTCCTTTTTCGTAAGCCTCTTTGATTCCTTCTTTCCCAACGATAGTTCCACGGGTGGGGAAATCTGGCCCCCTTATATACTCCATCAATAGAGTAGTGTCTATATCGGGGTTCTCCATCAGAGCCATTATACCATCACATAGTTCACCCAAATTGTGGGGTGGGATATTCGTGGACATCCCTACTGCTATTCCAGAAGACCCATTTGCGAGTAGATTCGGGAATGACGATGGAAGAACCAGTGGCTCCTTAAGGGAAGTGTCAAAGTTAGGGGCGAAGTTAACTGTATCCTTGTCAATATCCTCAAGCATTAACTCGGCAATAGGCGAAAGTCTTGCCTCTGTGTATCTATATGCAGCAGCATTATCTCCGTCGATGGATCCGAAATTTCCCTGACCATCGATAAGTGGATAGAGGAGTGAGAAATCCTGTGCCATTCTTACCATGGTATCATAAACTGCCATATCCCCATGTGGGTGGTATTTACCCAGAACCTCACCCACTACTGTAGCAGATTTCCTGTATGACGATTGCGAACCTAACCCCAGTTTACTCATAGCATAGAGAATCCTTCTATGGACAGGTTTAAGCCCGTCACGAACGTCAGGAAGCGCTCGGCCCACGATTACACTCATAGAGTAATCGAGATAGGCCCTCTCCATTTCCTTTACTATAGAGGCTTTTTTTACTTTCTCAGCCATTCCTTCTATCTTTTAAATGCTTTTTTAATACGGGGATTACATCAAAAAGGTCAGCGACGATTCCGATATCTGCAACCTTAAATATGGGAGCTTCGGGGTCTTTATTAACTGCTACTATGAAATCCGAGCTTCGCATACCTTCTAAGTGTTGAATTGCTCCGCTGATCCCAAAAGCCATATAAATGGATGGTGCTACAGTTTTCCCTGTTTGTCCTACCTGATGGGAATAGGGTATCCAACCTTCATCAATAGTCGTCCTTGAAGCCCCAACCGCCCCGCCTGTCATCGATGCAAGTTCGAACAGTAGTTTAAAATTCTCAGGCCCTCCTAACCCACGTCCCCCAGCGAATATTATGTCGGCATCTTCAATAGAGATTTCAGAGGTCTCGTCCACGATCCAGGATTCGAATTTACTCACGCTCACTAATCTTTCCGCTGGAATGGCCTCCCCTATAATCTCGCCTTTCCTCTCAGGGTCAAAGGGAAGTGGAGAGAAGACTTTTGGCCTGACCGTGGCCATCTGGGGCCTCATATCCGGGGTTAATATACGTGCTTTTATGGAGCCACCAAAGGCAGGTCTTGTTTGGAGAAGATTGCCGTCCTTATCAACATCAAGACCGGTGCAATCTGCTGTAAGACCCGTGTATATGGAGGCAGCAGTTCTTGAAAGTAGCGCCCTACCTTGCGTTGTAGAGGGCGCAAGAAATATAGATGGCTTATATTTATTGATAATATCAATCAGCGTATTCGTATAGGGTTCCGGAAGAAAGTGAAAAAACGAATCATCGGAAACGACAATGACTTTATTCGCTCCGTGGGATATGAGCTCGTTCGGTTTATCACCTACATCTTTGCAGATGAGTAGAGCGTATAGATCGGTTTTTAGTTTATCTGCGAGTTCCCTTCCTTTTGCAAGGAGCTCGAATGCAGCCTCTTCCAGTTCTCCTCTTCGCTGTTCAGCAAAAACCATGACATCTCTGTACTCAGTTTTCCCCTTAAATTCGCTTGTAATTTCTCCTATGAAAATGGCATCGGTTGGGCAGGGTCCAACACATTCTCCGCATAATGTGCATTTAGTTTCATCTATATAAGCAAGTTCATCTGCTTTATCCATTTTCTGTCCCTTAAGCTCGTGTGACTCTTCTACCATAGTTATGGCCCCATAGGGACAGGTATTAATGCAGATACTGCATCCAATGCATTTTTCTCTTAAGACCTTTATACCCATTAGATAAGTCCCATTTCTTCTTGCTTTTTGATTATTTCCAATACAGCCTTTTCTGTTTCGTCTGCATTGAATATTTTTCCTTCTTTTGTGAAGGTTGGTGTGAAAATTTCGTCCACTCTTGTAGGGGATCCTATTTGCCCGATTTTATTCTTATTGGCCTTGATATCTTCTGGTCCCCATTTTTTTATCTGGACCTTCCTGGCATTGAGT
>DAOVFB010000086.1 GCA_030668705.1 Candidatus Stahliibacteriota bacterium
ATAAGAGCACATTCCTTTTTGCCGAGGGTAATATTTTCTGTTTTTATTGTAAGTTTACCTCCATCGGGCATTGCGTCACGTGCATTTACAGCCAGGTTAACTATTACCTGTTCCATCTGCCCCGGATCTGCCTTAATCCATTCCGGATTCTGGTCAAGAACTGTAACTAATTCAATGTCTTCACCAATAAGATGTTTAAGTATATTTTCTACCTCTGTAACTATGGAATTTACATTCAATTCCTCTGGTTGTACTATTTGTCTACGGCTGAAAGTAAGGAGTTGGCGGGTAAGTAGAGAGGCTTGCTTGCCAGCATTAAGGATCTCCTTGACATCCCCCCTCCGAGGGTCATCGGGATGAAACTCACTGGCCAGGAGTTCGGTATAACCCATTATGGCTGTAAGGAGGTTGTTAAAATCGTGTGCTATGCCCCCTGCTAATCTTCCAATGGCTTCCATCTTCTGAGCTTGAAGAAGCTGGGAGTGCAGTTTTTCTTTTTCCTCCTCTGCAGCTTTACGCTCGGAGATGTCCTTGTATACAACGACTGCGCCAATTAGTTTATCTTCCATTACGATCCCGGACCCGGAAAGGATAACATCCACAGGAGAGCCATCCTTTCGGTAACGAATGGTTTCGAAAGAATCGATACTTTCCCCGGCGAGGAACCGCTCTCTAAGACTGGTTGCTCCCCTGTATTTCTCTGGATCGGGGCCTGCAATTAGATCGTCAAGGACCTTTCCAACTACCTCCTTACGCTTATACCCAAAAAGTTTCTCAGCCCCGGGATTCCATTCTACTATCCTACCCTCTGCATCATGTGTAATAACAGCATCCGGTTCACTGATTAATACCCTTTCCAGGTAAGTCTTACGCTCTTCGATTTCACGCTCCATTTTCCTTCGTTCGGTTATATCGCGAGCAATACCGAACAGTCCGATGATATCTCCAGAGCTGTTGCGCACCGGCACTTTACTGACTAAGAATGTTTTGAGTTCCCCCTTTACCGGCTTCGCATGTTCCATTTCAACAATCTCTCCACCAAGGACGCGAGAATCCACCTCCTTTGTGTATGCTCCTATCTCCTCACCAAATAGGTCTTCATCCGTCATCCCGATAAGTTCCGATGCTGGAAGCCCAAAAAGCTTCTCCATTGCCGGATTAACCTGGGTATACTTTAGATTGGAGTCTTTGATAAAGATGGAGTCTTCCGCCGTTTCAAAGATGGCCCTGAACCTTTCCTCACTCTCCCTTAGCGCTTCCTCTGTCTCGATGAGCATTTTTTCTTTGTTTAAATCTTTAAATACCTTGTTCACTACCTGCGGTAGAATATCAAGAAAACCTGTGTCCTTTCTAATATACTCCCTGGCCCCCAGCTTCATCATTTCCACTGCTATCTTTTCATCACCCTGACCGGTTATAATTATGAATGGAACACTGCATTGCTTTTCAATGAGAGTTTCAATTAATTCCTTGCCTGTCATGTCCGGGAGAAGATAATCTAACAACAATAAAACATCCGGGTTATCAATTACCCTGGCAATGGCATCTCTACCATTAAAAACACCCTCTGTGTAAAAACCTTCTCTCTTTAAGTTTTTATGTGTTAAACGATTAAGACCTTCATCATCCTCAACGATAAGTAGAGTAGGGAGGGCCCCGCTTTCAATTGTGTTTTTTTTATTATTAAATTTTTTCTTATCTCCTTTTCCCATTAAAGTTCACCGTCTATTTTTGGAATTTCCACAACCAGGAGAAAGAGTCCCAACTGTCTTATCGCTTCAACAAACTTATCATAATCAACTGGTTTGGTTATGTAACTACTACACCCGATTTTGTAACATTCATCAATTTCTCTTGGATCATCGGTGGTAGTTAGCATAATTACCATCATTTTACAAAGTTCATTATCTTGTTTTACCTGTCGTAATACTTCAATACCATCGACCTTTGGCATCTTGATGTCAAGGAGTAATAGATAAGGATAGTTATTTTTCCGATGTGGTCCCTTACCATGTCTGAAAAGGAAGTTTAGGGTCTCCTGTCCATCTTTAAAATGTAATATATTATTGGAGATACCAGCACGCTTTAAATTCTTTTCAATAAGGGTCGCGTGTCCCTTATCATCTTCAGCGATTATGATTGTTACTTCCTTTTTCACTCTTTCACCTCATGTGGGAGGGACTTCCCAGTCCCGATTGTCGAGGTTCGAAAACCTCTCCCACGGTTCACTTTCTTCTGAATTCTCAATCCATAACCACGAACATAACCCAACGAACCCTATGAACTCAATAAACTCTACAAACTTAACTAACTCATCCCGGTAGCGATACATAAAACTTACTCCCTTTGCCTACTTCAGATTCCAACCATATCTTTCCATTATGTTTATCCATAATCTGTCTGACTATTGTCAATCCCAATCCTTCTCCATGACTCTCCTTTGGGTCGAGCTGCTGGAATATATCAAATATCTTTTCCTGATGTTCGGGAGCAATGCCGATTCCATTGTCCTCCACACAATAAATAGACTGATCCATATATTTATAACCTGAAATCTTGATGATTAATTGTCGATTGGGGTCAAGATATTTAAGAGCATTATCTATGAGGTTTGAAAATACCTGGTTGATCTGTATTTCATCTCCCCTACATGGAGGTAAATCGCTTATTTCCAATTTTGCATTACCTTTCTTGATATGGAATTCAAAGGTATTTATAACCTTTGAAATTAGTTTATTCATATTAAGTTTTTTTATCTTAATAGCAGCACGCTCCAGGCGCGAAAGGTTCAGGAGTCCCGTGAGTAATGAATCCATTTTGAATATGCTACTGAGTATGTATTGCATGGACTCGGGGATATCTTCTTCTATAATGGGCATAACCTTTTTTCTTAAGTCTTTTGGTACCCCCTTATTTTGGACAATAGAAAACAGCTCTTTAATAGAGTTACCCAGTTCCTTAGTAAATCCCTGAATATTCACCAAAGGTGAGCGGAGGTCATGGGATGAAATATAGACAACCTGTTCCAGTTCCTTGTTTTTTCTGCTCAGTGCATCATTTAGGCGCCTCAGCTCCTCTTCTGCAGCTTTTCGGTCGGTGATGTCACGTACCCATCCATCCCATACGGTGTCCCCATTTGGCAAGCGTTTTGGTATGCTTGATCCCTCTACCCACTTAAGCGTACCAGACTCAGCTGCCCTCAATTGATATTCAGCATGCCAGGGGATAAGCTTTTTTTCGGATTCCTCAATCTCTTTGACCAACACCGGGATATACTCCTCTAGATATGTATCCCACATTACTTTTGTATCAGCCAATACCGCATCCGGTTCGAGTTCCATAAGGTCCCTGATTCCGTCACTAATGAATGTAAAGCACTCCTCTCCCTTAGTATTCAGTTCGTATTGAAAAACTAAACCCGGGAGATTCGATGTAATCTCAGATAAAAATTCTTTACTCTTTCGTAATTCTTCCTCTGCAGCTTTCCGATCCCTATAAGCTTTTGCCTCCTCAAGTGCTCGTTTCACCACTGAACCAAGACGAGATAATCTGTCTTTCATGACATAATCTGTCGCTCCGGACTTTAAACATTCCACAGCAACCTCTTCCCCAATTGTGCCTGAAATGATAATCAGGGGAATTGAGGGTGTGAGTTTCTGCTGCATCTTAAGAGCATCCATGCCACCAAAAGAAGGAACACTATAGTCTGCTAATATTAAATCGGGATTTTCTTTTAGTGCCTTTCTAAATGTTTTCTTATCATCAACTCTATTCCATTCTACCTCAAATCCTTCGCGTTTTAGTTCCTCTACTGCTAACTCAGCATCGTCAGGATTATCTTCAAGAATTAGTAGGTGTAACGTCCTCATCTCCATAGATACAACTACCATTCTTTAATGTTAAATTTTAAATTTTTAATTTTGAATGATAAGATCTTATAATTAATCATTTTACATTCTTTTTAGTTCCTACCTTTTGGAGGTGGTTCGTTTAACAACAGCCAGTATAGACCAAGCTGTATCACAACCTCGACAAACTTCTCAAAATCCAGGGGCTTACGAATGTAGCTATTCACGCCAAGACGATAGCTCTCCACAAGGTCATTCTCTTCCCTTGAAGAAGTTAGAACAACTACCGGAATAAGCTGTGTTTTAGTATTACCCTTGATCTGTCTTAGGACCTCCAACCCATCCACCTTGGGGAGTTTTAAGTCAAGTAATATCAGGTCCGGGACATTCTCTCCCGTATCCTCTTCCCCACCTTGAAAAATAATATTCAGTGCTTCTTCACCGTCCCTGGCAACATTAATTACATTAGCGAGATTATGCTTGGTAAACGCCTTTAATGTTAATTCTATATCATCGGGGTTATCTTCAACTAAGAGAATTGATACATCTTTCGGTTTCATAAATTTCCTCCAATTACTTAATGTGATTTGAAATTTTTAATTTTAAATGATAAAACCTTACAATTCATTATTAGCTCGGTATAGTAAAATAAAATGTTGTTCCTGAACTTGGTTTTGATTCTACCCAGATGTGCCCACCATGCCTGTTAATTATTCGCCTGATAATTGCAAGACCAATCCCAGTTCCTTCATATTCATCCGTCTTATGTAACCGCTGAAATGGTGTAAACAACTTATCAGCATATTTCATATCAAAACCTACGCCATTATCTCTTACAAAAAAGATGGTTTGATTGTCTTTATCCTCATAACCCACTTCGATTTTTGCTTTCTTCTCTCTCCTCGTGAATTTCAAAGCA
The DNA here is from genome assembly GCA_030668705.1 of Candidatus Stahliibacteriota bacterium. GTDB lineage: Bacteria > Hydrothermota > UBA3072 > UBA3072 > UBA3072 > DAOVFB01. Next base: position 4,768 of record DAOVFB010000086.1, read on the forward strand.
TTGGAAAGTAGATTCGTAAAAACAATCTTCATAAGACGCGAATCAGCAAGAACAGATGGACACTCGCAAACTTTAAAGTCAACTTTCCTATCTCTCCGTTCATCTTCTAAGGATGCATAAGCTTCTCTTACAATGGTTTCCATTTTTACTGTTTTCTTCTTCATTTCCTGGCGTCCGATTCTGGAAAGACTGAGAAGGTCATCTATCAATTGACCCATATTCTGTGTGCCTGCTCTCGTTCGCGCTAAGTAGTGCTTTCCCTGTCCGTTAAGAACATCACTGTATTCCTCCAGCAAAATTTGAGAAAAACCGTCAATAGCCCGTAAGGGTGCACGAAGGTCGTGAGAGATTGAATAGGCAAAAGCTTCCAGTTCCTTATTTACTGAAGTGAGCTCGGCAGTCCGCTCCCCTACCTTTACCTCCAGTTCATCATGTGCTTTTTTGAGTGCTTCCTCCGCATGCTTTCTTGCTTCCTCTATCTCCAAGCTATAGAGTGCAAATGCAATGTCAGTGGCAACCTCTTTTAGGAGTCCCTTTTCTTCTTCATCAACAGAGACATTTGACGAGAACAATATGGCAAATAACCCAAATAGCTTACCACCATGCTCCACACGTATAATCGCAGCTTCTTTTCCAACACATGCGCCTTTAAAAAAACAATCTCCACACTCCTTTGATTTATCCACGATTATAAGTGTATTCTTTTTCGTGAGTGCTTTTTTAATACATGGAGGATGGTCTCCTTTCATTACGTATTCACTGAAACGATTAACATTTTCTCCAAAACCTGCACCCTTAACCATGGAAAAGGCTTTACCCCCACCTAACAATCCAAGCCATGCAGCATCGTAACCTCGTGCTTCTACCATAGCATCGCAGGTTTTCAGGAGCAGACTGTCTCTATCCTTTTCTGTCACGATCAACTGATTAACATTTCTTATGGCTTTAAGCACACTGTTTAAGTGTTTTATGCTTTCTTCTGCCCGTTTGTGTTCGGTTATGTAATATTGAATCTTTGACACCATGAAGAATCCGACGATAGCAACCATTACCATTTCAATAAGCGATTCTCGCCAATTCAAAGGTGTGCTCGGTGCACCCAGTAAGATGTGCGGAAGGTCCAATATCTCATTGAACCACGAAAAAATGCACAACAGACCGAACATCCCAGCTACAATCAACCATATTTTGCTGTGTTGAAGAACCTTCTTCGAATTCCTGATTGATCGGGAAAATGGTAGGATCCATGCAATTCCAACTACCATCAAAATAGAAATTACAAGTGCAACCAATTCAGCTGCTAAGTCAGGTTGAAGCGCCAAATTTCCTGAAATTAACCTGGATAATGTAATGAAACGCCGAATACCCATAAGGATAATGGCAATTGCAATTAATAGCCATGGTCCGCTTTTCTCGGTGACGCGGATTAGTCTTAATGCAAAAACTGCTGCCATAAACTGAAGCACTACAGAAATTGATAAGACTATCGTTACAATCATTTAATTACCTTACTTAGGAATGTGTTACTTGTTTTAATATTCATTTTCCATCTTATAACCTTGTTCTTACATTTAATAAACATTATCAACAAGTTAATCACTCAAAACGTGGATACACGATTCTTTAAGCACTATATCCTCGTTCCTCATACGAATACTGAGCATTGACATTACGTTCATCGTCCCTTTTCATCCGTTATAACCTTATCCTTTCCAAAAAATAGTAGCATCATCATTATCTTCCTTAATCTACTAAAGTGATCAATCATCAGGTACAGCCCTCCCTTATAAAAAATACAAAGCTTGCAAACTATAACACAAACTGTATTGCCACATAAAAGATATTACTTGGGTTACCTCCATCAATTTTTTCATTTACATAATTCAATTGAGCCTTGAAGCGATGACTTTGGAAATATAGATTGATACCCGCTGTTAATTTGGTTTGATTATTATCATTTACTGCTTTATCCGGGTCATAAAATTCATACCTCACCACGGGTTCAATTGCTTCGAGATAGGGTTTCCTAATCGAGTGCTGATATCCCCCCTGGAGATAGTAAGTATAACCCTCTATACTCACGTCCTGTGTTACCACATATTCACTTCTTAATGTTGCCCCTTTATACTTTATCTCTCCTTGAAGATTATATCTATTCTTTTTCGTAATTAAGGAATCTGCGCCAGCTTTCCCCAGATAGAGGGACCCGCCTATCTTCATCACATTAGCTTTTAAAACGAGCCTTGCAATTATATCTTTATAAGAATTTTCTTCCGGAACATTCCATCCTGTTCCGTTTATAAGAGCAAGGCCATATTCAGCATATTTACAATCACCATATAACCCTATCCCAAGGTCTTTTGTAGAAACAAGTCCTGTGGCAATGGCATTATGAATAAAATCTCTCCTTGGAAAAGGTATAAGCCGTTCCATTGAGAAGGGTAGTGTGAACTGACCTATACGGATTTCATTCTCAAAATCACCTTTTTTGAAATACAATCTCCCATAGGCATCATAAATCTCAAAGTAATTGTTTTTTAGAACAGCTGTTATCTTGAGCCCAATGGTTTTAGAAATGGAACCGTCCAGCCCAATACCTGTTTTCCCAAAGCCAATGTTATTATTTAAGGTAGCATCTGGATTATATTCATAAATAATTTGAACAGCAGGCAGGGGTTTCACCTCAATTCCCACTAACTGTTTTCCTCCATACAATCGTGA
>DAOVFB010000148.1 GCA_030668705.1 Candidatus Stahliibacteriota bacterium
ATGTATTGCATCAACCCACAAAAGAGATTGAAAAAAGGATCTTTAACCTCAGAGAGAAAAACCTTATTGATATCACATTTGATGAAGAAAAGGGAACTCTATTTTCCAATCGCTCTAAAAAAAAGTAACTTGAGTTTATTGGGTTCGTTGGGTGATATGTGGTATGTGGTAAGTGATATGTGGGAATTAGTCGAGAGTCGAGCATCCAGTGTCAAGAATCAAAAGATAGAACTGGAGTAGGGGCAATTCATGAATTGCCTCTATGAGTTTCGCGCAATTGTAGGGGCGAATTTATTCGTGCAAAACTAAAACCCAATCCCCAACCCCTAAATCTTAATTCGACACTGATTTTCACTGATTAATAATGGAGTAGGGGCAATTCATGAATTGCCTCTTTTGTGGGAGCGACATCCCTGTCGCGATATGTAGGGGCTTGATTCATCAAGCCTGAATAGCGCAGAGCAAGCTCTGCTACTCCAAAATCTGCAAATAAATGGTTGGGTGGGGAGGTGATAACAAAAACATTATTTTTCTTTGTGTTCTTTGTGTCTTTGTGGTGAACAATCTGCATTTTCCAATTGGAGCGAAGCGACTATCTCTATGGCTTTTGCGTTCAGTGCGTTGGATGAGTTTATTGCGTTATGCGTTTGGGTAAGGAAATCTCGCCCCTACATCTATCTCAAACCGTGAAGAAACCGTGGCTAAAAATGGGTGGAGAGGGATTTTGCATTTTGCATTTTCCAATTGGAGCGAAGCGACTGTCTCTGTGGCAAATATACGGGTTTTGGATTTAGGGGTTAGGATCTGGGTCTTGTTTATGAGTTCTAAGTTCTATGTTAAAGAATTGGACAGTGGATATCAGTGAAAATCAGTGTCAAATTTAGGATTTGCTGGTGTGTGTTTTTTACACAAAATATTATTCCTTTGCAGGCTTTGCGTGAACTGAAATGGCGTTTAAATGAAAAACCCGGATGAGTTTTTTACTCATCCGGGCGGGGTGTAGAGTCAACATAAAAGAGAATTAAAATTTCTTATGCTCCTCGCATTCCTCTCGAATCCTTTTTATCCTTTTTTTCAAAAACCCCATCTTTTCTCTAAGCGTATGCATCCCTTTTCGAAACTCGCCCAAATCTCCCATACCGCCTAACCTCAGATGCGAATGACGACGAAACATGATTTCCTTTGCATCTTTTTTCTTGTCCGCAGGGATTAGATCGTATATCTTGAGCTTATGTTCAATTCTCTTTATGGCTATCTCCTCTTTAAGCTTTGAAATCTCCTTATATTTAGCGAGTAACTTTTTGGTATCCAATTTATCTTCAAGAAGAATCCTCTCCATTGCAACTTCCTGTTTTTCGATTTTGCTTCTAATATCAATCATTTCCTCTTTATGTTGCAATGCCATCTCTTCTACTTTCTTTTCTGTTTTTTCATCCAAATCCAGTATAGCCGCAAGCCGTTCCATGGGGCACCCAACAAGTTTTAAGACATGCTTTTCGATACCTAAAGGGTCTTCACCTTCGTCCATTTTCACAATCACTTCAATATCCTTCATAGTTTCATCGAGATCATCTTCCTGTGCAAAAGATGTAATAGGCGTTGTCAATAATGCAAATACAAACAAAAAAGCCATAAGAATACCTAACTTTTTCATCAATACCTCCTTTTTATAATTTTGAATATTTTTCCTGGTCTGTGCTTTCTATGTGGTTCTTCCAGCATTTGCTCTATAAAATGCTCTCTCATAGATGGTGGTAGAGTTTTTGAAATTTCATGCAACTGATTAGTGGTCTGTATCAGTATCTCCCGTTTTAACTTTGAGATACTATCAATATGTTCCCTGAGCTTCTCCATTTCGCCACTCTTTGTAGCCCATATAATGTGCGCTCGTTCCTTATCCATTAAAACCCGGAGCTGTTTCATTTCGCGGCGATATCGTCTGATCTCCTCAACAGGAATTTTTGCAGGCATCTCTCTTGCAATGAAGAAAGCATTACGGCGTATGGTGAAGAATCGTCCCGTGAAGAATCCGCCCACCCCTGCTACTATAAATACTCCAACTATCAACCATGTTATCTTATTCCTCATATAAAACCTCCACAGCATAGTTCATATAATCAGATGCGCTTACGTAACTATTTAACCCGAGATAAAAACCAATACCGATTCCGATTATAGCTATGATAAATAAAAAAGCTGGTTTGAGCCTGAGCGGATATCCTGACCTGTGGACAACCTCTATCTCTGGCACTTTAATATCTTCCCTCCAAACCTTTAGTTCATCCCACATTCTTTTGTATTCAATGAAAGAACTCTTCATCTCATCGTTTCTTCTAAGTTGCCATTTAAACCTTAAAATTTTAAGCCAGTTTAATTCCCCTGAGAGATAGTCAATTATTTTTTTATACATTGATCTTCCCCCTCATAAAATACGGTTTAAGTTCTTCTTTTAATCTTTCCATTGCTCTATATAATATAACACGGCTGTTATTCTCAGTAACATCCAGGATATTTGCAATTTCTCGATGTGACATTCCGTGATATCTCTTAAGGATTACCACTGCATTCTCCATAGGTGGAAGATTTTTTAAGGCTCTCTTCACAATTATCTTCCTCTCTTTCTCTTCCAGGATACCATCAGGTGTAGCTGGGGGATCCTTTTCCACCTTAATATTTTTTCTATCCCGCACTAAATTAAGACTTTTATTCACAACTACCCTCTTTAACCAGGCTACAATTCCCCCCGTGGGTTTTCTATTCCAGAGTTCGGTAAATGTTTCCTGCAAAATCTCTTCTGCATCCGCTCTATTCTGGGTAATCCTGTATGATATATCCATTAGCATCTGACCGTATTTTTCATATAATCTTTCAACATTCATTCTTTTTTTTCTATGTTATTCTTCATTTCACTTAATATAACACATCCATTAACAAAATGTTACAAACTTTCTCATAAAATTCAATATATCATATTAAGTAATCAAGAAAACTATCAGTAATCAGTATCAAAATCCTAAATCCCAAATCCGAAACTTGAAACTTTAAACTTGTAACCTTGAACTATTGACTCTTTCTTATTTTACTGATAGCCTGGAGTAACAGACTCACTCTGCGTTGCCATGGCGCGAAACTTGTAGAGGCAATTCATGAATTGCCCCTACTCCAATTTTTTTTTGACACTGGACGCTAGACACTCGACTCTCGACGCTGTACTCACGGTTTAAGTAAAGAGATTAGCCACAAAACGGAGTAGCGAAACTTGTTTCGCGAATTGTAGGCTTGCCCCGCTTGCCATACCTGTCACATGTAATGAATCTCTATTACATTGTGATGTAATCTTATTACATTGTGGTGCAATATTTACTATTTTACGGGGCCTGAATTTATTCGTGCCATTGTAGGGGTTTGATTCATCAAACCCTTTGTGGGAGAGGCTTTCCAGCCTCGATGATCACGGGCAGAAGCCCGTTCCCACATATCACATACCACATATCACTTATCACGATGATGTTCACTTATCACATACCACGATAATCCTAATATACCAACTCATTCACTCATATACTTATTTATCCTTTAATCCTTATTTCGAACGATGACTGGTGACGAATTAACTATTTAACTGGTTTCATCTATGACAATCTTTATACCTTGACAAGCGTAAATCGTTAAGATATATATACACAAAAAGGGAGGTTTAATGGAGTGTTCAAAGGATCAGAATCTAATAAGTTGCAACTGCACATATGAACCCTGTTCGAAGAAAGGCATTTGCTGTGAATGCATAAG
>DAOVFB010000098.1 GCA_030668705.1 Candidatus Stahliibacteriota bacterium
GAAAGTTTACCCGCTTTGCTACCTCACCAAAGGGAAATAGTATATCAAATATCCTGCCAATAAGTATAAAAAAGGGCGTTCCGGGCGGATGAGGAACCCCAAGTATGTGTGAACAGGCAATAAATTCTCCGCAATCCCAGAAAGACACAGTGGGTGCAATGGTGTATAGATACATGCCGAGTAAAACAACTAATACTGAAAAGAAACCGGTTAATTTACGTGAGTCAAAAACCCCGTGATTCATCTTTCTTATGCCTCCTTCCGTACCCTGATAAGAAAAGGTAGGAACCCCATGAACACATTAAGCCTTTAACATATCTTTGATTCTAGCCTGTAACTCCTCAACAGCCAGATCGCCAAAGAAATCCCCACCAACTGCCAGAGAAATTTTTCCTGTCTCTTCTGAAACTACTATACAAATTGCATCCGTTTCCTCTGTTAGGCCTATAGCAGCCCTATGCCGTGTTCCCAATGAGGGGCTGAGGTCGGGATGATCCGTTAAGGGAAGAATACTCTTCGCTGCTACAATTTGTTCTCCCTGAATAATTACTGCACCATCATGTAATGGAGAATATATAGAAAAAATTGAAACCAATAGATCCGAAGAGACTATTGCCTCCATCTTAATACCTGTTCTAATGTAAGATTCAAGGGGGACATTCCTTTCAATTGCAATCAAAGCGCCCATCCTCTTATCGGATAGGACACCAGTAGCTTCACCTACCTCCATTGAAACCTTTTCTATATCCTCTTGAAAAAGATAGGCTAACCTGCTTGTTTTACCAAGGTTTATTAAAGCACGGCGAATCTCAGGTTGAAAGACGATTACAAATATAACAATCCATAGATCTCCGAGTCCCCGGACAATCCACTTCATGGCTACAAGATCTAAAACATTAGAAAGGATTGTAAGAAAAGCTATTATTAAAAGACCTGTCAACATATGGACAGCTCTTGTACCCGTGAAAAATCTTATTATAAAGAAAAAAAGTGAAGATACTACTAAAATATCAAGGATATCTAACCAGTTAAAAGCAATCACTTCTCACTCTCCAGATGGGAAATTACCGAGAGCGCTTCCCTCGTTTCCAGAACGTCGTGCACTCTGAGAATACTCGCTCCTCTAATACAGGAATAGACTGCTGCTGCTATTGATCCTGCTAATCTATTCCCTGGCGGGCTACCCGTTATATTACCTATAAATGATTTTCTTGATACACCGACAAGAACAGGGAATCCAAGCGTAGTGAATTCTCTCAGGTGGTTAAGGATTACCAAATTATCAACCTGGCGCTTACCAAAACCAATACCTGGATCAAGTATAATTCGGTCCGGAGAAATATGGTGGCTGAGGCAAAACTCGACTCTCTCCAGAAAGAATTCTCTTATTTCTCCAATCACATCAGCATAACTGGGATTCTCTTGCATTGTCTCTGGAGTCCCCCTCATATGCATCAATACAACTCTCGCATCAAAATCTCTTACCACCTCCACCATCTCCGGGTCCATCCTGAGGGCAGAAATATCATTCACGACACTTGCCCCGGCGGAAAGAGCCTCACGTGCCACTTCTGATTTGTAAGTGTCTATAGACACTGGAATGGTGCAACTTCCAAAAAGCGACAAAACAGGCAGAAGTCTTTCTAACTCCTCGTCTGCATCCACGGATTTAGCTCCAGGCCTCGATGATTCTGCCCCTACATCAATAATGTCCGCTCCAAACTCCACAATCTCGTTAAACCTTTTCCGTGCATCTTCCCCTCTTGAATATTCTTCCCCATCTGAGAAAGAATCGGGTGTTATGTTCAGGACACCCATTATCTTAAAATCTTTCTCCATATCTTCTGTCTCCAATCCGTTCAATATCTTATCACCCAGGGATGGCAAACCAAATGGCTGCTTTTTAAGCTCTTCTGCAATAAGTTTTAACTCTCTAAAAGAACCCGGAAGGAGAACAGTTGATTTATCCACACCATTCACGATTACTTCACGATGTACTGCAGCATCGGTTCCTCTGGATATTGCAACCTGCTTCAATATCGTAGCCTCAGGAGAAGAAAGGTTTCCTATTTCAAGCACACAGAAACGAATCTTATCGGCTAATTCGGATGCAATCGTACTATCCACTCCTACCTTTTCTACAGCTCTAAGGGCTTCTTCTTTTGTTCTTATATCCTTTAAGTAAACCTTCATTTTTCCATGAGATGCAAAGCCTCGAGACGGGTTCGTTCCCTCTCAAAAGCTCCTCTTATAGCTGATGTAACTGTGGTTTCTCCCTGTTTCTTTAAACCCTGCATTTCAAGGCATAATTGACGTGCTTCTATTATAACAAAAACGCCCAGGGGCTTGAGTGTATTCATAATAGCATCTGCTATTTGACTGGTTATCCGTTCCTGCAGTTGAAGCCTTTGTGAATATAATTCGACTACTTCTACCAGATTTGCGTAACCAGTGATACGATCATCCTTTGGAATATAAGCTATATGAACTTTGCCAAAGAATGGAAGAAGATGATGCTCACAGAAAGAATAGAAAGGAATATCCCTGATTATGATTATTTCATCATAATTGGGGGCAGAATAGACGTGTATTGCCTTTTCCGGTTCCTTTTCTATACCCTTAAAGATATCAGCATACATCTTAGCCACCCGCTCTGGAGTTTTTTCAAGGCCCTCGCGATGTGGGTCTTCCCCTATTGCTTCAATTATTTCCAGAATTGCGTTTTTTATTCTTTCCCGGTCCATATACAATCTCCCTCACTTCATCACCTGAAAGAACTTCTCTTTCCAATAGTGCTTGTGCGATTGCTTCGAGTCCCTCCCTGTGCTTTTCCATTATTTCCTGTGCTTTCCTGTGAGCTTCATCAATAAATTTCCTTACTTCAACGTCTATAAGATGAGCAGTTTCTTCAGAGTATTCTCTAGTTTGTGCCAGTTGTTTTCCCAGGAAAATTCCACCGTCAGTATTTTCTAAACTTATCGGCCCAAGATTGTCACTCATCCCCCATTCGCACACCATTTTTCTTGCTATTGCCGTAGAATTCTGGAGGTCATTCCCCGCTCCGGTTGATACGGTATTGAACTTTAATTCCTCGGCAGATCTCCCTCCAAGCAAAACTATAATCTTTGCCATCAAATAATCCCTTGAGTAAGTTCTTCTATCATCTATTGGTAATTGCTGCGTTAAACCGAGGGAAGCACCACGTGGTATTATTGTAACCTTATGTATAGGGTCACTATGTTCTGTATAGAGAGATGCAAGGGTATGTCCCGCCTCATGATAGGCAATCAATTCCTTATCCTCGAGAGTTAACATCATTGACTTCCTCTCAACGCCCATCAATATTTTATCCTTTGCTTCGTCGAAATCATCAGCCTCGACCGCATTCTTTTTCTTTGCGGCAGCAATAAGAGCTGCTTCATTACACAGGTTTTCCAAATCCGCCCCGCTGAACCCCGGAGTTGTCTTGGCAAATATGGAAAGGTCTACATCATCGGCGAGAGGAATATGCCGAACATGAACCTTTAAGATTCCCTCCCTCCCATTCATATCGGGCATCGGAACAACGACTCTTCTATCAAAACGACCTGGTCTGAGCAATGCAGGATCGAGAATATCCGGCCTGTTTGTAGCCGAGAGAATTATAATACCTTCATTAGGGTCAAAACCGTCCATCTCCACAAGAAGTGCGTTCAGGGTCTGTTCTCTTTCATCATGCCCACCCCCAATACCTGCGCCTCGAAATCTACCCACTGCATCTATCTCATCTATGAAAACTATACAAGGTGTGTTCACCTTTGCCTTCCTAAATAGATCACGAACTCTTGAAGCTCCAACACCTACAAACATTTCTACAAAATCCGAACCACTAATGGAATAGAAAGGTACACCCGCTTCGCCAGCTACCGCACGAGCCAATAAGGTTTTTCCAGTCCCGGGTGCTCCTACCAGTAAAATACCTTTTGGAATCCTCGCTCCTAATTTCTTAAACTGTGACGGATTTTTCAAGAACTGTACAACTTCCTCTAATTCACGCTTTGCTTCATCTACACCTGCCACATCACTAAATGTGATATCAACAGATTGGAAACGTATTTCCCTGGCTCGACTTTGCCCAAAAGAGAGTGCTTCATTAGCACCTCCCCGCATTTTATTCATTATGAAAAGGAAAAAGAAAACAATAAATAGAATCGGGAGGAATTGCCAGAATATCTTCCAAAAATCAAATTCCACCTTTGATTTAACCTCTATACCTTTACTGATAAGTTCTCTGGGAAGTTCGGGGTCTTCGAAGGGAAGACGGGTTTTTATGGATAGTTCCTCTTCTCCTTTAATCTTTGCAGTAATTTGCTGGCCTTCAAATGTTACGCTTTCTACTCCATCTGCCTCCACATATTTCCAGAAACTTGTAAAACTTACCTCTTTATATTTATCTTTCTGCATAAACTGTATAACAACAAATAGACCAACGAATATAACAGCCCACAGGATTATTGCCCTTATAAATTGATTTTTATTTACCTTTGGTCCTTCCTCTGCCATATTTTACCTCTTTATATATTATTTTGAGCACTTTATTTGTTTTATCCGAAACAATGGCTCTGTTACTGCGCCTGAGCCCCGGAATTAGAATTACACCCTCCCTGTCGTAAATAATGGGCCATAAATCTCGTAGAGTTCTGGGGATTTTTTCATTGATAAAGATTTCCTTCAATTTCTTTTTATCATTAGCGCCAAAAACAACCATCTGGTCGCCTTTTTCTCTCCTTTTCACTCCAAGCGGCAATTTTAACTCCTCCAGATCAAAGTATTCAGAGGAGTTATTTGGGAATTTAACGGGTGGCTCGGTAATCAGCGTTTTAAAATAAAAACCACCGAATGAAAGCTCTCCTCCAAGGGGCAATTCTTTCGTAGGTTGCTCACCTTTTAAAACTATGAGTACCTTAGACGGGGTCATCTCTATGCTGGAACCTTTAAGTTCAATTATGCCTCTAAGAGGTAAATTGGTTACATGAGCTCTTTTGAGCTCTTTTTCTCTATTAATGAAAGAAAGCATCTTTTTTACCAACAGGAATTTTTCCGATATCGACAATCGGTCAAAATCTTCCCTATCTACTTCTACATAGTCCCGATATTTATCCACCTGTATGTTCTCAATGTGCTTCCTGAGTGCATCCTCCATATCCCTGATATTCTCGATACTTTTCTTGAGACCTTTTATTGAACCATCTTTGATATTTTCTATAACTGGAATTAGCTCCCCTCTTATTCTATTTCGAAGAAAGCTAGTATCCTCGTTCGATGGATCCTTATAATAAGGTATACTATGAGAATCAAGGTATTTTATGATTTCTTCCTTTCTGTAATGCAATAGTGGACGTATAATATCACCATCACAATATCTCATAGAAGAAAGGCCAAAACCTGAGCCCCGGAAGAGCCTGATGAAGAAATTCTCTATCTGGTCATCCAGATTGTGTCCCAGAGCAATAATACTTGCACCTTCTTCCCCTTTGATACGGCGAAGGTAATTTAATCTTAGGGCCCTTGCCCCATCTTCTATAGAGAGAGAATGTTTTTTACAATAACCTCTAACGTCCTCTCCAGAAGTTTTTAAGTTGAGACCCACTCTTTCTGCCTCTTTTCTTACAAATTCTTCCTCCAGGGTCGAATCATCCCTGAGATTATGATTAAAATAAGCAAGAACCACCTCTCTATTTCCTCCCGATAAAACATCACGTAAAAAAGTAGAATCCGGTCCTCCCGAATAACCTATGATTACCCTTCTTATTCCCGTAAGGAGCTTTTTTTCCTCCAGGAAATCCTTTACCTCTTCTATCATAATTTAATATAATCAAAAATCCTTATTTTTCAAGTCTATCTGGCGTTTTTTTGCCTTTTTTATCTTAAAAAATTCCCGCTGATAAACCCCGAACCCACCACCAAGGATTAGCCACAGAGGCACAGAGAACACAGAGAAGAATTTTTTTTGTGTAAAAAACACACACCACCAAGAAAATGAAACCGCAGATGAACGCAGATAAACACAGATATATACTAATAAAAAACGCACACCACACAGAAATTAAGTGTAGGGGCGTGATTTATCACGCCCTTTTTTGTCTCGGGTTCGATAAATCAAACCCCTACAAGACGTTGCGAGAAACTTAAAATCAGACACAGATTTACACAGATATTAACTGATTAATATAAACTAAGAACACTGAACTCAGAACTAGATTTCAGACACAGATTTTCATTGATATCAACTGATTAACCCCTAAACCCCAAATCCAAAACTTGAAAAGGGACATCTCACCCCTTACTTTATGTCAAAATATTTTTACTTATTAAAATTACTTGACAAAAGGAATTTTTTCCATATAATTCATTTCAGTTTCTAAATTGTATAAAATTTTAACAAGGAGGTTTGTATGAAGAGGTTGTTATTTGTATGCATATTGCTTGTCTTTGGCACTTCACTACTGGCAGTAAATAACGGAAATGATGGTTTTACCC
>DAOVFB010000066.1 GCA_030668705.1 Candidatus Stahliibacteriota bacterium
TATATTAATCAGTTCAAATCTGTGTAAATCTGTGTCTATGTCTATTTTTTGGGTGGTGTGTGTTTTTATTAGTATATATCCGCGTTTATCTGCGTTCATCTGCGGTTTCGTTTTACTTTGAACATTGGACATTGGACAAACAATTCTGTGTCTCTGTGGCAAAAAATTCCCCCTTGACAAAAATATATATCTTACTATAATTGTAGTATGATTAGAGTATTTATTATCGAAATGGCAATTCCTTATAAGGAGGCTTTTGTATGGGTTTTTTTCTTTACGCTTTGCTCGCATTTGTTTGTGAATATGTAGATTCAACCCTTGGTATGGGTTATGGCACTACACTTACGCCCCTGCTTCTTCTACTGGGGTTTGAACCGCTTCAGGTCGTCCCTGCTATTCTATTCTCGGAATTCCTGACAGGAGTTCTTGCTGGATTATTCCATCATAAGTTTGGAAATGTCTCATTTGATTTTAGGAGGGACGACAGAGTCCGTAAATCTCGTTTGAATCTTCTGGGTTATGTCCCCCGTTCATTTGACGCAAAGGTAACATATATGCTTATTGTCCTGGGAGTTCTTGGAGTCCTGGCGGCTGTTTTCTTTTCTGTCTCTGTCCCCAAATTTATTTTAAAACTTTATATAGGATTAATGATCTTTACAATAGGTATATATATCTTGTTCCGCTTAAATAAGCCTGCAGTATTTAATTGGAGAAGCTTTGGTATCATTGCTGCCTTGAGCGGTTTTAATAAAGGCGTTTCAGGTGGAGGATACGGACCCCTTGTAACTGGAGGTCAGGTTGTTTCGGGGCGTTCAGCCAAGAGTGCTATTGGAAGCACATCACTGGCTGAGGGTGTTGTTTGTTTTGTGGGATTCCTTACCTATATTCTGGTAAGAGGCCAAATATACTGGACTCTTGCTCTGCCACTCGTGTTGGGTGCAGTTCTTTCCACGCCTCTTGCTGCTTTTACCGTGAAGAAAATCCCTGAGAAAAGGATGAAATTAGTAATAGGACTGGTTACCATCTCTCTTGGTATCTTAACGATTGTGAAGGTTGTATTTTAATGTAGAAGTTTGGTATTAATTAACAAGAGATAAGGGTTTTCCCTTATTTACTATAAGGGTAGGGATATCGTCTCTCTTCGGCTAAGGAATTAATAAATTCTTCATACCTATATAACAAGAGATGGTGTTTCTATCCTTGATTATAATGATATAGCAAAAAATAGCATATCTATATCCGGGATTATTAAATAAAGAGAGCAATATAAAAATTAACGAAAAATTAACACAATTTTTATACTGAATTAAAAATTGATATTAAGATGTTAAAGTAAAGATGTATTATTTAGAGGAAACGATGAATAGGTGGAAGAAAAAAGTAAAACAAAACCTTACAAGGAGGTAAAAAGGATGAATCTAAAAAGTTTACTGGTAGTATTCACACTCTCTCTTCTGCTCCTTACTCCAATGGTTACGAAGTGCGGAGAGACAAAAATCTCTATGACTCTATGGAACAGAGCTACAGTCGAAAGAGAAAGTGGTGAATTTACGGAGAGGTACTTTTCACTCGGAAGGGGTTACTTACGGATTGAGCCAAAGTTTACTGACAGGATAAAGGGTAGATTTAATGTTGACTTTTTCTCTGATGATGACGCCCTCGATGGAGCAGGTCTCAAACTGAAATACGCTTACCTCGATTTCAAGGAACTTATCCCTATTCCGGAAAGTAAAGTAACCGCTGGACTAATAAAGAGCTACTTTGGGACTATCTATGATTGGAATTACATTACAATACAAAAAGCCCTGGAAGATAAAGAAAAGGTGACTTCCTCCACTGACTACGGTATGGCACTCTATGGTTACTTACCAGAGGGGTATGGAGAATACGCGATTTCCGTATTGAACGGTGAAGGTTATAAAAAAACAGGTAGTGATGTAAATCTGAACCCCGCATATCAGGCGAATGTAAGGCTAATTCCGATACCTGGTGTGACTATTGGTGGTTCAGTTCGTTATGAGGATGTATCTTTTGACCCTGATACTTCAATATCGAACTTAGTGTATGCTGGGGTTGGTCATCTTGCGTTTGGTCCATTTGAGGTCTGGGGTGAGTATTTAGTTAAAGATTTAGAAGAAACGAAAAGTCAAGGATTCATGGTTATGCCTATTGTTAAGCTTGGAAAGCTCTCAGGTGTTGATGTAGATTTAGTTGGAAGATACGATAACTGGGATGCTAATGCAGATGTTGATAACGATGGCCATTCGAGGATAATTGCAGGATTTAACTGGAACATTCTCCGCGATGCCAAGGGGAAACCACAGGTTCTCCTGCAGGTTAACGGGGAAAGGACCACATATGAGGATGCTTCGAAGGACCCGGTTGATAAATTAATGATGCAGCTTCGCTGGGCATTCAGCACCAAAATAAAGTAACGGAGTAAATATGGATAGCCACAACCGCACAGAGAGAGTACACAGAGATAAAAAATTAAACTCTCTGAACGCTGTGGCAAAAAGTTAATAAAGGAGGTTTAAGATGGTAAAAATGTTAAAGTTTTTCTTATTGGTCTTCACAAGCTTTGCTGCTACAATCTTTCTATCAAGCGCTCCACTTTATGCAGCTTCAAAGAAGATAACAATAACTGGTTCTACAACGGTATTACCCATAGCTCAAAGAGCTGCAGAAGTATATATGGATATACACGAAGATGTAAATGTGTCCATAAGGGGTGGAGGTTCTGGTGTAGGGATAGCAGCTCTTATAGACGGAAGGGCTGATATTGCTGATGCCTCACGCCCAATAAAGACAAAAGAGCTTAAAACTGCTCGTGAAAGGGGAATAGACCCATTCGCTAATGTCGTTGCAAAAGACGGAATCGCCGTGGTTGTTCATTCCGATAATCCAGGGAATGCTTTGAGCCTGGAAACCCTGAAGAGGATATATACAGGAGAGATAAATAACTGGAAAGAAGTTGGTGGCCCGAGTAAACCTATTGTGGTGATTTCCAGAGATTTTGCATCAGGAACGTTTGAGGTATTTAAGAAATTGGTTCTTGGAGGTGCAAAGGTTAAGGACGGAGCTTTGATGCTTGCCTCTAATAAAGCTGTTGCTACGACTGTTACAACCACTCCTGATGCAATCGGCTATATAGGGCTCGGTTATCTTTCCGACGATGTTAAAGCTCTTGAAATGGACGGGGTTATACCGACAAACGAGACTGTAAAAGATGGTTCTTATAAACTTGCTCGCCCTCTTTATATGTATACAAATGGTAAGCCGAAGGGCCTCTTAAAATCCTTTATTGATTTTGTTTTATCCAAAGAAGGGCAGAGGATAGTAAAAGAGGTAGGATACGTTCCTGTTAGGTAAAAGGACTTACCTTCCAACTGTGACTAAACTAAGGTGGGGGTTTTATCCCCCCACCCCCACCTTATAAAAACGGAGAAGGAATGAAAGAGAAATTGTTTAAATATACAACTATGTTTGCAGCTTTTTGCTCGATTATTTTTCTCTTCGGCATTACCTTGACTATCTTTAAAGATGGGTATCCTATATTTAGGGAAGTGGGCCTTTTTAAGTTTCTCCTGGGGAAATCATGGCATCCCACCCATTATCCACCAGACTTTGGTATTCTCCCATTACTGGCGGGTTCTATAGTAGTAACTATTGGGGCGCTTATCGTTTCCATCCCTCTTGGGGTTGGTTCCGCAGTATATGTGGCCGAATTGGCCAAACCCAGAACCAGGGAGATACTGAAACCATTGATAGAACTCCTTGCAGGTGTACCTTCAGTAATTTATGGATTGTTCGGGATGGCATTTCTATCTCCATTTATAAGAGAATTGTTTGATATACCCACAGGTTTAAATGCACTTACAGCCTCGATAATTCTTGGTATAATGGTTGTCCCTATAATATCCAGTATATCTGAGGATGCTATAACATCTGTCTCGAAAGATATTCGCGAGGCTTCATATGCACTTGGGGCAAATAAATGGGAGACAATAATAAGTGTAGTGCTACCGGCTGCGAAGTCAGGGGTAATTGCGTCTATCGTTCTTGGATTTGGTAGAGCCATAGGAGAGACGATGGTAGTTTTGATGGTAGCAGGAGGAGCTGCAATTATTCCTAAATCCATTTTGGGCCCTGTTCGACCGATGACATCCGCAATTGCAGCAGAAATGGGGGAGACAATTATGGGTAGTTCTCATTTTCACGCCTTATTTGGAATTTCAATAGTTCTTTTTATTATTACTTTTATTTTAAATATATTTACAGAGTGGGTAATGAAAGGGAGGAGGTCAAAATGAATTGGCGAAAGATAAAGGCGTTTCTGGGTGTAAATGCACTGCGGTTTTCAATTCTCATTAGTGTTTTATTCCTTTTCTTCTTTATAGTCCTTATGGTTTCTAAGGGTGGTAGAATGATTTCGTGGTCATTCCTTACAGATATCCCAAGAGCCGGCATGACTAAAGGGGGTATCTTTCCGGCAATAGTGGGTACGTTCTGCCTTACTATTGGGGCAATAGTGATTGCATTTCCCCTTGGGCTATTGGCGGCTATTTATCTCGTTGAATATGCAAAGGAAGGGTATCTGATGAGTATGATAAGAATAGCGATAAGCACTCTTGCTGGTATTCCCTCGATTATATTTGGACTCTTTGGACTTGCGATCTTTGTTATTAAATTCCGTTTCGGCGTTTCTATATTGTCAGGTTCACTTACACTAAGTATAATGATTTTACCAATAATAATTAAGGCAAGCGAAGAAGCCATCAAGGCTGTTCCCGATGATTTCAGGGAGGCTTCATATGCTCTGGGTGCGACAAAAAGAGAAACCATAATTAGGGTAGTGATACCTACTGCATTACCAAATATACTTACAGGTGCGATAATGAGTGTGGGAAGGGCAGCTGGTGAGACTGCTCCTATTCTATTTACTGCAGCTACATTTTATACGAGGAAACTACCGAAATCTATTTTTGATGAAGTTATGGCGCTTCCATACCATATATATGCATTAATGACCGAAGGAACCAGTCCTGAGTATCAGGTCCCTATAGCTTATGGAACAGCAGTAGTGCTTTTAGGTTTAGTATTAGCTATCAGTGCTATAGCAATAATTATAAGGTATCGTATGAGGAGGATGAAGAAATGGTAGATGAAACGATAGTGGTGAAGAATCTGAATTTATGGTTTGGTGAAAAGCATATATTAAAGGATATAAATCTGTCAATCCCGAAGAAAAAGTTAACCGCTGTGATAGGTCCTTCAGGCTGTGGAAAAACCACTCTTCTAAGATGTTTCAACAGAATGAATGATTTAAGTAGTGATGTGAGAATTAAAGGCAGTATTATCATTGATGGTAAGGATATATATTCAAATAAAACAGATCCAAGTTCTATCCGGATGAAGGTCGGAATGGTTTTTCAGAAACCCAACCCATTCCCAAAATCCATCTATGAGAATGTAGCTTTTGGATTACATATAAAGGGGGTAAGGAGCAGGAATAAAATTATGGAGATAGTTGAGAAGAGTCTTCGGAATGCATGGTTATGGGATGAGGTAAAGGACAGACTCGGTGCCTCTGCTTTTGAACTTTCCGGTGGGCAGCAACAGAGGCTGTGTATAGCGCGGGCGCTGGCTACCAATCCGGAAGTAATCCTTTTTGACGAGCCTACTTCAGCACTTGACCCTATGGCCACAAGCAAAATCGAGGAATTGGTTATTGAATTGAAAAACTCCGTTACTGTGGTTCAGGTTACTCATAATATAGGACAGGCAGCAAGGGTATCGGATTATACTGCTTTTTTATACCTCGGGGAATTGATTGAATTTGGGCTTACGGAGAAGATGTTTACCGTTCCCCAGGATAAGAGGACAGAAGAATACCTTGAAGGTAAGTTTGGATAAGGAGGAATAAAATGGTGAGAGAAAAGATAGAGGTACTTAAAGGGGAAATTGTGGATTATGCATCACTTATAGAAAATATGATAGATAAAAGCATAAAGGGATTGACTGACAAAAATAAAGAAAATCTGGTTAGTGTAATTGAAGGAGATGAGCCAAATGCAAACAATCATGAAATAGAAATCGAGGAACATTGTGTAGAACTTATTGCACAGTTCCAGCCAAAGGCAAAAGACTTAAGAATTGTACTGATGATTCTGAAAATGAACAACGACCTTGAAAGAATGGGAGACCATGCTGTAAATATTGCAGAGAGTTCTGCATTTTTAATAGAGAGACCTAAAGTAAAAACATTGTTCGAGTTAACAAAGTTGTCTAATGAAACAAAAAGAATGTTAAATGACAGTATAAATACCTTTATTAACGAAGATGCATCAAAAGCAAAAGAAGTCTGTGAGAGAGATAGCATTGTGGACGATTTAAGGGATAAAATTTTAAGAGAGTTAATCGAGAATATGATCGAGGACCCTGCAACTATCGAGCGAAATATGCATTTACTTAGAATCACTAAGAATCTTGAACGTATTGCTGATCTGTCTACGAATATATCTGAGGATACGATATATATGGTAGAGGGGAGGGTTATAAAACATCACAAAGAAAATAATTCGGGATGAATATTCTAATGCCCGAAAAAGGAGGTGTCATAATGATGAAAATTGTTCATTTATCCGATTTACATATTGGTGGTTCCAACTTTGTATCCGAATGGGGCGATCGAGTTATAAAAGTGGTGAATTCCATAGACCCACAGATACTTGTTATCACAGGGGACCTTACCTCTAATGGTTATGTAGATGAATATGAAAAGGCTTCTGAATATCTTGATAAGTTTATTGTAAAAGATATGTTGGTTGTTCCTGGAAATCATGATGCAAGAAATATGGGATATGAGATCTTTGAAGAAATTTTTAAGACAAGATTTCCATATTTTAAGAACGACAAAGTCCTTATTCTGGGAATAGATTCCAGTGAGCCAGATATTGATGATGGACATATAGGGCGGGAAAACTATGCCTTTATACGAGAGAAATTGTCGGTTGATAATAAGATAAAGATCCTCGTTATGCATCATCACCTTATACCTATTCCAGGGAC
The DNA here is from genome assembly GCA_030668705.1 of Candidatus Stahliibacteriota bacterium. Taxonomy (GTDB): domain Bacteria; phylum Hydrothermota; class UBA3072; order UBA3072; family UBA3072; genus DAOVFB01. Next base: position 7,072 of record DAOVFB010000066.1, read on the forward strand.
GGGAAGGGAGAAAAACATACTGGTGGATGCTGGTGAGGTTTTGAAACTTTGTATAGAACTGAAAGTTAATTTTGTTTTATCTGGTCATAAACACCTGCCCTGGATATGGAAACTGGAAAATACAAATTTAATAACTGCTGGAACTGCTACATCCAAGAAATTAAAAGGTAGATCTTATCCTTCGTTTAACTTATTGGAAATAGGGAAGGAAAGCATAGGAATAAAGGAGATAAATGTATTAGAGGGGAGTTTTAAGGAGATATTAAGAGAAAAGATTTCTCCGAACTTGATAAAAGAGGCCATTCTGATTTAGTAATTATTACTTATCACTTTTTTACTTAAGCACGGTCTCGCTTCTCAACTGTTATTAAACGACCAATGAAATAACTCGCTAATTCTCTAACTCCTCTAACCACATACTTAAGTATTAATATACTAAATCAAGGTTAACTAAATTCAGAGGTTTTCCTGTTTTTAAATAGGTTTGTATGTTTTCGATTGTTCCATCAATATTCAGTTCCCTTGCTTCTTTATTATTACCTGCATTGTGGGGAGTAATAACAACATTGGGAAGCTCGTGAAATGGATAATTAGATGGATAAGTTGATTCTTCCTTACCTTTTGGATATTTATACCAGACATCAAGTCCTGCACCGGACAATACCCCTTCTTTTAAGGCTCGATATAAAGCTTCCTCCTTTACTATGCGAGCCCTACCCACATTTACTAAATATTTTCCTCTCATCCTGGAAAGAATTTCTTTATCAATAATTCCTTCTGTTTCTTTTGTTTCGGGTAAACATATAAAGATTACCTCGCTCTTATCGATAACCTCCAAAAGGTCGTTTGTAATTTCGTCTACATATTGTGGGGGTTCTTCTACCCTGTGCTTTTTAAACCCAACTACCCTGCAATCAAATGTTTTGAGCAATTTTGCAATGTGTCTTCCCACATGGCCTACTCCAAGAATTCCGCAGGGCCTACCCTGTATGGAAGTCCATTGTCCGCTTGCCCCCTCGCCTCTATGCCAGTAGCCTTGTTTTAAATCATTGTGAAATTCAACGATTCTGCCGAGTAGAGCAAGAGCAAGTGCCACTGCCCGTTCGGCAACAACCCTGCTGTTACCGTGTGAATTGGATACCATAATATTCCTATTTTTCAATTCTTCGGTTGGAAAGAAGTTAATGCCTGTAAAGGGAATGAAAAGAATCTTTAAACTTGAAGCTTTATTGAGGTCTTCGGTTGTGAGTTTACTTGCAACAATTCCGGATGCCAGGGGTAGATATTTGTCCCTTCCCTCATCTTCTCTTGCTGGAATAAACTTTACATCAGGAAATTCTTCTTTTAATTCATCTATCTTCTTATCCCAGTAGTCATTGAGTTTATTTAAGAAGATAATCATAATTTTATTAAGGGCTCAAGGTTTTAGACCTAAGGCCTATATTTTCCGACAGGTGCAAGGTAGACTACGAATTCATCTTCTCCGTCTAATTTTACAAACTTATCCATAGCTTCCTGGTCATATGCACCTATTGCACAGGTTCCACATCCAATTGCCTCGGCTGCAAGATAGAGGTTCTGGCATAGATGTCCGGCATCAAGGAGCATTACCTTGTGAGCAGTTATATGGTATCTCCATTCTCCTCGATATGGTATGCAACTCCATATAAAGATGAGAGGTGCATCACCGATGAACTTCTGGCCGAAGTTTGCCAAGGTTAGTTTTTCTTCTATGTCATCCACAGTAAACAAAAATAATAATTCATGAGATAAGGGTAGGTAACGATAGATGCCCTTTTCAATATCTTTTATCCGATTTATCACAAGGTAGGTTTCAAATGGGTGTCTTGCGCCACCCGAGGGAACCGGCCTCAGTGTAGCATATCCCTTCCCTATAATCTTATCCACACCCTGTGTTGCCCAGAGCAAAAAAGAGAGTTCCTCTAATGATAAGTACTCTTCACTAAACTCCCTGCGGCTTCTTCTTTCTTTTAAGCATCTGTAGATATCGTTCTTTTTAAGTATATTTTTATCCACCTTCGGTAAACTGGTAAGTTTAGAATCTTCATCGTGGGGTTTTTGCAAGGGTGGTTGGGGTAGTTTTTTTTCCTGGTCAGTTTCTATCTCTTCCATCCTTACAAAATTAGACTTCATAAAGTTTCTATTCTGTTTTATTTCATTGCCAATTTCTTTATTGTAATTCTTCATCATTTCCTCTTAATTTTAGGGATTTTAATCTCTTTTTAATTTTTTAGATGGGTATTATACCTTACTTTCTCTAAAGTTCTAACTCGTTTAATTTTTCCTTTGTTGGTATACCATTTTT
>DAOVFB010000158.1 GCA_030668705.1 Candidatus Stahliibacteriota bacterium
AATCCTATCATTTCTTTGTTGTCTGAGTGCAAGGATTTGCCCGTGTTGATTCTGCCGAGCCCTTTTTGCCTGGCCAGGGCTTCGATCTTCTCCACAAGGATTCTGCCAGCACCTCTGTATCGATAGCGCTCCAGAATATAAAAATCTACTATGACCATCTCGTAAGGACGAGCCCGAAGGACCGCGCAACCTGCGATATCGGACGACCTTCTATCCTTGACTACCAGGTTGATCTGCTCACCTTGCCAGAGAAGATGAGCATAAACGATAGCCTCCCGTTTCTGTCCCCTGGTAAACGGAGCCATAGAGCTAATTAAATGAAATTGATGTTGGGGAATAACCTCAACATTAAAAAAGGTTTCTGGTTTTTTGCTATGGTCCATTAATACGCCACAACCTTTTTTCGTAAAAATTCTCTTTTTCTGTGGATTCTTTTTAAGAAGATACCTTTCAAAATGAAAAACCCTATAGTAACAGAAAGAAATACCCCAAATACACTGTGAAGAGCTATATTATGCATGAAGATAAGAAAGTATAAGACGAACCCCACTGCAACAGCCCCAAAGGCAAGACATAAACTGCCGAAAATAGTGTAGGCAATCTTCACCTTAAAACTAGGGGCGTAAATGGGATAGGGAGGTTTTTTTAAAAGGCGTCGAAAGAAATTTAATACATATCCCATAGACATATTGCGTAGATGGGGTGAATTTGTAAGGTCGGAGAGTATGTAATAGCCATCCATTTCTGTAAGGGGAAGCATATTAAAAAAACTCACCAGGATATTGGCCGCCATGACCATTATAAAAATTTGTCCTACGACCGGAGGAACATTATGCAAGCCTATGTAGCCACCGGCAGAGAATAACCATGAATGAATCATACCTCCCTTAGCTGCCGATACTGGAGTTACCAGATAATAGAGCCATAGACAGAGGGAAGCCAAAAACATACTAAAGACTGGTCCATTTAGTGCGGTCAGGATACGCTTATATCTTTCCTTAAACAACCAGGCATCAGAGGTGTCTGCATAAGCGCAGACTTGAAAATAGTATAGCATAATCCCCATTTTATGTACTTCGCCTCCATATTTTTTACAGGTCAGGGCATGGGAGAATTCATGACATACTACGGTAAAAAGCATGATAGCATAATAATAGACGATAATCCACGGATTGTGAGCATTTGACCTGAGCACGTTTCCAAGGTGAAATGTCACATAGTGGCGATATATCTCGTAAAGAAAAACACCTATACTTAAAGCTATAACGATAGCTGCCGGTTTAGTTAACATCCATTTAAACTTTTTATAGACAAAGCTTACCAGTTTGTCCACATTGGGGACAGAATATTGAAAAGAAAGGATTTTCTCTAATAAGGAAATTTTAGTCTCTTCCTCCTGGTACTCCTTTCCAAAGGCGAAGTCCAATTCAGGTTCCAGTAGTTTTTGCTTTTCAAGACTATTAATGAAACGGTTAATGCTTTCAGGAGAAATGGTACCGTGTTTCCCTCTGAATTCTCGAACCATATCACTTAGTCCGTGCTTACCGTCGAGCATCTTAATGATGAAATATTCCTTCTCATTTGCGGAGAAGAAAGCATCCCCATCCTTCAGTCTCAGATTATATTGAATCTGGTCCCCCTTATTCACTTCACTCATAACTACATCTTTCTTAAACACGGGGTGCCGTTTGCGGAATCCATAAACATTCTTAAAGTCTTCATCACTAATATAGATAAGAAAATGAACTTCATCTTTATCCGCCTCTCTGATGTGCTCTATCCTATCGACTATCCGTTTTATGATTGTGAGCCCGAGCAAGTCCTGGACTTCTTTATCTCTTTCAAATTCTAAGGGAGAAAAGCTAGCGAAAACGGGGCGAAAGCCAGTCCCGGAGATGTCAAATATAATTCGGATACCCTTTTCCTTATAAGTAAAATAAAAGGTAATTTCCCGACCACTTCCAACATTGTCAAATAAGCTCATCAGAAATTCTTCAATGATAAGATGAAGGTCGAATTTGAACTTATCTCCAAGATGAAGTTTATTACAATAGTCAGTAGCAAAATCCTGAGCCAGTGGGATTTGCTCTTTGCAAGATACAATCATCCCAATACGATTTTCAAGCGATGAAGGGCTTATATTATTGTGCCTTTTTTTTCCTTTCCTAAAATTTTCCTTAAAACTTCCTTCAGGCTTATTCATTATCATCCCTTTGCAGATAAATAAATACCCTGGCAAGTCTTGTTTGGACAAACTAGCTAATAGCCTTACCTCGGTCTGGATAAAACCGAGGTAAGGATTAGCTAGAATAATCTATTTACTCTTGGTTACCCGGGCATTCAGTTTTCCTAAAGCCAACTCATCCGAAGTTGAAAAGGTAAGCTTACCATTCTTTATCTCAACTTTTAGATCATCGGGAACATCTGTGTAACCCTCTTTTTTCAATTCAGTTACCGGATTAGCCAGTAGTTTTTCCCTGTATGCCTCATCCTTTAAAGCCTTGCTCCAAACCTCGTTATGTTTTTCTGCCATAGTTAATCCTCCTTTTGGATATTTTTTAAAAATTCATCCCTTCCAACCTGGAGTATCACCTCCTTTCTCTTTATCTGCTTCACCTTTACTGTGGTTCAGGATATATTCAGATAAAGTATCTATTGTTGATAATATCTTCTTGGCCTGCTCTGGGTCCGTAATTCTAATATTGAATTCTTTTTCCAGTAGAAGCACTAAGTCCAAAGCATCCAGTGAATCCAGACCAAGGCCTGCGCCAAAAATAGGGTCATCATTCGAAACGTCTGCCGGCGTTATCTCCTCCAGCTCCAGTCTTTCTATAATCATACACTTCAGCTTATGTGCTAGCCTGACTTTCTTCTCGTTTTCAATCCTGGTCAACCCACGTCCCCCTTTTTATCAAGCAAGAGTTTCACTCAGAAGACAGTCTCAAAGTAAATCTTCACTAAAGCACGTATACCATAGTCTAATGGAGGAGCGACAGCGACGTGGCAATCCCAAAAACTGAGATTGCTTCAGGACTTCATCCTTCGCAATGACATGGGGTTCGCCTAGTATTTACGTCTTTTTAGCACTTAATCCTTAATAATCCGTGTTTATCAGCGTCCCAAAAGGAAATTCCTATACTATGAACTTACCCCCTCTCCCTTCCCTCTCCCCTGTGGGGAGAGGATTGAGGTGAGGGGAAAAAGGAAATTCCTATACTATCGAGTTAATAGAACGACTTTGTAACTTCCCCCCATTCCCAGACGACTCACAATGATTGAATTAAGCTTATCACAAATTTCAGTTTTCTGCAATATGTTTGATTCCATTTGAGAGTTTCCCGAATATCCCAGGACAGGAAAAAGA
>DAOVFB010000157.1 GCA_030668705.1 Candidatus Stahliibacteriota bacterium
GTGAAAAAGACAAATATGGTCTTGAAATTTTTTTTATTGACAATATAAAATCATAGTTACATTATAGCTAAATTGTAGTCACATTTTGGTAATAACATTGTGATTTAGTTTTTTAACCATGATTGATTAAGTGATTACATAGTGTTAATTTAAATTTAACTATTGATGGATAATATGTGAACAACAAAGAGAAACACACTACTGATAAGGAAGAAGACTCAAAGAAGGTGAAATTTGAGGTCTTTGGTGAGGAAATGCTTGAAAAAAAGGTAAAACTTAGCGGTAATAGTGGCCGGGTATATCTTCCTCCTGATTGGGTCGGTAAGCATGTCAAGATAATCAGAACAGATTAGTCATTGAACTTATAATTGAGGAGTTTAGTAGATTGCAGAACCTTATAATAAGAAACTTAGAGGTACGTGATTCAGAAGATATTTCTCGAATTCAGGAAGCAATTACAAAGGAACCTAGCGCAATAGATTATCATAAGATTGTTAAAGAAGAGGTAAAGAAAGACAATAGGGTCAACGTTGTGGCAGAGCTTGATGGTAAGGTGGTAGGATTTATAATTACCTATATCCTCTATGGTGGTTTTGGTCTGCAAAAGAGTGCATGGATTGGGCTTTTTGGTGTTGAGCCAAAATATATGGGAAGTGGAATCGGAAAAAGGATGGCCAAAGAGGTTTTTGATGAACTGACGAAAATGAATATCAAAAATATTTTTACATCCGTTAAGTGGGACTCAGTTGACCTCTTGTCCTTTTTTAAGTCCCTCGGATTTGATAGATGTAACTTTATTAACTTAAAGAAAGTCATCGATTGAACATCTCTTTAAAGGAGAGGAGAAAGCTATTAGTAAACAAGAAAAGATAAACAAGATAACTGAATCGGAATTATAGAAAAATAACTTAAGCAACTTAAGCAATTTCGACCTTCACCCGACGGGGGAAGGTTGTTTTGAGTTAAGTGCCTGCACCCATGATTAATCAAAAAATATGTCACGGATTCAGGGAATATAGAAGGGGGAAAAATGAGGTACGCAGAGACAGGGTTTAATTTAGAAGTTGATCTAACCCGAGGAAACATTGAGAGGGTAGAAACAGACCCAAGAGACGCCGAGCTTTATCTGGGGGGTCTGGGGACGAACGCCAAGATATTATGGGACAGGGTTCCCCCTGAAACTGAACCCTTTTCTCCTGATAATCTACTCATATTCGGCACTGGTCTTTTATGTGGCACACCTGCTCTTGGTGCTAATCGTACCATTGTTACTACCTATTCTCCTCAGACTTTGTTAATGGCATATTCAATGATGGGGGGATTTTGGGCACCGGAATTGAAGTATGCCGGTTATGACAAAGTGATCTTTCGCGGCAAGTCCCCTAATCTGGTTTATTTGTGGATAAACAATGACAAAGTAGAAATACGTAATGCCTCTCATTTGCAGGGTAAAGGCGCTGTTGAAACTGCAGAACTTATTCAAGAGGAGTTGAAGGATCCGAAAGTCCAGGTGGCTGCTATCGGCCTGGCCGGTGAAAACAGGGTCTATACGGCTTCCATCGAGCAGGGCAGGTCCAGTGCCAGCCGAGGCGGAATAGGCGCCGTTATGGGAGACAAAGGGTTAAAGGCGATAGCTGTTCGCGGAACAAAGGACGTCAATATTGCCCAACCCGCTGAATTTATCGAGCTTTGCAACGAAGTGCTGGAATATATAAAATGGCGAAATGAAAATCCAATTCCGGGGGTGATGACCATTTTAAAGGGGCTTGGGTCACCCCAAGAGATGGCAGTCAATGATGAGGAGTGGCACACCACCAATTTCATGTGGGGAAATTCCCGCCACCGCAGAAGAGATTTTTGGACCGAGGAAGTCGAAAAGAAGTGGACGGAGACTATGGAAAATTCGCGGACGCGGTTAATAAGTTGCTATAACTGTCCGATGAAATGCGGGGCAACCATTTCCATGCCGGGACTTCCAACATACATGATGAAATGCTTCTCGAAACTTACTTATACAATGGCGGCCATGTCAGACCTGGATTTTGGTTTTAGAATCGCTCAACGTGCCACGGAGTATGGAGTGGATGCATACTCAACCCCGCAAGTTATGGCCTTCGCCGTTGAACTTTACGAAAACGGCATTCTAACTGACCAGGATATGCCGGGAATGCCGTCCGATAACGAGGGGAGATTTTACTGGTTACTTGACAAAATAGTTCGGCGAGAAGGGATAGGAGATGTTTTGGCCAATGGCACTTATTGGGCGGCTAAAGAAATTGGTAAGGGCGCGGAAGAATATGCTCATAATAACATTAAGAAACATGAGCAGCTGCCTCTCAAGCTTGGAATGCTGAATCCCGTGTATTTCCTTATGTATTCTACCGGCGAGAAGATAAACATTACCCAAATTGAAGGGCAGTTCCCACAGGCGCCTTTTGCTACGATGGAGGAGAGAGAAGCGTTTGTAAAGGATTGGATCCAGGTTCCTGATGAAAAGTTTAAGCAATATCTTCTGGACTGGGAATTCCGCGGAGAACACTCAAACCCATATTACCCAACTGTTGAAATGTCCTGTGAAATTGTCGACTGGCAAGAGAGAATGCACTACATCGATGACGCCCTCGGGGTGTGCGCCGGTCTGTCATCATTTCCCCTAAAGCCTCCGTATCATATGCACAATTACCCGTCTTTTATTTCATCAGGGACCGGGATCGATATGGATGAAAAAATACTAACACAAGCAGCCAGGAGGAATCGAACTTTAGTTAGGGCCGTTAATGTAAGGAGAGGCATGAGAAGAAGTGATGAGAAGCCTCCAGAGGACCATTGGAAGAAAAGGTTTCCCGAACTTGAAGCTGAGCTCTTGGATGAGTATTACAAATTTAGGGGGTGGGATAATCAGGGTATTCCTACTAAAGAATACTTACATGAATTGGATTTGGATTACGTGAGCGAAGACTTCCTGCAGAGGGGTATCTTGACAGATGATGAAGGCACTCCTTCAAAAGATACTTCGGCGGAAAAAGAGAAGAAATAAAGTGGAGGGAGTGAACCACAATGGGTGAGAAACAAAAGAAAATCATTAAGACAATAAAGATTGATGTTGATTTATGTAATGGTTGCCGGGCGTGTGAGGTAGTCTGCTCAGCCTTTCACGCTACGCCAAAATATAGCAGCAATAATCCGGCTAGGTCTCGTATTCGGGTGATTCGTGATCCACTAAGGGACGTATATGTTCCTGTATACGCGGGTGAGTATACTCCAGCCGAATGTATGGGCAGAGACAAATATGTTATTGACGGAAAGGAATACGACGAGTGTGCCTTCTGCAGGGCTTCCTGCCCATCCAGGGATCTTTTCAAAGAACCCGATTCCGGTCTCCCTCTAAAATGCGATATGTGTGAAGACGATCCGCCTTTAGAAGAGCCCTTGTGTGTT
>DAOVFB010000053.1 GCA_030668705.1 Candidatus Stahliibacteriota bacterium
AGACGTTACTGGACCGATAATACCCTCGATATCCCCTATTATTACGAAACTTCCGAATAGTAATAAAATAAGATTCATATTTTCCATATTACCCCCATTGTTCCAAAAGTCAACCCTCGTCAACTGCGCTATAGCAATCAGGACCCAACACCTAATAATGCCACAGATGAACGCAGATAAGGACACACACCACCCAAAGAATAGACACTGATTTTCACAGATTTGAACTGATTAATATAAACTAAGAACACTGAACTCAGAACTAAATTTTAGACACTGATTTTCACTGATATTAACTGATTAACCCCTAAACCCTAAAACCTAAGACCAAACACCTAATAATGCCACAGAGACACAGAGTACACAGAGAAGAATTATTTTTTGTGTAAAGAACACACACCACCCAAAGAATAGACACTGATTTTCACAGATTTGAACTGATTAATATAAACTAAGAACACTGAACTCAGAACTAAAATGGGTGAGTGGAGGAGGGAATAATTTTGCATTTTGCACTTTGCAATCTGTATTTTGCATTGGAGCGAAGCGACTATCTCTGTGGCAAACCCTCCTCCTACAATAAAAATATTTCTTCTCTGTGTTCTCTGCTTGCCCCGTAGGGAAGCAATGACCGTATCGGGGTGCCTCTGTGTCATTATTAGGTGTTTGGTCTTAGGTCTTGGGTCTTAGTTTTATTTTTTTACCAACTTAACTATTCAACTGCTCAACTATTTAACTATATCACTTTGTGTCTATTTTTGGGAGGTGTGTGTGTTTTATCGAAAATCAACCGTGAGTTTGCCGTGGCATTTTTAGGTCTTAGGTTTTGGGGTTTAGGGGTTAATCAGTTGATATCTGTGTAAATCTGTGTCATTATTAGGTGTTTGGTCTTGGGTTTTAGGTCTTAGGGTTTAGGATTTAGGATTTAGTTTTTAATCAGTTAATATCAGTGTAAATCTGTGTCTATTTCTGGGTGTTGTGTGTTTTCATCTGCGTTTATCTGCGTGTATCTGCGGTTTTCTTTGACTTTGGACTTTGGACATTGGACAAACAACTCTGTGTCTCTGTGGCAAATAAGCCACTTGACAATTATCATCGATTCCGCAAATATATCCGCATAATGAGAATTGTAATCCTGAGTAATTCCTATGGTGAAGATAGGTCTGGTGCACTTATTGGATTGGAGCTAAGAAGGATGCGTCCAGATGCGGAGATTATTTCTTTTCCTCTAATTTCTTTTGGGGAGGCGTATAAAAGGAGGGGAATAAGGGTAATTGGGGGAAGCGCTCCACCTCCATCGGGCGGGTTCTTTTTAAAGAGTATTGTGGGGTTAGTCAAAGACTTAGTCGAGACTCTCCCCCTACCTTTTGCCTATATTAAAAGGCTCCACCAAATAAAGGGTATTATTGATCTTGTAATTGTGGTTGGTGATGTTCCGCTCCTTTTAATGGGATGGATAGCCATTAGGAAGAAGGCTTACTTTCTTGCTCCCTGTAAGTCCGACTGGATGGCGCCTCACTTATGGATAGAGGAGTTCCTGATCCGGAGATATGCAAAAAAGATCTTTACCCATGATGAACTCACCGCTCGTGATTTAAGAGAAAAAGGGATAGATGCTCTCTTTTTTGGCAATCCCATGATGGATGAACTTACCAGGGAGAACCGGTATCATCCACCAGAGGGCAAGCTCCTTATAGGTATCCTTCCCGGCTCCAGGGAGGAGTCGTATGAGAATATGAGAATGATAAGGAAGGTTATAAAAGTTCTAAGGGATAGGAGGGATGACCTGCATTTTGCAGTAGCAGTGGCAGATACAGTGGATTTTAACAGAATGAAAAGAAGTTTTGATGAAAAGGATAGGGATGTGGATCTCGAAAGAGGAGCTTTCGTAGACATCATAAAGAGTTCGATATTGCTAATAAGCCTGGCAGGAACCGCCACAGAGCAAGCCGCAGGTCTTGGTTTACCTGTTATATCCTTTAGGGGAAGTGGTGCGCAGACAACCTTGAGGCGGCTCTCGGGGCAGAAGAAATTATTGGGAAAAGCATTTAGATTTATACAGTATGACCCTCTGAAAGTAGCATCCGAGATAGAGAAGGTCCTGGATGATAAAAAACTTCGTGAGGTTATGGGAGGTGAGGGGAGGGAGAGGATGGGCCCTCCCGGAGGAGCAAAGAAGATCTCGGAATGTATTCTCCAATGCGAGGGCATTCAATGAGAGCATCTGTTGTTTTACCAACCCATAATAGGATGCCACTCCTTACTCATTGCCTATCTCATCTGATGAACCAGACAATAGGAGATTATGAGGTTATCCTGATCGACGATTGTTCTTCTGATTCGACCCGTTCATTTATCGAAGAGACCAATTATTCCAATCTTCGATACATAAGACTTCCTGAACAAAAAGGTCCATATTATGCGAGAAATAAAGGAGTAGAAGAGGCAAATGGGGATATAATAATATTTCTTGACTCTGATGTGATTGTATTTCCCGATTTCGTAGAGGACCATATTCTTATCCACGAAAGGAGAGAAGACATTGTGCTTCAGGGGATGGTTAAGCATGTAAATAGCTTAGAAGAGGTATCCACAGAAGGTTTTTACTTGCCAAATGCACTTTGCCTCAAGACATTCATCACTCAGAATATTTCAGTAAGAAAGAAATGGCTTCTCACGGTAAGAGGATTTGATGATTTTGGACCTACGATGGGATATAAGGATATAGATATGGGATTCAGGTTAATGGATCTGGGATTAAAGTGGATTTATGGAATAAGAAGGTGTAAGGCCTTCCATATTGATGCCTTTACTACAGAGGAGACTCTGAAACAGACCTTTGACAAGTGGAGGAAACAGGGAGCATCTGCCTACTGCTTTGTAGGAAAATGGGGGAGACGTGGAGAGAAATATGCACATACTAAAAAAGCATTGTTTTTTTCTAAACTACTCAGTACCGACAGGTGGGTAGAGAAAGAAGATGTCAGTAAGATGATGATACAGAGTAAAAAGCATCTTGGATTTTTTTGGATTCTCCTTAAAGGCATTACAAGATACCATTACAGAAAGAAAGGTATAGAAGAGGCAAAGAAGGGATGAAAATTGCGTTTATAGTTGGGAGATTTCCGACCTTATCTAAAACCTTTATCCTGGACCAAATAACAGGTCTGATAGAGCGTGGACATGAGGTGGATATTTTTGCGGGCAGCAGGGGTAAGGACCCTAAGGTACATCCTGATGTTAGGAAATATAATCTTCTCTTTAAAACTTACTATCGGTATAACCTTCCAAAAGCCATCGAACTTTTCATTGATTATTCCTCGAGAAATCCCCTCGTCATAGCCAATTCTTTAAACATCTTTAGGTATGGTAAGAATGCGTTTTCTCTAAGATTGTTCTTCGCCACCCTTCCCTTCTTGAAAAAAGATTCCTATGACATTATTCATTGCCACTTTGGTACGAAAGGCACTTTAGGCGTTCTGCTCAGGGATCTTGGCGCTATTCAAGGGAAGGTTATTACTTCATTCCATGGTTATGATGTTAATACCTATCCTATAAAATATGGTAAGGATGTTTATAAACTCTTATTTCAGAAGGTCGATTTGTGTACTGTTAACACCGATTTTACAGGAGATAAGGTTAAGGCATTGGGATGTGCTCCGGACAAGATTGTAAAACTCCCTGTGGGATTGGATATTAAGAAGTTTTCTTTCGTTGGAAGGAAATCTAATTTGACTGATGGAATAAAAGTTTTGACAGTTGGCAGATTGGTTGAAAAAAAGGGACTCGTATACTCTATAAAGGCTGTAGCTAAAGTTTTGAAAACCTATCCAAATCTGCAATACCAGATTGTGGGAGATGGAATACTCAAGAGTCAACTGCATGCGCTTATTTTACGACTGGGTATTGAAGATAAGGTTCAATTGTTAGGATGGATGAATCAGGATGAGGTCAGAGAGCTTTACGAAAAGGCGCACATTTTCGTTCTTCCCAGCGTAACGGCCAGAAATGGTGACCAGGAGGGGCAGGGCCTGGTTTTGCAAGAGGCCGAGGCTATGGGCCTGCCGGTGATATCCACCCTACACAATGGCATACCTGAGGGAGTGTTGGATGGGCAATCTGGCTTCCTCGTAGGGGAGCGTGATGTTGATGCCTTAGCCAATAAGTTGCAATATCTTATTGAACATCCTGAGATATGGTTAGAAATGGGCCTGGCTGGACGCAAATTTGTTGAGAAGCACTATGATATTGAAAAGTTGAACGATCGACTGGTAGAAATCTACCTGAAATTATTGAGCGGAGATTTGCCATAAGTATGGAGGCGGTAGGAAACAATGAAAGCATCGGTAATAGTAGTAAGTTATAATCGAGCGTTTCTCCTATACCACTGTATAGAGAAAATACTTTCGCAATCGGCAGAGGATTATGAAGTCATTCTGGTGGATGATGGGTCTACTGATGAAACTAAGGAATTACCGAGTAAGATAGATGACCCTCGTTTTGTATACCTTCGAAACAGAAAGAAGATGGGGCAACCAATAGCAAGAAACAGGGGGATAAACAAAGCAAGGGGTGATGTGGTAGTATTTGTCGATTCCGATGTTCTTGTTGATAAAAACTTCGTAGGGGACCATCTTAAATTACACGAGAGAAATGATAAACTAATCGTACAGGGGATGGTCAGGCATATAAAGAGCCCCCGAGATTATGGTAAATCAACTTTGCTTATCGACGGACTCTGTCTTTCCGGACTCGTTACACAGAATGTCTCTGTCAGGAAAAAACACTTAGAGGAAGTGGGTGGGTTTGATGAATCCTTTGGGGACATTATGGGGTATATGGATGTGGAGATAGGACGGAGATTAAAGGGCATTGGGTTGGGGACCGTTTACGCATGGAGGAGTTGTCTTTGTTGGCATGTAGATGGGTATGAAACAGACCAGCGCCTGTGTTCTGTTTTCAATAAATCTTACCAGAGAGGAAAAAATGCAGTTAGATTTTCGAAGATGTATGGAAAAGGTGTAGCTTTCCGGCATCTCAAGAAGAGTTATGTTTACCTGATAACTCGTCTTTTTGGAACTCACCAGTGGGTTGAGGGGAAGGGACTTCGTTATCTACTCTCGCATAAGGACTCCTTCCTTTTCCCGTTTATAAAGTGGTTAATGAAATATCATTATCGAGCAAAGGGGATAGCCGAGGCACTAAATGAGTATGACATATAGCTTTCCTTGACAAAGTGCACTTTTTTGGTAGTATACAGAAAAATGAAGGAGGGCTTAATGGAGCAAAGAAAGGTAATAATAATGGGCGCTGCAGGTCGTGATTTTCACAATTTCAATACCTTTTTTAGAGATAATGAGAAATATAAGGTTTTTGGCTTTACTGCAACGCAGATTCCAGATATAGCCGACAGGAAATATCCAAAAGAACTGGCAGGCAAGAGTTATCCTGAAGGTATTCCTATCTATCAGGAGGAAGAATTACCACATTTAATCGAGGAGAAATCCATTGATTTGGTGGTATTTTCATATAGTGACGTTACACATCAGTATGTTATGGATCGGGCATCTATGGTAAATGCCGCAGGTGCTGATTTTATGTTGCTTGGGACCAAGTCAACGCAGATTAAGTCCAGGAAGCCACTTATTTCAATATGTGCAGTTAGAACGGGTTCGGGTAAGAGCCAGACAACCAGGTACGTGGCAGGAGTTCTGAAGGGAATGGGTAAAGACATTTCCATTATCAGACATCCCATGCCTTATGGGGATTTAGTCGAGCAGAGAATGCAGAAATTCACAAGCCTTAAGGATATGGAAGAAGCCGAGTGCACAATAGAAGAAATGGAAGAGTATGAACCCCATATCGATATGGGGAATACTGTATTTGCAGGTGTAGATTATGAGATGATACTCAGGGAGGCGGAAAAGGAAGCAGATGTTATTCTCTGGGATGGTGGGAATAATGATTTTTCGTTCTACACATCCAACCTAAATATAGTTGTGGTTGATCCTCACAGACCCGGGCATGAGATCACATACTACCCGGGTGAGATCAATTTTCGTATGGCTGATATCCTTGTTATTAACAAGGTTGACACTGCTCCCAGAGAAAATGTAGAAGAGATAAAGCGTAATATTAAAAAGTACAATCCAGATGCAAATGTAGTTATGGCTGCATCCCCAATCTCAGTTAATAATCCTGAAGGAATAAAAGGCAAGAGAGTACTTGTCGTTGAGGATGGTCCCACTTTAACCCATGGTGGAATGAGTTACGGGGCTGGATATGTAGCAGCAGTGAAATACGGCGCAAAAGACATTGTTGACCCAAGACCCTCCGCAGTTGGTTCTATAAAGGAGACCTATCGGAAATATCCGACAACCGGTGCTCTACTCCCGGCCATGGGTTATGGAAAGACCCAGATTGAAGAGTTGGAGAAAACTATCAATAACTCGGATGTGGAGGCAGTGGTTATTGGTACACCTATTGACCTTGGAAAACTTATAAAGATTGATAAACCAGCCATTAGAGTTACTTATGAACTTGATGTAGGGGACGACGATACCATAAAAGAGGCTATAAAAGGGTTGTTTTAAATAGATGAGCAAAATTGCAGTAGTGGCCCTTGGTGGGAATGCAATTCTACCGAAAGGATCCAGAGGTGATATTTATAGCCAGTTTGCAAGAACAAGAGAAAGCCTCATATCAGTTAAGCATCTACTTCTCTCGGGGTATGAGATAGTTATAACCCACGGAAATGGCCCACAGGCAGGCAATGAACTTATAAGGAATGAATTGGGACTCAAATATGCGGATGTTCCCTATCATCCGCTTGGTATAATAGTTGCATCTACAGAAGGGTGGATGGGGTATATGATTGAACAATCCCTGCAGAATATATTAAAGAAGTCAGGGATTGAAAAGGAAGTTGTTACAATACCCACGCAGGTTCTTGTATCAAAGGATGATCCAGCGTGGAAGAATCCAACGAAACCGATTGGGCCCTTTTTAAAGAAGGAGGAAGCCGAGGTACTAAGGAGACGGGGTATTTCCATGATGGAGGATGCGGGAAGGGGATACAGGAGGATTGTGCCTTCACCAGTTCCGCTTGGGATTGTTGAAAAAGAAGCGATAAAAAGATTTATACTCGATAAGGTAATTGTGATCGCTGCTGGTGGTGGTGGGATGCCCGTGCATATAGAGAAAGATGGCACATATGAAGGTCTTGAAGGTGTTATTGACAAGGACCTTGCTTCAAGCGTCCTCGGAAGAGATATAGGAGCGAACTTACTTATGATCTTGACAGCAGTCCCGGAGGTTTATATAGGTTTTGGCACGGTGAAGCAAAGTCCCTTAAGGAGGATATCAATAGGTACGGCAGAAAGGTATCTGGAGAGAGGAGAATTCCCTCCTGGCAGTATGGGACCAAAGATTAAGGCAGCAATAGATTTCCTCGGTTCCGGTGGAGAGGAAGTAATAATCACATCTGTGGATTACGTTTCAGAAGCACTCCAGGGGAAGCGAGGCACAAAAATCATTAATGATTCTACTTGACTTAATAAGGAAGGTAATTATACTAAAAAGATTCAATTTTTAAAAGATTAAAATAAAAGGGAGGAATAATGAAAGTAACATTGAGTGTCATAAAAGCAGACATAGGTGGATATGTAGGTCACTCAGCTTCACATCCACAAATAAAGGATCACGCTAGAAGCATATTAGAGAATGCGAAGAAGGGTAAGAAAATCTTTGATTATGAAGTTTTATCCTGCGGAGATGACCTTAACTTGGTTCTAACCCATGGTAGGGGTGAAGACTCCGAAGAGATTCATGCATTAGCCTGGAGGACTTTTGAGGAGTGCACGGAAAAGGCTAGAGAATTGAAACTCTATGGCGTAGGACAGGATCTTCTTTCTGATACCTTCAGTGGTAATATTAAGGGATTAGGTCCTGGTTTTGTAGAGATTGAGTTTGAGGAACGCGAGAGTGAACCCGTTATAATCTTCATGGCGGATAAGACCTCTCCTGGTGCATGGAATTATACTGTTTATAAGATATTTGCAGACCCATTTAATACTATTGGACTTGTTATTGACCCATCTATGCATAATGGTTTCTATTTTGATGTTCTCGATGTCTTCGAAGATAAAATAGTAACCTTTAAAACTCCAGAGGAACTTTATGATATGCTTGTGTTTGTTGGAACAACTGAGCATTATTGCGTAAAAGATGTAAGAAAGGAAGAAGGTGGTGAGGTTGTTGCTGCTTCAACTACGCAGAAATTAAATATCATGGCTGGTAGATATGTAGGAAAGGATGATCCGGTCCTCATCGTCAGAGCACAGCATGGATTCCCTGCAGTTGGAGAAATCTTAGAACCGTTTACCATGCCGCATCTTGTTGAAGGCTGGATGCGTGGTTCCCATAGAGGACCTCTTATGCCTGTTTCATTTGAGCATGCTACTCCTTCAAGATTTGATGGACCTCCAAGGGTAATTGCTGCAGGATTTCAACTTGCCAATGGGAAACTAATTGGCCCCAGAGATCACTTTGATGACCCTGCTTTTGATGAAGCCAGAAAGAAGGCAAACCTTGTAGCAGATTATATGAGGGCTCATGGTCCATTTGAGCCGCATAGGCTGCCGCTCGATGAAATGGAATACACCACACTTCCAGAGGTGAAGAAAAGGCTTGAGGGTCGTTTTAAAGCGGTAAAGTAAGAATATATATTCCGTTATAGTTATTTAAGGGGGGACGGCGATTGGAATCACCGTCCTCTTCTTTCTTAATAAGCCCATCCCGAAGAGGAGAAAAACCGGAAATAGATAAAGGAATAGAATACCTGGATTTTTTTCTGGTATTGTAATTACAGAAAATGGGATTTCTTCCAGGAGTATCATGATTTTGTTCATCAGGTATCCTATTCCCCAGACGAAGCTTCCTGTAATACCTGAAAAGAATGGCGTTACCCATAACAGGAAAACACCAGCGATAAGGGCTCCAACAAGAGGAATCAGGATAATATTGGCGATGAGGCCAAGTAGAGGGATATATCCAAAATAGAAAGCTATCAGTGGTAGGGTTCCAATTTGTGCGCTCAAGGTAACAAGGGAAGGCAGGACAATCCACTTCTTTACCCAATTTGTTGGTATATGGCTTAAATAATTTTTTAATATTTTGAGCATAATGAGTATAGAGAAGACCGCAAGGAACGAGAGTTGAAAACTTATTGAGTAGATACTTCTCGGCATTAGAATTAGAATCAATATTCCGGAAGCGGAAAGTGTATTTAAGGAATCTATATTCCTTTCTTTGATTTCCCCTACTGTAAAAAACCATAACATAATGCTTGCCCTTATGACGGGCAGTCGAAGCCCAGTAAGGAAAGCATATAGAAAGACCATTATTCCGGAAAATATGAGAGCGTGTTTTCTCCTGAGTTGTATAACCCTTGAAAATATCAGTACCACAAAAAAAACTATTCCGGTATGCAAACCGCTCACTGCCAGTAGATGTGCTGCTCCGCAGTACTGGAATCGCTTATACATATATGATGGTAATTCTCTTCTTTTACCGAGAAGGATAGCAGAGCACATTTTGTGAATATCTCCCCCAATTGTTTCTTCTATTTTTTTATCCAGAATTGTCCCGAGAAAAAAGATTTTATTTATTATCGTTGGATGACTTCCTCTTATCCTCTTTACTATGAGTTTTTTGATAGACCCAAATTCAATATATTCTGCATCACCATAGACAAAGTTTCCCGGAGGGACGGGTAAACTTATTTGCAATTCTCCATAGACCGGATCGATGAGCCTGTTTTCTGAATAAATTCCTGAAAAAAATAAAGGTTGCCATTTTCTGGGTATCCTAATGGATTGATAAATAGAGGCAGAAAGAGCAAGGATTATAAGGAGAGGAATATCCTTCCTTTTGATAAGATAGATAACAAGCGATGATGCGAATAGAATGAGGAGTATTGGAAACGAGAGATATTTACCGACAAGGAGTCCAATAATTAAAGTAAAAAAAGTTATGAGAGCGGGTTGTTTTCTTACAAACCTTCTTATGCCCTCCAAATAGATTTTATCCCCTGTTGAAGAGCCCTGTCATTCCCGGTCTTTCTTTAAGTTTTCGGAGTAATTTCCTGGCCTCATAATGATTCTTATTAAAATGCAATGCTTTTTTCAAGTGGCCGACAGCCTTTCGGTGCTTCCCCATCTTGATATAACCGTATGCAAGATTATAATGGTTTGTTGCATTCTCTTCTTTTGCTAGGGCTTCTATGCAGAGTTTTAATCCCTTTTCTTCTCTGTTGTTCAATATGAGGGAAAGTCCATAATAACTTTTATATGTTTGGTTGTTTCTTTCAAGGGAATAAGCCATACGAAAATATTTAGTTGAGCGAGAGAAGTCTTTTTTTAAGAAGTCGATACCCTGTTTGAAAATTTTGTCCCTGCAGCTCTTTCTTTCTTTTTCCCGGTCTTCCATAAAGGTCCCCATTGCTAACTCTCTTAAGTATTCATTCCTACTTTCTGTATCCTTCAATGTTAGATATGCCTTTGTTATTTTCAGGAACCTTGGAAGATATATTTTAGTTGTAATAGTATCTAAATGGTCTGGGTGATATTTCATTGCGAGCTTGTAATAAGCGTCCTTTATTTCTTCTTCAGTTGCGTTCCTATCAACACCGAGTATTTCAAAATAATCTTGCATAATTTTAAATTTAATGGAACAAAAAGGTATAGTCAAGGGGATAATTGTTATTTTTTTTAGAAATTTTTTATTTATAGGATATATTTTGTAAAAGTTAGAATATTTTTTTATGGATTTTTTAGTTTGGTTCTTCTATCCTTAACAATAAGCACCACATAAAATCATCCAAATATTTTAGGAACACATAGAGGGGAAGAGAGCAGATTAATCAGGCGCTATCCTTAATGAAAATATCGAGAACATGAATCCCCAGAATACATACTAAACTAACTATGATACCTGCGATGATTACACCTAATAAAACAGCAAAAAAGGAGTTCCTTTTATTCATCTTGAAAAACCAGGCAGCCAGGGTCCCGGTATATGCTCCTGTTATAGGTAAGGGTATTGCCACGAATAGTGTTAGCCCTAAATATCCATATTTTTCGATTTTGGGATGGGCTTTTTTCCTTGTTCTTTCCAGAAAGGATTCAAAGGATTTCCTATAGAGTTTAAATCTTAAGAAGAAATGATGTAATGTTGAAAGGAAGAGATAAAATATAGGAAAGGCAATTAAGTTAGAAATAACGGCGAGTGGATAAACAACATAGATGTTCAGCCCAGAAGCAAGACCAACCGGGATACCGCCTCGTAGTTCTGAAATGGGTAATAAGGATAATATAACAACTTTTAATATGGGATTCATAAAATAAACCTAGCTTTATCGAAGATTGAGGCGGTTTTATTTTTATATATCTCGATATCATATATCTTGGTAGGAAGTAAATGCTTTCGGGAGGATTCTCTATGATTCAAACTTATAATAACCTCGTGTACAATAATATGGAGGCGAGCGGGTTCGAACCGCTGACCTCCTACGTGCAAGGCAGGTGCTCTTCCAGCTGAGCTACGCCCCCGTTTTTAAAATGGGCCTAAGTGGATTCGAACCACTGACCTCTCGCTTATCAGGCGAACGCT
>DAOVFB010000136.1 GCA_030668705.1 Candidatus Stahliibacteriota bacterium
TGGATGATGGGTTGTATATTCTCTTTTTTGTTGCTTCTATTTGTCATAAATTGTGAAGGTCCACAGAGTAAAAAAGCTGACATAGCACTTTACTCAGGCGAGGGCGCCGATGAAGAATGTATCCGGGCCACGGAGAATATGTTTGAATGGATGGGCTATACGGTCGAATTGATAAAAGCAGATTATATTAATAAAGTCGGACTCGACAGCTTCAGATTGCTGTGTGTTCCCGGTGGGAATATGTATCAATATGCACTGGATATTTCATTAGAAGGCAAGGAGCAAATAAAAGATTTTCTCCGGGGTGGTGGGAGTTACATTGGTATTTGTGGTGGGGGTTACTTTGCAAGTGAGAAGGTTATCTGGCGAGAGCAGCGGCTTCCTATGACGCCCCTTGGCATCTTTCCTGGAACAGCGAAGGGTCCCATTGATGAAATTGTTCCTTTTCCTGATCAAGATGTAGTTAAAGTGAATTTTGTAGATTCTACTCATCCCATAACAAGGACTGAGCCAGAATCTATATGGATTCTCTATTACTGGGGACCAGTATTTATACCGAAAAAAGATGCTGAAGTAAACATATTGGGCAGGCACAATAGAGGGGGTTACTCGGCAATGGTAGCATTTAATTATGGGAGAGGCAGAGTGTTTATTATAGGTCCTCATCCGGAATTTGAGGAAGATAGTGACCGCGATAGCGTAGTTTTTAAAGATACTGTGATTAATGACATGCCTTATCGCAGTGAAGATGAATTGGATGATAGGGGTTCGGATTGGGGATTCATGAGAAAGGTGGCGATGTGGTGCTTACAAGATAAGGGTAAGCAAGTTGAAAATCATAATGCAAATAATTTAAATAACTCAACAAAACCTAAAAAGGAGATGGAATGAATAGACTAAAAATAATTACATTCACATTGAGTGCATTCATTCTATTACACACAATTGCAGGTTTTCAGTGTTTAGGTAACCCACAGACAAAAATAAAGAAAGTAGCAGAAGGTCAATTGATTGAAGTAGATATCCCTGCACCTTCATTAGAAAACAATCTGTTTGGGATTCCAACAGAGCAACCAGTCGCTATTTATCTGCCTCCTTCATATAGCACATCCGATAAAAAATATCCTGTAGTTTATTTTCTTCCTGGATTCAGTACACCGATTATATACTTTACCTCCTGGTGTGTGTTTCAGGGTTTTATGTTAAAAGAATCTATAGATAAATTAATAGATACTGGTGTGATTAATGAAATGATCGTGGTCATTCCTAATGGTCTTACTTTTATGCTGGGAAGTTTTTATGTTAATTCACCTGTTTTGGGAAATTGGGATGATTTTATAGTCACAGATGTTGTTGAGTACATTGATAATAAATACAGAACTCTTCCAAATGCTGATTCCAGGGGTATTGGAGGACATTCAATGGGCGGATATGGTGCCTTAAATCTTGCTATGCTGCATCCAGATGTTTTTGGTGCCACCTATGCTTTATCTCCAGGACTTTTTGCTAAGGATGGATTATCAAAAAACTCAATGTTTGCAAGTCAGAATACAATCGATCAATATCTTATAAAGGATGAAGAATTTAAAGAAATGGAAGAAGACGAGGCCAAAGTAATGTTCATGTCCTTCATTACACATCTCGTTATTGCAGTCAAGGACCATGACAGGGTCTTTTCATATGCATATGGTGCTGCTTTTTCGCCCAACCCTAACATGAAGGCACCTTTTATAGACTATCCTTATTATAAATCGGATGAAGAGGTCATTTTAGATACTATGATATGGAAAAATTATGAGAATGGCTTTGGGGGTTTAGCAGAAAAAATAGAACGCTATAAGGATAATTTCCTGACACTTAAAGGCATTACTATTGATTATGGGATAAATGATAACTACAAATGGATCCCACAGGGTTGCGAATATTTTTCAGAATTACTGAAAGAAGCAGACATACCTCATAATCTGGTAAAATTTGAAGGTGGCCACGGGGACAAAGTACGAGAGCGAATCGAAAAATATATGCTGCCATTCTTTTCTAACATTCTGGAGTTTGAATAAGTTGATAAAATGAAGCTGTTGATATTAAAGAGTAGGGTTAAAGAAAAAAAGGTAACTGGATGTTATATTTAAAAAACTAGCTCATTAGACATATGTTAAAGTATTGCCTTAACAGTACATAGGAGGTAGAGTGGGCTTATTATTTTTCCTTTTAATAGCAGTAAATAGCGATAAAGTTGTTGAGATTCGGTTTGTTGAAAAAGCACCAATAATTGATGGTATTATTGAAGAAATCTGGGATATTGCGGATTCGGCTACCAATTTTATCCAGGTCTTACCTTATGAAAAGCAGCCTCCATCTGAGAAGACAGTGGTTTATCTAATGCAGGATTCTGATAATCTATATGTATCATTTCGCGCTTATACAAAAAAATATAAATGTGTTTCCTGCTTAGGAGGTACGGAAGATTATGTGCGTTTATATCTTGACCCCTTTGGCAGTAAAAACACTGCCTACTATTTCACTGCTAATGCATCCGGACAATTAACAACAGGAGATGATGGTCTTATTCTTGACGATGGCAGAAGAAGAGACCAAACATGGGATGGGGTCTACTATCGAGGAGTAAAGATATATGATAATTACTATACTGTTGAATACAAGATACCCTTCAAATCAATCAGGTATAAAAAGGGCTTACCTGAGTGGGGTGTAAGTTTTAGTAGATATATCACAAAAAATAACGAATACGATTACTGGACAGAAGTAAATGCAATAAACAGGGATATAGTTTCAAGATATGGAGTATTAAGGGGAATAAATCCAAAATCTAAAGGTCATCATTTTGAATTGTATCCGGAGGGATATATAAGATATGATAAATGGGGGGAAGAGGAAGGAAAAGTGAAACCGTTCGGGAGTTTAAATTTTAAATGGGATTTCACCTCTGAGGGAACCTTTAGTGCTACAATTAATCCGGATTTTGCTCAGATTGAGGCGGATCCATTTTCACTGAATTTATCCCGGTATCCTATCTATTTAGAAGAGCGAAGACCTTTCTTTTTAGAAGGAAGTGAGATTTTTCGCTTTTCTAATTTTGAAGAGGGAAGTGATTTCTATTCTCCTCTTAATATCTTCTATTCTCGTACGATTGGAAGATCTATAGATGGTGAACCTATACCAATCCTTTGTGGTTTGAAATTGACCAATAGGGCTGAGGACTGGAATTTGGGAGTTCTGGGTGCATATACTGATTCACTCAAACAAGAACCAAAAAGAGGTTTTAGCATTGTCAGATTAAAACACAGGGTATTAGAGAATTCAGAAATGGGAGTGCTCTTCAGTGGCTCTATGGCTAACAAAAATAATTACAATTATGCAGTTGGTATAGATGGTGCTTATCTTTCCGGTCAAAAGCAATTCATCTTCCAGAGTGCACTTAGTGAAAGAAATGGAAAGAGGGGTTGGGCACTCTCTTCAGGATATTATGGTTTTAGTAGAAGGTTTATGAGTATTGCTGTTTTTGAGGTTATGAATGATTCTTTTGATGTTAGTGATATTGGTTATGCACCCTGGGCGGGACGTAAGAGAATTCTGCTGATTACCGGCCCATATAAGAATTATGATAAGGGTTTTCTACGTAGAATCACTATTGCACCATTGTTCAGTGCGCGGAAGGAACCCGGGATTTTAAACTGGTCAAATGTGGGTGGTTTCTTTGTAAGTACCAGTTTCCGTAATGGCTGGGGATTTTATTTTGAGGCGGATGCAGGTTCTCATTATCAGGCTGATACGAATTACTTTTATCGCGCAGCAAACTTATCTGTCTGGGGGAGAGGCGAAAAGTACTACACGAATTTTGGCGGTTACTATGGCTATCAATACAATTATCGCCGTGAATTCATTGCCTATCAAGGAAGTAACTGGTTTTCGCTCACCTATACTCCAATACCGCGAATTTCTTTAATTTTGGATGGGAATATGTGGACTGAGTGGGATACAACCAGTACTATCATTGCAGTTACACCGAGGTTAACCCCCAGAGTCAGGCTTAATTTGAGTAAGGATATGGAATTGAGTATTTTTAATGAGTTTGTGATGGAAGCACCAGGGGTTGATTTACAAGATACAGAATTGCTATCGAACCGAATTGGCTTGCTCTTCTCCTGGAATTTCAGACCCAAGAGTTGGTTATATATTGCTTTAAATGACTA
>DAOVFB010000141.1 GCA_030668705.1 Candidatus Stahliibacteriota bacterium
GAATGGAAGAAGAACTTCGTAAAGCAGGCAAGCTTGAATCCATTGGTATCCTTGCAGGGGGCATTGCCCATGATTTCAACAATATTCTAACCGGTGTCATTGGTAATATCTCACTTGCAAAGATGTATGCAGAGCCCGAGAGCGAGATTCTCAAGACACTAAAAGATGCAGAAGGGGCATCTCTCAGGGCAAAGGATTTAACCCATCAATTACTCACCTTTGCCAGAGGTGGGGTTCCTGTTAAGGAGACTGCTTCTATTGCAGAGATAATAAAGGATACAG
Source organism: Candidatus Stahliibacteriota bacterium (assembly GCA_030668705.1). Taxonomy (GTDB): domain Bacteria; phylum Hydrothermota; class UBA3072; order UBA3072; family UBA3072; genus DAOVFB01. The sequence goes on from DAOVFB010000141.1 coordinate 283, forward strand.
TTCGATTTACTCTAAGGGGTTCCAATGTCCAATGTAAGTTTTCTATACCCGATGATCTCTGGTCAGTAGAGATTGATATAGGTCAGATAAATCAAGTAATCGACAATTTAATTATCAATGCTGACCAGGCAATGCCAGAGGGTGGTTTAATCAAGGCAAGTGCCGAGAATATCACGATAGGTGAAGAGCATTCCCTTCCACTAAAAAAAGGTAAATATATAGAGATAACCGTAGAGGATGGGGGGGTAGGAATATCAGAGGAGCACTTACAGCTGATATTTGACCCGTATTTTAGCACCAAGCAGAAGGGGAGTGGTTTAGGGCTTGCTATATCCTATTCAATAATCAAGAACCATGGTGGTTACATAACCGTGGAATCAAAACTTGGTGTTGGTACGACATTCTATATCTATCTCCCTGCTTCGGAGAAAGAGATTCATAGAAAGAAGACAGAGGAAGGGAAACCTATTCTTGGTAAGGGAAGGGTTCTATTAATGGATGATGAGGAGGTAGTGCGGAATGTTGCAGGGAGGATACTCGAGGTTATTGGTTATGAGGGGGAGTTTGCAAAGGATGGTGCCGAAGCAATTGAGATGTATGAACAGGCAAAGGAATCAGGTAAACCTTTTGATGTTGTTATAATGGATTTGACCGTACCTGGAGGTATGGGTGGTAAGGAGGCCACTCCCAAACTGCTTTCGATAAACCCTGATGCTAAGGTAATAGTTTCGAGTGGTTATTCCAGTGATCCTATAATGGTAAATTATGAGAAATATGGGTTCAAAGGTATCATTACAAAGCCATATAATATGGGAGAATTAAGCAAAATTCTGCATAAGGTGATAACGGGTAAATAAGTGATTGGGTAGATGAATTTTAGGTCAGATGACTAAAAGCCCGAAGATGGAAAGCAGGGCAAGTGTTATTGGTGGTTGAGGGTTGCCGAATAGGAAGTATCATTTAGAATTGTATTATAAGGAAGGAGGAAATCAAAGTAGGGACTAAATTATCGACTGGTTTAAGCAAGAGTAAAAACAGCGCTGCAGCAGCTAAAGAAGCCGTCCTGGAAGCAAAAGAGAAATTAAAGGAAAATAGAGTTGATCTATCCATAGTCTATTCTTCGGCTAAGTATGACTATAGAGAAGTAGTAGATGCAGTAAGAGAATCTACCAATAATGCACCTTTAATTGGGGCTTCTTCAGCAGGTGAATTTACTAAAGAAAAAGTTGAAAGGGGAAGCGTGGTTGTGGGCTTACTTTCCTCAGACGATATTAAAATATTTACTGCCATCGCTGAAGGCGTAAAACAGAATCCAGAGGCAGCAATAAAAGAAATTGCAGCAAAGCTGCCTGATAATATAGAAAGCTATCCCTACTTTACTGTAGTCCTCCTTGTTGATGGATTAGCTGGAGTGGGAGAGGAGATAACAATGCTGGCATCTTATATTTTTGAACAGATGCTTCATAAAAAAATAAAACTTGTTGGTGGGTGCGCTGGCGATGATATGCAATTTGAGAGGACCTTTGTATTCTCGGATGATATGGTAGCGACAGATGCGGTGAGTATTTGCCTCCTTGCTTCAAAAATGCCTTTATTTACTGCGGTAAAGCACGGGCACTCACCTATGAGCAGACCATTACGAGTAACCAGGGCGAAGGGCAATGTAGTATATGAAGTAGATGGACGGTCAGCATGGGAAGTATGGAAAGAAGAAACCAGAGGGGCTGTTGAAAAGAGTGGTATTGATATCGAAAAACTCGATAAGTCTTCGCTGACCGAACTGGTTCTTGGCAATTACGAACTTGGTTTACCTTCAGAGAAAGAGGGCGAATACAAGGTAAGATTCCCTTTAAGTATAAATGACGATGGTTCCTTAAATTTTTCATGTGGTATTACAGAAGGGTCTGTTTTCCGTATTATGGATGGGAGTAACATAGAGAACCAGATCAACGCTGCCGGTGAGGCTGCCAGAATGGCCAGACAGTCAGCCGAGAACGAAGGTTACTCTGATTTTGCAGGATTATTTGTTTTTGAGTGCGGTGTCAGATTGATGCTGCTCGGAAACGATTTTTATAAGAGCGTAGAGCAATATAAGAAAGCATTACCTGGTATTCCTGTATTAGGATTCGAGACTTATGGGGAAATTCGCCTGGAGCCCGGGCAGTTTAGTGGCTTTCATAACACCACTTCAGTAATTTTGCTCCTGCCCAAGGGTGATAAAGGAACATGGGGTGGAGAGAAAGGTGTGAAATGAAAATAACCAGGAGTGAGTTGATAAGTGCCTTTGCTCAAAGTGTTGGTATAGAGACAGCCAGGGAACTAATCGGGGAAAAAATAAATGCTGCAGCCCTAAAAGACAAGGAGGATTATACCGAGGAAGAGGTAGCCAGGATATGCGGGGAATTGGTAAAAGAAGGTGGTTTCATTAGAATAGTCACACAAACATTTATAGTTCAATTAGAAAGAAAAAAGAGAGAAGAACAGACATTACTACTCGATAACATAGAAACCCAGATTTGGTATTTGACAGATATAGAAACCTATGGTGTTGTAAACAAAGCCTGTGCGGGATTGTTGGGAATGAAAAAGGAAGACTTAGAAGGCAAGAATATACACGATATAGTTGGTAAGGAAGAAGCCGAGGTTTGTATTGCCGGTAATAGAGCTGTATTTGAGGAGAAAAAACAGATTCGCTCGGAGGAATGGGTTAAAAATGGGAAGGGGGAAACACGTTTACTGTCCGTTATAAAGACGCCAAAAATAGACGAAAATGGAAATGTCGAATATGTGGTATGTACAGCAGATGATATCACCGAACGCAAAAAGGCAGAGGAGGCGATGAGGGAGAGCGAAAAAAGGTTTAGGGATATTATAGAGAACACCAGGGAGTGGATTTGGGAGGTAGACACTAACGGAAAGTACACTTATGCGAGCCCTGTTGTAGAGAAGATTTTAGGGTATAAACAAGAGGAAATACTTAAAAAATATTTCTATGACCTGTTCCTTCAAGAAGACCGGGAAGCCTTGAAAAAAGCGGCGCTTGAAATGTTTGCTGAAAAGAGACCTTTTCGCGAATTCATCAACCCGAACGTGCACAAGAACGGTAAAATAGTCTGGCTCTCGACGAGTGGAGTCCCCATACTCGATGAGAAAGGGGAACTTCTTGGATACAGAGGGGCCGATACAGACATCACCGAGCGTAAGAAGGCAGAGGAGGCGATGAGGGAAAGCGGAATAAGGTTTAGAGAGTTGGCCGATTTATTACCTCAAACTGTTTTTGAAACAGATGAAAGAGGAAAGCTTACATTCGCCAACCGTAATGCGTTTAACGCTTTTGGCTATACACAAGAGGATTTTGATAGAGGTTTGGATGCCCCCCACATGCTAATCCCAGAGGATAGAAGCAGGGCTAAAGAGAATATTCAGAGGGTATTGAATGGAGAGAGTTTAGGTGGTATCGAATATACAGCCCAGAGGAAAGGCGGTAGCACATTTCCTGTTATTATATACGCCAGCCATATCATCCATGAGAACAAACCTGTGGGCATGAGAGGAATTATCATTGATATCACCGAGAGAAAGCGAATGGAAGAAGAACTTCGTAAAGCAGGCAAGCTTGAATCCATTGGTATCCTTGCAGGGGGCATTGCCCATGATTTCAACAATATTCTAACCGGTGTCATTGGTAATATCTCACTTGCAAAGATGTATGCAGAGCCCGAGA
>DAOVFB010000048.1 GCA_030668705.1 Candidatus Stahliibacteriota bacterium
AAATTCTATAGGGAATAGGAATGTAAGGATGGCTCGAGCAATTCTGAATGGCTTTGGAATCACTATTACAGGAGAAGATGTAGGGGGAGACTACGGTCGCAGTGTAACATTTAGCCTATCAACCGGGATGGTACGAATAAATTCCTATGCAAAAGGAGAGAAGACGTTTTGATTGATGTGCTGGTCGTTGACGATTCTGCGTTTATGAGAAAGGTGCTAACTGATATACTGAAAGAAGACTCTGAAATAAATATGATTTATACAGTATCCAGTGGAGAAGAAGCAATAGAACAAATAGCGCTTCTTCGACCCGATGTGGTAACAATGGATGTAGAAATGCCAGGGATGGATGGGATTAAAACAGTAAAAAGAATAATGGAGAAATATCCTACTCCTATTATTATGATATCTGCGTATACAAAGGAAGGAGCGGAAAAAACCATAGAAGCACTGGAAGCCGGCGCTATTGACTTTGTTGAAAAACCAGGTGGAACCATTTCTTTGAATATTAGAGACGTAGGACAGGAGATTCTGGAAAAAATAAAAATAGCAAATGAGGCTAATCTACCAGGGGAAAGAAAAGAGTTAAAATTAACAAGAAGTCCCACACTTAAATTAGGAAAGGAGACAGTAATCATAATTGCAGCTTCTACAGGAGGACCACGAGCCATCGATTTCTTGCTTTCACAGCTCCCTCATGATTTTCCATCTCCAATAATTGTCGTCCAGCATATGCCTCCGGGATTCACCGGAGCCTTCGCCAAAAGACTGAATGAACATTGCAAGATTAAAGTAAAAGAAGCATCGGACGGAGATCATCTGCATACCGCTGAGGCTTTAATTGCTCCTGGGGGATTTCATCTGGAATTAAACGAGAATAATAGAATCAAATTAAACAAAAACCCTTCTCTTCACGGGGTCAGACCATCCGCAGACATAACAATGAACTCTGTTGCAGACACCTTCAATGGAAATATTATAGGAATCATCCTTTCAGGAATGGGGAGGGATGGTTCAATAGGTGTAAGGAATATAAAACGTAAGAGAGGAACAATTATTGCTCAAGATATGGATACTTCCGTAGTTCACGGCATGCCGAAAGCAGCCCTCGAGACTGGATCCGTGGACTACATTCTACCTTTAGGAAAGATCGCAGATAAACTCGTAGAGATAGTAAACAATGTTTGAAAAAATAAAAGAGCGTCTGCAAGAGATAGAAAACATGGCCAACAGAGATGAGAATACCAGAGAAGAACTCAATAAAATACTTAAAGGTATCACAGAGGTTAAGAATGAGATAGAAAGACTGGAAGATAAAACGAAAAGTCTGTTGGGTAGAAATGAAAACATAAAGGAAAAGAAACCTCGGCACACAGATATGTCAGGGTTTCTCAGTAAGATTCAATCAGCCCGTGTAAACGTTGAAACCCTTTTAGATAGAGGCTGGAATTATATAGTATCAGGTAGATACGAGAAAGCCAGTAGAGAATTATTACAAGCTAAGAAGTTGAGCCCAAAGAATGTGCAGATATATAACCTTCTTGGCTGGGCATACATCCACCTTGAACAATACGACAAAGCCTCTTTGACTTTCCAGGAAGTGTTAAATCTGGATTCAAATAATGAGATGGCGCACGCCAATTTAGGATATCTTAATTATAAGAAAGGACTATACAGGGAAGCAATTGAGGGTTTATCGAACATTACAAAAAATGCAAATAATAAACAGGCTGTCCTTTACGCATTATTTTACCTTGGATTAATTTATCAGGAGAGGGAGATGTTTGATGATGCAATTGAATTTCTAAATAAAGCTATAGCATTGGGGCCAAATCTTTACGAGGCATATTATTATTTAGGTAAGGCTTATAAAAAACGCGGATTAAATAATCTGGCTACCCAAATATGGGAAAAATTGATCGATATAAATAAGTTTAACATCTGGGCAAAGAAAGCCAAGGAGGAATTAAATGGTAAATGAATACTGGAAACTGAATAAAAAACCATTTTCAAACACTCCAAATCTGAATTTCCTTTACAATAGCGATGAATTCGAAGAAGGATACGCAAGATTACTCTACAATATCACGGAGATTGGCGGTGGTCTATCACTCATTACAGGAGAAATAGGTAGTGGAAAAACATACCTTGCATATGCTTTAATGGAAAACCTCAAGGTGCAAGATTTCATAGTTTTCTTAATAACAAACCCGAAAATTTCTTCGACTCAACTCCTGAAAACCATTCTCCAGAAATCCGGTGAAGAAAAAATACCCAGATTTAAATTGCAAGTTCTTAGCAGATTGGAGGAAAGGTTACTTGAATTTAGTAAAAACGGCAAAAGCGTCGTATGCTTGATAGATGAAGCACAAATACTCTCCTATGACGCCCTGCGGGAGATAAGACTACTTCTCAATATGGAAACTGCAGAGAAAAAATTAATCCACATTGTATTCCTTGGGCAACCAGAATTAAAGGTAAGAATTGAGAAAACCCCTCAGTTAAAACAAAGGATTAACATCCGATTTCATCTACAGCCACTTAGTAGAGAAGAAACAATTCAATATGTAAAACACCGGTTGAGCATAGCAGGCAGAACCGATGAAGTTTTCCAGGAGGAGGCACTGGTTTTGCTTTACAGAAGAAGTAAAGGACTACCACGCGTTATAAATAATGTAGCCCAGAATGCCCTTTTCGTTGGCTTTACAGAAGGTGTTGACCAGATAAATTCCAATATAATAGAATCTGTCGTGACCGACCTGGAGATATAGATGAAGAAGAAAAAAAAGATTAGCTTTCGTGAGATTTTGAAGAGAAAGAAAAAGGAAAGTCCGAAAAAACAGAAGAAAAAAATATCACTGGAAAGTACAAAGGAAACTCCCAAAGAAACAAAAGGACCCCGCAAAGCCGAAGCCATACCTCTAAAGAAAAAAGAGGCGGGTAAGAAACCAGGGGTAAGCGAACTAAAAGAAACAGGGAAAAAGAAAGCAGCTAAAGGACTAAAACCCACCCCTGTTATGGTTCAAGAGATAATGATTATTCGCGAGGGCAAAGAATACTACGGTATCCCTCTGGACTACGTAAACGAGATAAAAAAAGACCTATCTTTAACTGAAGCACCCCAGATGCCGGAATTTGTATCCGGTGTAACAGAAATAAGGGATTTAATGGTCCCGGTAGTCGATTGTGCTGCACTCTTTGGTTTGAGAGAAAGGGTCAAAAGAAGAACACCAATCATAGTGGTAGAAATTTCCGACCAAGTTATCGGTCTTCAAGTAGACGAAGTAGTGGAAATCATTGAAATTAAAGAAGAAGATATACTACCTCTTCCTGAAATGTTCCCCCCAAGATTACTAATTGGTGCCTATCATTACGGGTCAAATATAGTGGGGATACTCAGGATGAAAGGACTGTTAAAGGGAAAATATCTCCAGTCGCTTAAGGATGTAGAATATGAAGATGGCAAGTAAGTATGCCTTAATAACTGTCTTACCCGGAATAATTCTGGGTGTCCCTATATTAATGATTGACTCTCGACATATATTAGGAATTCCTTCGTATGCAAGATTTTCCACTTGTGTCATAGGAATATTTCTCTTCCTCTCCATTATATATTATCTATTCCAATGGAAAAGACTCGATAGTATCATACAACGAGGAGAAACCCATTCTTTATACAGAATCCCTTTTATGGGAGCGATTCATATGATGCTAAATTTTATTATTTTTGGACCTGTTCTATTCTTAATAATGAATCAATTCCTCTATATAGCCCCCCTGAGTGAATTAGTAAAAGGAGTATGGACTGCTATAAGCGTTGGAATTATTGAATACGGGCTCGTCTATTGCATAAGTTACTCTCTACTTATTCCTTATTACAAATCCCTCCCGGGGATCCAGGTCAAGGGACCATCTCTTACGCAAAAACTCATAATAATCCTTGCTCCTGCAATACTCTTCTCTATCTACAATGGATTTATCCTGACAAAATCCTGGATCGGTTATTTCTATCTTCCACTCCCTTTTTCCCTGCTCTACGCAGCTATCATGTTTATCAAGGACCCGGTTGATTCCCTTATAGAAGGATTTGATAAATCCCTATCTCTGAGTCCCGATATATCCATGAAAGGAGTTGTCGTATCAGGTGACGAATTACAGGTACTTGCAGAAAAATTCCATACATTTATAGAATTACTTTCCAATACTATTAACAATATAAAAGAGAACGCCTTAGAAGTACGTAGGCAAACAGAAACCCTGTCTATTGGGGTAGAGAAGATAACCACTTCCGGTGAAAAGATTAGCGGTCCAATAAAAGAAATAAATCTGAATTCCCACGAGGTAATGGACAATATCAAATTGATACAACATAATATTGAAAATCTATCCTCTATCTCTAAAGAGATTGAATCACAGATGCAAATCTTTGACAATATTGCAAAGAAATCTGTAAGCCTGGCCAATAGAGGAGAAGAAATAACTGAAGAAGCTGTCGAGATGATAGAGATAACTTCCCCGAAAATGGAAAAATCAATGCAGAACCTTGAAGTTCTTAGTGATAGTTTTAATGAAGTAAAGGGATTCACTCAAATGATGGAATCCGTATCCGATGATACAAGTCTTCTGGCACTTAATGCATCTGTAGAAGCTGCAAGGGTAGGGAAGAAAAGTAAAGGGTTTACCGTGATAGCGGAAGAGATCAGAAGACTATCTTCCGATTCTGCAAAATACCTTGAAAAAATGAAAGAAAGTATAAAGCAAATGAACGAAGCCGTCCAATTAGCTGTTTCAAGTGCAGATGAGAATAGTACAATATCAAGAGAAAGCAAGGAAAGAATAGAAAAGACAAAAGCAAAATTTACAGAGATATCCGAATCAATCGCTATGACAATGAATTTGGCAGAACAGATTGACGAAATACAGAAAGAAGCAATAAATTCAATGAATGGAATAATGGAAGCTGTAAGTCTCCTGACTGAGTTAATCACAAGACAGGTGGGAACTACAGAAGTAATCTCCACTGCAATAAAAAAACAGACCTCTTCAATAGAAGAAACAGGTGCTCTTGCAGAAAAACTCCTCCAACTGGAAGATGAAATGATGAAAGGGATAGAGCGCTACAGTGACTAAAAGTATTATATTCTCCCTGGGCGAAAGCATTTTCGCTATACCAATAAAACAGGTTGGACGCCTTGGTAAGCCCCGAAAGTTAGACCCCTTACCCAAAGCACCTAAATGGATAAGTGGACTCATAACATATAGGGGAAAAATCTTACCATATATAAGATTCTGGAAAATACTAAAACTCCCTGCTCCTGCGAAGGAAATTTTGCTACTGCCCTATGATTCTGACTATTGCGCCTTTGGGATATCAGAGATAAAAGGTATATTTGAGATAGAAATAAAGGATAAAAGGAGTCAAATCATTCAAGCCCCATATATTATTGGATTTGGAAACCTTGAAGGTCAAATTGTGATAGTTATCGACCTCAAGAATTTTCTCACGACATATCAAAAGCGGGTGGTAAGGAAACTCTTTAAAAAGAATGAAAAACAATAATATTGCTCCCTGGAAGAAATTCTTCGGGAGTTTTTTCTATGTGGGAAGAATAAAAGGAGGAGGTACCTACACTTCAATTATTGCAGGATTCCTCCTCTATTATTTTCCAAGGTGGGATTCCATATCTTATGCGGGAGTAACTCTTGGGGTAATCGCCATTGCAATTTTATTATCCTATGACCTTGAAAAAGATTATTCGTGGTTTACCCTTGATGAACTTGCAGGAATGGTGGTAACACTTGCAGGACACGCAAAGTCAATTCCAACCCTCATTATAGGGTTAATTGTATTTCGGTTACTTGATATTTTTAAACTTCCATTTCTTAAAAGAGTAGAGTCCGCAAAAGCAGGGATTGTTCTCGACGATATTATTGCAGGCCTTCTGGCAAATGTTTTCCTGTGGATAATCAGGTACTCACAGCTACCCCAATGAACAATGAAGGAAAAAGAATAGCAAAGGCAGTGGGAGAACTCCTAAAAGGAAAAGGATATACTCTATCCATTGCTGAATCCTGCACAGGGGGCAGAGTAGGAGATTTAATCACTTCTATACCCGGCAGTTCAGATTATTTAAAAGGAGGAGTAATCGCTTACTCTAACGAGGTAAAAAAAGAGTTACTCCATATTCCTGGTGCAACTTTAAAAAAGTATGGAGCAGTATCTATAGAAGTTGCAAAGGGTATGGCTTCCGGGGTGAGAAAGTTGATGAAAACCGATGTTGGAATATCTGCAACCGGGATTGCAGGCCCTTCTGGTGGTACTCCTCCAAAACCAGTGGGAACGGTTGTGCTGGGAGTTGACATTAAGGGAAAAATAACTACTAATATAGAGCATTACAAACCACCGCGGGAAAGTATTAAAAGAGCCACTGCGATTGGATTACTTAAAATATTAAAGGATAATCTGGAGGAAATTGAATGAGATTGTTTTCTGCAATTGAAATACCAGAAGAAGCAAAGAAATCTATCAGCGATATAACACATAAAATAGACACGAAAGCTTTAGTTAAGTGGGTGGCAAGGGATAACTTGCACATTACGTTAAAATTCTTTGGCGAAGTTGAATCGCCTACCCCTCTTTTAAATATCTTTAAGGATATTGGAAAAACATTCAAACCTTTTACGATAAGCCTTTCTGGGCTTGGAGCATTCCCTTCAAAATCAAGAGTCAGGGTTTTATGGGTGGGCACAGACAAAGGGGGAGAATACTTGAGTGAACTTTTTAAGAATATCGAAGATAGATGTTCTGAAGTAGGATTCCCTAAGGAAAAAATGAACTTCACACCTCATATTACTACTGGAAGAGTAAAAAAGGGGAAACTCACATTTCCAGATATTGACTTCTCCTATCCTCCATTTCTTGCAAGTAATATAACATTATTTGAAAGCGTATTAACTCCAACTGGACCAATATATAATATAGTAGCCAGATTTCCGGAGGAAAGTTGAATATACCGCCACCGATAAGTTATTTCTTCACAATACTGATACTTCTCTTCGCTACTGCCTCTATAAAAAGGTCTCGAACAATAGAATATTTTGGGGAAAGAATACTTAATAATACCAATGAGAGAATGGCTTCTCTCCTGCTTATTGCTTTTACCTATGTACTCTCGCCCCTCTTTCTTTCCTTTGTTCTTATTTCATCCTTTGACAAATGGCACCTGAGATTTGAAAATAAATCTAAGGTTAGCACCCTATTCATATCTTCCACCATCCTCGGGAGTGTAATACTACCTTTTGGGAATATGAGAAATATCTATATCTCGATATTCCTTGGTAATGGAAAACCCGGTATACCAATATCAACTTTTGTTTCATTAATGCTACCACTCTGGATTACAGGTTTGGTAATCCTGATGGTATTAGCCTATTATTTCACTTCTAAAGGTGAAATAAAGGAGAAAAAAACAAAAACAAAATGGAGATGGAAGGAGCTTGTATTTGCTGGAATTCTCTTTATTTTCATCATTGCTTATTTCAAAGGAAAAATGAATCTCCTGGGTTTTCTGTTCATCACAGGGGCATTCTCCTTTGCCTTTATAAGTATGGAAACCTTAAAACAGGTCGACTGGTGGGTGCTTATACCCGCAGGCTTTGCCCTAATTGTGTACTTTTTACTGAATAGTCATCCATTTACCCTGAATATTTGGAGCGGCTTTTTAATAGGTAGTATGGGCTCCCCTCTATTATCTTCTAATATAATATCATATATCTTGCCGTTTTCCGGTATCAATAGCCGCTTTCTGCTTTATGCTGTATCGGTTGGAGGATTAGGAGGAATTTTTGGGACGGCTGAAAGTATCTGGGTATGGAGAAAAGCAAGAATGAAACCCGACTGGAAGTTCATGCTATTAATATACGGTATATTCTTCATATGTGCATTAATAATACTCATGATAGGAGGTTTCTATGGATGAGGAAAAAAAGAAAGCGCTTGATTCCGTTATGAAACGGATTCAGAAGCAATACGGGGAGGGGGCTGTGATGAAACTCGGAAGTCAAGAGGCCATAAGTGTTCCTACTATTTCAACAGGTTCAATTGCGCTAGACTATGCTCTTGGTATTGGAGGAATCCCAAGAGGAAGAGCGATTGAGATATTCGGAAAAGAGTCCTCCGGAAAGACAACCCTTGCCCTTCATATTGCAGCAGAGGCACAGAAGAAGGGCGGAACAGTAGCTTTCATCGACGCAGAACACGCTCTTGACCCAAAATACGCTGGAAAACTTGGCGTAAATATAGAAGAACTCATAATATCGCAACCGGATACTGGTGAGGAGGCTCTTGAAATAGCTGAAATGCTGGTAAGGAGTGCCGCAGTTGATATTATCACAATAGATTCGGTTGCTGCTCTTGTTCCAAAAGCTGAAATAGAAGGAGAGATGGGAGATTCTCATGTAGCTCTTCGTGCACGCCTTATGTCTCAGGCTTTAAGGAAATTATCCGGCGTAATGAGCAAATCTCTAACCTCTGCACTCTTCGTAAACCAGGTCCGCTACAAGATAGGTATCCAGTTTGGTAATCCCCTCACCACTCCTGGAGGTCTTGCCTTAAAATTCCATACCACAATCAGAATGGAGATAAGAAACATTGGTGCAATTAAAAAGGAAACAGAATCAGTTGGTATGAGAGCAAAGGTAAAAGTCGTTAAGAACAAGCTCGCACCTCCTTTCAAAGAGGCAGAATTTGATATAATGTATGGGAAAGGAATTTCAAAGGAAGGTGAGTTAATCGACCTCGGGCAAACCCTTGGATTGTTAGAACGGTCAGGTTCCTGGTTTAATTACGGAGACACAAGTCTTGGGCAGGGACGAGAGAATGCAAAAGAATTCCTTGCTCTGAACCCAAAGATAAGTGAGGAACTCGAGAAAACAATAAGAGAAAAACTCAATATTCCTTATGAGCAAGATAACAAAGATAGAGGAGCAGAAGAAAAAGAAGAACAGAGTTAATCTTTATATCGACGGAGAGTTCGCATCAGGCTTATATAAAGAAACTTTGATAAAATATCATCTTTATGTAGGAAAAGAGTTAAGTCATTCCGAGCTTATCTCAATACAATCCAATGAAAACTTAGTAGAAGCAAAGGAAAGGGTTAGAAATTATCTATCGTATCGTCATCGTTCAAAAAAAGAGGTGAACGATTATCTTATTGGTAAAGGTTTTAATAAAGAGGTAATAGAAAAGGTCAAAAACGACTTTGAAAACGTAGGGCTCTTAAATGATTGCCTGTTTGCCGAGAGATGGGTAAAGGATAGAAATGCGAGGAACCCCAAAGGACACTTCGCTCTCCGTATGGAATTAAAGGAGAAAGGAATCTCCGATGAGGATATCGAGAAAGCCCTAAAACTTGTTGATGAGAGGGAAAATGCGCGTAAAGCTGCATTAAAAGCCATCAAAAAATACTCTAACAAAAAGGATAGCAAAAAAAAGATACTCACATATCTCCAGCGTCGCGGATTTCCCTTATATCTTTCAAGGGAAGCGATGGAAGAGAACGAATAAGCCACAGATTAATATAGATGGGTCGCTTCGCTCCAAAATTTAAACTTTAATATTAAAACATAGAACTCAAAACTCATAAAAAATCTGCTAGTGTAAGAATGTCAAAAAGTTAAACACCAACTCTCTTATCCAATACTTCTATTGTATTACGGTTTTTTTGAAATATGGTTGATAGTCCCTATCCCTATGACGCTCCAATAAGTTTATTAATTTCTTCAAGTAATTCTTCAATTTCGATAGGTTTTTCCATAAAAACGTTCACAGGCATATACTCCATATCACTTTCTTGTTCGAAGTGGAATTTAGCCATTTCTGCATCCTGATTTACCGCGGTTATCATAATTATGGGAATTTCCTTTAAATCCTCCTCCGATCTAATTTTCTCGCTCACCCATATACCATCACCCTTGGTTTTCATCATGATATCTAACAGTATAATGTCAGGAGCTTTTTCCTTCACTTTTTTTAATGCTTCTTCGCCGTCATTGGCAGTACGGGTTTCATAACCATTACCCTGAAGGACTATTTCAATGGTTTCTACAAAATCAGGATCGTCATCCACAATAAGCACTTCTTTTGACATCATTTCTCCTTTTTTTGAAATTCAGGAAAACGCACTTCTGCTGTAGTTCCTTTATGCAATTGACTCTTTACATTAATGTAACCTCCATGAGCATCAACTATTCTCTTTACAAGAGAAAGTCCAAGTCCCATACCTTCCTTTTTACGATTAGGTCTTGCATTCTCGCCCCGGAAGAAGATATTGAATATCTTTGGTAGTTCTTCTTCCTTTATACCTATACCATGATCCTTTACTCTCAGCAGAAAGGAACCGTTCTCTTTTTCTCCCGTCACTTCCACCAGGCCCCTGGGGTTGCTGTATTTAATTGCATTGTGAATTATATTTGCAAAAACTCTCCTGATAAGCTCTGCATTCCCATAAATATGAGGATAATTATCGGAGAGATTCCAGTTTATTTTAATATTACTTTTTTCTGCATATTCATTCATTTCTTCAATAAGTGAGGAAAATACCTCTCCGATATTAAATTCTTCCTTTTCAAGTTCTTTTGTCCTTTCCTCAAGACGAGATAACATTAAAAGATCATTTAAAAGTTCTGTAATGCTTTTGATCCGCACTCGCGCTCTATCGAGGAGTCCTTTCTGCTTTTCAATATCTCCGTCGAGGTAACCATCCAATATTACGTTTATAATATTATAAACAGAAGCCAGTGGTGCTTTTAATTCATGGGATACTTCAAAGGTGAATCTGGTTTTTGCCCTTGTCAACTCAATAGTTCTTGCATAATGTTCACTACACTCCTTCCTGGCCTCAATGGAACTATCTTCCAGGCCTTTCAGGGTTTCAATTAGGGATGATATACCAGATTCAAAACTATTATGCCAGTCTTGAATTCTCTTTAAATGACATTCAGAATCCTTTATCTTACATCTTTTAGATTCCATATTATTTCCCTAATTTATATATTAGTAAAAGATATAAGACATGTCAACCTATTATTTGTTTGGAATGTGGGAAAATTCATGCCAAAGTTTAAGGGTTTATCAAAAAGAATTTTTTCACTGTTGGACTTCAAATCAAGTTAGGTTAAAAAACATTCTTGAATTAAAGGGAGTCAAGTTTCTTGTGATGAATTTCACATCTTGACAAATTTATACATTTTATTATAAAAGTCTGTAGAAGGAATAATTAAGTGGATAAAGTATTTGTAATACTGGGGGGTAAATTAGATGCATAAGAAGGATAATAATTATTCTGGGAAAGATAGAATAGAAGGGTTTTTGTGGCTGTTTTTCTTTCTCGTTACACTATGGCTTCTCCTGACATCGACCTTTAACTACCAGGAATTCTTGGTGGGAATTGTTATATCTTTTATAATAGCCATTGTTACTCATGAATCCTATATCCAACTCGGTTTTCCACCTATAACCCTCAAAAGGTTTGGATTTCTTATCCTGTATATATTCATTCTCTTCTGGGAAATAATAAAGGCTAATTTAGATGTGGCTTCCCGGATTATTCGTCCATCCCTCCCTATAAATCCAGGAGTGGTGATCATTAAGACTCAATTAAAATCAGATATCGCAAAAACAATTCTGGCTAATTCCATAACCCTGACACCAGGAACATTCACTCTGGATATAGAGGAGGATAGATTACTAATCCACTGGATAGATGTCAAAGCCACCGCTATCGAAGAAACCACCGAAATAATAGGCAAAAGATTTGAGAAGTATCTAAAGGTTATATTCCAATGATTGGAACAATTTTTCTCGTAATTATTGGAGTGGGGGTGGTATTATGTTTACTGCGAATGATGAAGGGACCAACTGCTCCCGACCGCGCAGTTGCTCTGGATACCTCGGTAACTGTTACCACGGCACTATTGGTCCTGATTGGTCTTATCCTGAAAAGAGAGATATATCTGGACGTCTCGCTTGTATACGCTGTTTTAACCTTTATTGGTTCTGTCGCAATTGCAAGATATCTTGAAGGAGGGATTAGATGACCTGGGGTTGGTGGGTCACTGGATTTGGAGTAATATTCTTATTTCTGGGTAGTCTTGGTATCTACAGGATGCCCGATGTATACAACAGGTTGCAGGCAGGGACTAAGTGTACAACACTGGGAGCCTTCTGTACTATTATTGGTGTTGGGATAATAGAACCCACCTGGTTCTGGACGACATTGATAATTGCTGTATTTGTATTAGTCACAAATCCAATATCAAGTCATGCACTTGGAAGGGCATCATGCATTTCTTCAGTTCCGCTTTGTGAAGGAACCAAAGTGGATCAATCAAAGGGTTTCTGCAGGAGCAAAGATAATGATACTTGAGGTAATACTTGTTTTCGTGATGCTTGTTGCTGCTATTGCTGCT
>DAOVFB010000085.1 GCA_030668705.1 Candidatus Stahliibacteriota bacterium
TGGGGCCCTGTCCCTGTTGACTATATCTCGGGAACCCCAATGTTTGTATACTGGTCCTGGAGACCAAATATCTCTTTAAGTAACCTATGGAGGAAAATACGCTGGGAAAGAATAGGGAAAATATTCTCATGCCCTCCGGAATCGTGATAAATAGAAAAAATCTACTCATATTTGATTTAGATGGGACAATAATAAACGTATTCGGGTGCGGCAGGAAAGCATTGGATACAACTATGAGAATAATGTATGGGATAAAGGGGGCTGGGGAAAAACTGGATTTCTCTTCATCCACTGATTATGGCGTTTTCTTAAGATTAATCGAACAGTTCAACCTAAATGAAATTTTCTTTAATAGAATTGAAGAATTCTATTCTATCTATTCTAAGGAACTCAAAGAAGC
Source organism: Candidatus Stahliibacteriota bacterium (assembly GCA_030668705.1). Lineage (GTDB taxonomy): Bacteria > Hydrothermota > UBA3072 > UBA3072 > UBA3072 > DAOVFB01. The sequence continues at coordinate 401 of DAOVFB010000085.1, forward strand.
GATAGAAAAGAATGATGGCTCAAGACTTCTGCCTGGCTTAACCGAACTGCTTGAATACCTCTTCCGGGAACCTTCGTTCTATCTCGCACTTGCCACCGGAAATATGGAAGTTGGAGCAAGAACAAAATTGGGACACTTTGGGCTCGAGGGATATTTTCCGGTGGGTGGATTTGGGGACCACGCAAAGAGTAAAAAAGATGTTATCTCCACCACATTCCAGAAAGCAAGTGAATTCTATGGGGAAAATTTCAAAAATGATGAGGTCTTTGTTATAGGGGATACCACAATGGATATAGATGCAGCAAAGAACTTTGAATTTCATTCCATTGCAGTCGCCACGGGATTCGAGGAAAAAGAAAAACTCATCCAGGCTAATCCCGATTGGCTATTTGACAATATCTCATCTACCTCTGAATTCTTAAAAGTCATAAGCAATCTTTATCTAATTTAGTCTCCTACTTGACTAATTTCTTCATTCAATTATACTTATCAAAACAAAAAATCCGATAAAAAGGGGGATTTATGAAAAAGTTAGTGTTATTAGTATTACCTGTAATGTTATTATTGTTGATTAGTCTACCAGCCGAAGCCCTTGGGCCATCATTTGGATTAAAAGGGGGGATGGATATGCAAATGTTTGGTAATGGTGAGTCGGTAAGCCAATGGTGGCCTTCATTTGGAGGCCTTGTTGAACTTAGCCTACCAGCAGTACCTATAGCTTTTCGCGGAGAAGCAGGGTACGCATGGCATATAGAAGAGGATATAACTTCCTCTGATATGAACGTTATTGTATCCGGAAAATACAGTATATCGCCACCACTTTCACCTTTAGGTTTCTATCTTGGAGCAGGTCCTGGATTGCACATTTTCAAGGTAGGAGATTTCGATTCGGAGAGCTACTTTGGCATTCACGCCTATGCAGGGCTGAATATTAAAATGGGATTAAATATCCTCGTTGAAGCAGGTTATGGTATGATATTCCCTGATGCGGGTTCATGGAATCAACTGAACTTGAAATTGGGGATGATGCTTTAAATTATAGAGATTACAGAATTAGCATCGCATCACCATAAGAGTAAAAATTATATCTCCTGGTAATAGCGAGCCTGTAAGCCTTGAGGATGATTTCTTTATCTGCAAATGCAGAAACAAGCATTATAAGCGTTGAACCAGGGAGATGGAAATTTGTTATCAGGTGATTGACAACCTTAAATTTATAGGGAGGATAGATAAAGAGATCAGTCCTCCCTTTTTTCTCTCTCACTCTGCCTTCCTTATCTGCCACTGTTTCAAGGACTCTAACTGTTGTTGTACCAACTGCAAATATATCGCCTCCTCTCGCAATTGAACGGTTAATACTCTCGGCAGCCTCCTCGGATATCTCATATCTTTCACTCTCCATCTCGTGCTTTTCTATATCTTCTTCCCGAACGGGTCTGAATGTCCCGGGCCCTACATGAAGAGTAACCTTCGCAATATCCACCCCTTTTCCCTTAAATTGTTTGAGAGTTTCTTCATCAAAATGTAATCCAGCAGTTGGAGCAGCCACTGATCCGTCTTTCTCTGCATAAATTGTTTGATATCGATTTTTATCTTCTCTTTTTGGCCTTCGCTTTATATATGGGGGTAGTGGGACTGAACCAAATTCCAAAAGATTCTTATCGTCTTCGAATTCAACTATCCTTTCTCCTGTCTTTTCATCTATCTCCAGAACCCTACACCTCAATTTATTCTCTAATACGAGAAAATCCCCCACTCTCCCTTTCCTTCCAGGAAAAATTAACACTTTCCATCTTTTATCATCCATCTTCTCTATGAGTAATAGTTCCAGCTTGCCACTGCTGGACTCCCTATATCCATAAAATCTGGCAGGAATAACCTTTGAATTATTTATAACCAGGCAATCATCCTTTTTTACGTATTGCATTATGTCCTTAAAAGATTTGTGCTCAAATTTTCTTCTCTTCCGGTAAAGGACGAATAACCTGGACTGTCCCCTGTCTCTTGGATATTGTGCAATAAGTTCCTTTGGCAGGTCAAAAACAAAATCTGACTTCTTCATTTTGGACCTCCCATCCTACATCCTATGACGGTAGTTGCCACAGAGACACAGAGAACACAGAGAAGAATTGTTTTTTGTGTAAAAAACACACACCTCCAAAGATTAGCCACGGCAAACTCACGGTTAATTCTTAATAAAAACTCATACCTCCCAAAAATAGACACTGATTTACACTGATACCAACTGATTAACTACTAAACCCTAAGACCCAAGACCAAACACCTAATACCTAAAAGATGGACGCTCGACTAATCTTGTGGGAGAGGCTTTCCAGCCTCGATGATCACGGGCAGAAGCCCGTTCCCACAAACGCTATAGACGCAATAAACGCTATGAACCAAACACCTAATAATGCCACAGAGACAGGAGAGAACACAGAGGTGGTTGTAGAAGTGCTTTTCTGTGGGGCATGTTGTACATTGTATTTTCTGTTTCTCATTTTCCTATACAGAATTTAGAAAATATCCTGTCAAGGACTTCCTCTTCAGTAATCTCACCCGTTAAACCTTTTAACCTATCAATAGCTTCCCCGCAATCAAAAGCTGTGAGTTCGAGGTCCCCGTTGTTATGCAATATTCCCAGACCATTATCAATAGACTCAATAGCCCTTTTTATGCCATCCGCCTGCCTCTCTGTAGTGCATACCATATCCTCACTAAAGTCGTAGGGAAGTATATGCAGAATTAGTTCTTTAACTGCCTTGTTCAGGTCATTAATCCCCGTATGTTCTTTTGCAGAAACAAGAACCGGGTTTCCCGGAAAAGGTATAGAATCTATCTTATGAGCAAGGTCACTCTTATTCATCACAGGAATAAAAGGTTTCCTATAAATAGTCTCATAAATTTTCCTATCGGCAGTAGATAATGGTTCGGAAATATCCATCAGGAACAATATACCATCTGCAGAGTCTATCATCTGTCGAGCTCTCTGGATACCTTTGCGTTCTGGCTCATTTAAGGGAGATCGGATGCCAGCCATATCCATAAACCTGACCGGATACCCATCTATATCCACCATTCCCTCCAATACATCTCTTGTAGTGCCTGGTAGAGCAGTAACTATTGCTCTGTCTTCCTTTAAGATTGTATTAAAAAGGCTTGATTTCCCAACATTTGGTTTACCCACAATTGCAATGTCTATACCTTGAATGAGGATCTTGCCCCCTTTATACGACAACACAAGAGCATCGAGCCTTTCCCTCAATCTATTCATCTCATTTACAATATCTTCTCTCCTGATTTCCAGTCTCTCTCTATCTTCAAAATCAAGCGTTGCTTCAAGCAAGGTTTTTATATTAAGTAAAGTATCCTTGATTCCTTCTATCTCCCTTCGCAATCTTCCCTCAAGATTTGCCTCCGCAAGCCTTGCCCCTCTTTCCGTTTTCGCTTCAACTACATTCAATAATGCCTCTGCTTCCAATAGACTCATTTTGTCATTCAGAAAAGCCCGCCGGGTAAATTCCCCGGGGAAAGCGAGGCGTGAGCCCTGTTTTGCCAGTAACTTGAGAACTTCCCTGGGAATAACAATACCTCCGTGTGTGGAAATCTCTATCAAATCCTCTCCGGTGTATGAATGGGGTTCCCTGAACACAGAAACTAATACCTCATCTATTCTTTCCTCTGTATCTGGATCTATTATCCAACCATGAACAATACTTCCCCCTTCCATCTCTTCTACCCTCTTAGCACCAGTAAAGATTTCTCTAACGATAGAAACAGAATCTTTACCACTAATTCTAATAAGTGAAATAGCACCCCTGCCAACCGGGGTGCTTATAGCACATATTGTATCCCTATTCTCAATCATTCTAGAATGAGTTCTCTATAGTATTGCCTTTAAGCGCCTGAAACTCAACCATTCGTTTATCAGAATTGTTCTCGTAAATAAGAAGATTACTGCGTATTATAGAAGATTGTTCTTTAACTATCTTTTTTCCTGGAAGGAGATATTACTACCTTCTTAAGGTCTGTCTCACCTATGGTATAAGTTCTCACTCCCTCAACCTTTGAGATCGCAATATGCACAGCTCTTCGGAGTGATGGTGGTAGAGGTTCAAATATAAATTCTCTATGCGATCTCTTCACCTCTTCAGCGAAAGCCGTTGCCCGAATCTGTAAAGTATGTTCTTTTTTTCTACGATAACCAGCAATATCAATGGTAAGATCTATTGAATTATCCCTACCATGTATAATCCTTGAAAGAAGATGTTGCAGGGATTCCAGATTTCTCCCGGATTTACCTATAAGTAAACCATCCATATCCTTTGTCCTTATATTAATGTATAATTTATCATCCTCCTGTTCAATCTCGATTGAGCCTGAAGTGCCAAGTTTCTCCAGAAAGGTATTTACCTCATCTTTTACCAATTTAATCTTTTCTGATTCCTTCTTCCATACCTTTAGTTCGACTCTCTCTTCCCCTTCAGATACAACCTCCCATTCCATTTCATCTTTCGTGTGGAGATCAAGCTCCTCCAGTCCCTTTTCTATTGCTCCTTCCAGATCTTCTGCTTCTACTCTCATTTCATGGTTAACCATAGCTTACCCCCTCAGGTCTTTTTTCTTAAATACGACTGAACTGATATCGTTAATATATTATACGTTAGCCAGTAAAGTGTGAGTCCTGATGGAAATGAGAGAAAAACAAATGTCAAAATAATAGGCATTAAAAATGTAAGCATCTTTTGCTGTTCAGAACCCTGCTGTGGAGAAAATAAGCGCTGTTGCAAAAACATAGATACACCCATTAGGATAGGCAAAACATAATACGGATCCTTCATCGATAAATCCTCTATCCATAAAATAAAGGGTGCACCCTTCAACTCTATAGAACTATTTAATACCGAATATAGGGCAAAGAAAATAGGAAACTGCAGCAGCATTGGTAAACAACTGGAGAGTGGATTAACCCCAAATTCTTTATATAGTTGCATTGTCTCCTTGTTCATACGTTGTGGGTCTTTTTTATATTTTTCCCGTAATTCCTGCATTTTTGGCTGCAGAGCCTGCATCTTATTCATAGATCGAAAACTAGTTAGTGTAATCGGTGAGAACACAAGGACTATTGCTATTGCAAATATGATTATAACAAACCCAAAGTTATGGACAGAACGCTGAACAAAATTTAAGAAATGGTATAAGAGTTTACTTATAGGACGGATAAAGCCCCATCCAAAATATATAGCATCTTCCAAGCCTTCTTTAGCTTTCGATAGGACCGTATACTTAAGAGGACCAAAATAAAATCTTGCATTTGGTTCAGCACGCACAAAAATACTCGGGTTATCAGGGGACTTGTTCACAGTGAATTCGGTAACATAATCCTCTGGCACTAACCCGATGAAGAAATATTTTGTTTCGTAACCAACCCAATCTATAGTTCCAGTAATATCTTTATTTTCACCCTTGAACATATCTTTTTTATTAATATTTTGAGGCCTCTTTCCAACCGAATACACTGTTCCACTGTAACGAGCCTCCCGTGGGAACGCTTCCCCGGTCTCAAAAGAACTTATTTTATAGTAATACTCTAACTGGGGCAGACACTCCAGACGTATAAGATACGAATCATCCTGAAATAGGTAAGTTTTAGTTATTTCGAGTGAATCATATAGATATGAGAAAATTACTATCTTGTCTTTTCCTCTTTCCTCTACCTCCACGTTAAATGGGATAACATCCGTCGAGAATCTTGCACTTCCTCTTAACATTACGGTAGATAATAATCGGGCATCTTGATTGAGTGCTTTTAAAGTCACAGCATAGTCCTTAAGGCAAATAGAATCTATTGTCCCCCCTGTTGGGCTCAAATGTACCTTCATTAGATTCGTCTCAACTATTACCATTCTGTTTATCTTTTTCTCCTGGGGCTCTGCGGTGTCGCTCTTAGCAAAAATTTCATTCAATCCTTTTTCTTCAATAGGAATACTTTCTATGCCTTTATTATCTGGAACTTCCTTTTTCGCTTCTGTTTTTTCTTCCTGTATTGCTGTTTCCACGGAACTTTCAGGAACTTTTTTCTGCCGTGAAATATTTAGAAATTGAAACATTATCATAACAAGAAGTATTAGAACAAACCCAAGAACCATCCTTTTATTATCTTCCATTCCCTACCTCCAAAGGATTACAATCCAGCGGATTATTATCCACAGGATCATACCCACCTGGACTAAAGGGATTACAACGAAGAATCCGCCATATGCTAAGAATCAATCCTTTAAACAATCCTTTTTTCTCGAATGCCTCGATTGCATAGGAAGAGCAACTCGGATAATATTTACAAGATCTCGGAAACATCGGAGATATAAATATTTTATAAAATTTAATAGTTAATACCATCAATTTTGCCATAAATTTCCCTCCATAACCACCTTTTCAAAGTCTTCTTTTAACCTATTGTAACCTACTTCAATGGCGTCCTTTCTCCCCACAACAATATACAATCCTTTTTTCAATTCCGGGGCAAGATTCCTGGTAATCTCACGTAATCTACGCCTCAATCTATTTCTCTTATATCCACCCCTTATCCCTCGCTCTAAGCGAACTGCAAATCTTCGCTCTTCGCAGGATAAATAGCGAATTTTAAGGAGAGAACCGGGATAATTTTGCCCTTTTTGGAGAACTTTCCTTATTTCTTTATCCTCTGTTATCCTTCTCCCCCTCCCAAATCCATATTTCTTTGCCATATCACATTGCACACATGTTATTTCCATTTTGGACTCACTGCATACTAATAAGGAAGTGGGTAATTGTCAAGCGTGCATTTTATATTAGCCACAGATATACGCAGATAAAAGACACACACCACACAAGGAATAGACACTGATTTACACAGATTTGAACTGATTGAAAACTAAACCCCAAACCCTAAGACCCAAGACCTAAAAATGCCACGGCAAACTCACGGTTATTTTTCAATAAAGGTGATATGTGATAGAAGTCAAGCGAGAAGACAAACAGGTGATATGTGTTATCCACCTCACCCCCTTAATTTAAACCCAGACAAACATGGGTAAACAAGCTCGGTGGTT
>DAOVFB010000005.1 GCA_030668705.1 Candidatus Stahliibacteriota bacterium
ATTCCCTTTAATTTTTATAAGCGGGGTATTCGTTCCAATTGTAAAGATGGGTAATTGGAGGGTTATTTCCTATATCTCTCCTTTAACTTACTATACGGATTTAGCCAGATATTCGGTTGCGGGTATGAATTATTTCAACCCTGCTGTTGATTTATTAGTTCTTTTTGGTTTTGGTGTCATGTTTTTTGTTATAGCAGTGAAATGGCATAAAAAGAGTCTATCTAAAAGATTCTGATAGGTTCAAATTATTGAATAAAATGATAGGTAAGAATTGGTGTGATAAGAGAAAATTAGTCTAGAGTCGAGAGTCCATCCTTTAGGTATTAGGTGTTTGGTCTTAGGTCTTGGGTCTTAGTTTTATTTTTTTTACCAACTTAACTACTCAACGATTTAACCACTCAACCTATTACTCTTGGTAATCCAGACTTAACGACTCAACTACTCAACTATTTAACTTTTTTTACTCTGTGTAAATCTGTGTCTATTCCTTTGGTGGTGTGTTCTGGGTTTATTGAGTTCATAGGGTTCGTTGGGTTCGTGGAGTTCTATGTTAGGAAGTTGGCGTGAGTTTTTAACGAAAATTAACCGTGAGTTTGCCGTGGCATTTTTAGGTCTTAGGTTTTAGGGGTTAGGATTTAGGGGTTAATCAGTTGATATCTGTGTTAATCTGTGTCTAAAATGGGGTTGTGAGGTTCCTTCTTCAGTAACAAAGAATATCTTTCTCTGTGTTCTCTGTGTCTCTGTGGCAAAAGTGAGAAAGGCTTGACAATATGTTGTGTTTACATACTTTACAATAAATAAAAATGCGCCTGTAGCTCAACTGGAAAGAGCAGCGGACTACGAATCCGCAGGTTGGGGGTTCGAATCCCTTCAGGCGTATTATAGGGTGTGTAATTATTGATTGATAAATTAAAGCACGAAAGATGGATGCGAGAAGCTTTGAAAGAAGCCGAACTTGCATTTGAAGAGGAAGAGGTCCCTATCGGGTCTGTTGTGGTAGAGAACGGCTCTATAATTGGGAGAGGGCATAACAGGAAAGAAGGGCTAAAAGACCCTACTGCACACGCTGAAATAATAGCGATTACAGCAGCTGCTCATTCCATTGGTAGCTGGAGGTTGGAAGGGGCAGTCCTTTATTCAACAGTAGAGCCCTGTCTTATGTGTGCAGGGGCAATCTTGCAGGCGAGATTGAGTGGTGTTGTATATGGGGCAAATGACGAGAAATTTGGAAGTCTTGGTTCGGTAATTGATATCCGTGATAAAGGATGGAACTGGAACTTTACAGTTGTTTCAGGCGTTTTAGATAAAGAGTCGAAAGAGCTGCTTAAGAAGTTTTTTGCAAAGAGGAGGGATGGCTGAGTGGCTAAAAGCGCACGATTCGAAATCGTGTTTCCACTTTATCGTGGAACGGGGGTTCAAATCCCTCTCCCTCCGCCAAGTTATGTAATAACAAGCAGAAAGGAGTTATAGTTGATTATTTTATTGTTATCTCTTATGCTAAATTCGGGAGAAATGGATTCCTTGAAGAAGATTGTTACCCCGCGTCTGGTAAAGAAAAGAGCGGAACTCTTATCTCAGAATCCTTATTATCGAAGATTTTTAAACCCATATAATGCATACGGAGCTCGCAGGAAACAAAGTGAAGGGACACCGGGGATTCTAAGAGGAAAAGCAGCAGAACCAGAGACAGTATATGTTGCTGCTATCAGGGTTCAGTTTCTGGAAGATTCAACCCCCGTAACGACTGGAAACGGCAGGATAAATCTCGAGGGCAGTGGACATATCTGTGATACGATAATTGATGGCTCTGATACGAGTTATGTAAGGAGTCTATATTATGACCCTCCACATGATTTTACCTACTTTAATCGATTAATGGAATATCTTCATAACTACTACTGGAAGGTTTCATATCATACACAGTGGATTGAATGGAGGGTTCTACCGGATTTAACTGATTCTGTATACACCCTGCCTCATAAGATGACCTATTACGGAGACCCATCTAATTATGTTATGGGCCTATTTAAGTTGCTGCGAGACGCAATTGAGGTTGCTGATTACGATGTTGACTTTTCTGGAATTGACGAGGTAATAATCTTCCACGCAGGTTCTATGTATCAGAGTGACTATTTTTATGATTCTCCTTATGATTTACCTGCGGTATCGGTTCATGGACTTCATCATATATTCAGTTCATATCTCGTAGCGGATGGCGACACGATTGATAGTGGTATTATCTATCCCGAGACCGGTTTCCAGGATGGTATGCCAGCATATCTCCAGGGCGGTCTATGCCATGAGTTTGCGCATTCTGAAACTAATGGCCTCCTTGACCTGTATGATGTATCAGGCGAGACAATGGGAATGGGGGGATGGGCACTTATGGGAACCGGTAACTGGAATGAATTAGGTCTTGTTCCTCCGAGATTGTGTGCTTATAACAGGATTAGTGCAGGATTTGATGAACCTGTAGTTATAAATAAAAATACTAACTCAGTTCCAATAAAGTGGGTGGGTAGTATGGATACTCTTACCCCCAGAATTTACAAGGTCCCAATAAATAAGGATGAGTATTTCTTGATTGAGAATAGATGGGTCTATATTAACCCGGACACTCATCACTATGTCAACCCCTGCACAACCAGTGTTGATTCAAATGGTGCAAGGGTATGGAAGGACAACGTATTGGTCGATGTGGACGATTATGATTCTTCACTTCCCCCAGCTCTTTATTCCGGAGGCCTTGCAATATGGCATATAGATGAAGAGAAGGTAGCAGAATCAGATACACTTAATGAACTAAACGCAGGTTTCCCTCATGCCGTTGACCTTGAAGAAGCCGATGGTATACAGGATTTCGAAAAGAACTTCTGGAATGTTTACAATATAGAGGCTACTTTCTTTGGCTCGGAGCTTGATGTGTTCAGAGAAGGGGGATGGCTCTCGGAGTTTAGTCGCGAGACCGATCCAAACACAGAGGATAATTCCGGGAATTATACAGGGATTGTTATATCTAATATATCCGAGCCAGACTCAGTTATGTGGTTTGATATCTCTTTCTTAAGTAGTGTTCCTGGTTTTCCTAAAAAGGTTGGGGAGAGGATGGATGTGATTTCCCCGCAGATTCTGGATTCATCCATCTATATAGGAGATATGTTTGGCGGTGTATATCAAGTGGGTCCCGATAGGACTTTATTCATGATGGTGGATACGACAGATACTACCTATGCTGATTCCACTTATACAACCCCACTTCTTGCCGATATAACAGGGAATGGTATTCCTGATCTATTTGATATGACAATAAATGGTCGGTTATTCCTCTATGATTTTACCTCTGGTTCTATTATAGATTCATTATCCGTTTTAGATTGTATCTATGGAAATGCGTCGGCAGTGAACCTTGATGGAGAACCCGGGAAGGAAATTCTCTTTGGAACATCCGGTTCTGAACTCCATGTTCTTCACTGGAATGGAGATTCACTGGAAGAGATGGAGGGTTTTCCTCTATACGTTGGAGACTGGCTGGTTTCAGTTCCCCTGGTCATTAATAACTCAATATATATTCTCCCGGCGGATGGAAGGCTCTGGAAGGTCTCTACTGCAGGAGAAGTTATATGGCGGAAGGGAGAAGAAAACCTTTCCTATAGTTTGTCTTCGCCAATAGCAGGGGACATTGATCGTGATGGGATAAAAGAGATAATATGTTCAGTTGGAAAAAAATCGATATTCTCCATTGATACCTCTGGAATAATTGAGTGGGAAAAGGACCTTCCTGCAAAGACCTATTTCTCCACTCCAGCCTTGGGCGATATTACCGGGGATGGTTATCTGGAGATCGTCTTTGCTGACAGTACTAACCTTTATGCAATGAATAGGAATGGATACCTCCTTGATCATTTTCCTGTCAAGATAAATCTCTCAGAACAGACTCAATCCTCCATCATCTTATCCGATGTGAGTGGTGATTCCCTTCTGGATATTATCCTGGGATCACCTGATGGAGGGGTGCTTGCATATAATGGATGGGGAGAGGCGGTCGGACAATTTCCCGTTACTACGGGTAGAAGGTCTTACTCCACGCCCTTAATTGCAGATATAGACAATGACGGTCGCTCGGAACTATTCATCGGGTCCTATGATGGATGGTTATATGGGTGGGAGACTGATGGGTTTTATCGTAATGATGGATGGAATCAAATCTATGGGAATAATGACCATCAATCTATTTATCCTGATTCTTTACTTTCCGAAGTAGAAGGAGAAGGAGATTTAACACTGGATGAATTCTACGTTTATCCTTCACCTACTAATGGAATACTGCATTTTCGTTTCCGTCTGGGGAGTGCTGCAGAAGAAGTAACCCTAAGAGTGTATTCCCTATCTGGAAGATTGGTGATAGAGAGGAAGATTTCGGGATATTTTGGTATTAATGATGAGGAAGTAAACATATCCAGTGAGGCTAATGGAGTTTATATCGCGACCATTGAGGTGGGTAATAAATTGTTCGATAAAAAGAAATTCGCGGTCTTGAGAGGAGGTTAAATGTTACTGCTTTCAATACTCATATCTATCTCTCCGGCAAAGGCAGCATTCGCATCGCTTGTTCTTCCTGGTTCAGGAGATCTTATGTTAGGGGAGAAAAAAAGAGCGGCTCTCTTCATGACAACAGAAGCAACTCTCTGGCTCTCATATTTTGGACTCAATTGGTATAAGAATGAAGTTCATAACAGTTCTTCAAGCTACGCTACCCTCCATGCTTCCGCAAATGTGGATGGCAAGGATGATAGATATTTTGATGCCCTTGAGAATTTCTACTCCAGTGATGGTTATAATGAATGGGTTAAAGAACAGGCAAGAATGTTATATCCTGATACAACAGATCAAGAAATTCTCGAGCGAAGAAGAGAATATATTAGAGCAAATGTATACACAGGTGAAGATACATGGGAATGGAAGACTAAGGAAGAGGCAGATAAATATGATGACTTAAGGGATAGCAAGAGAGAATTTGCCACAATGGCAACCAATGTGGTAGGTCTTGCAGTGGCTAACAGAGTGGTGAATTTCTTTGTGACTTATCTGGCAGGAGAAAGGGTTTCTGTGAAACTCGAGAAAAATAAGGTGGAGGTTGGGTTTAGGTTCTGATGAGATTGTACAACACTTTAAGCAGGAAGAAAAAGGAGTTCAAGTCGATAAAAGATGGAGAGGTTGGTATCTATTATTGTGGCATGACCCTTCAGGAAGCTCCCCATGTCGGGCATATGAGGGCAGCTCTTACATCGGATATACTTAATCGATATCTCCGCTACCTTGGCTTTAAAGTAAAATTGGTAGTCAATTTTACCGATATTGACGATAAGGTGCTCCTTAAGGCAAAAGAAGAAAAAAGGGATTTCAGGGAAGTAACTTCCTACTATGAAGAAGAATACCGGAAAGCAAGTAATGTACTTAACATTCTAAGGCCCAGTTTTTATCCCAGGGCGACCCAGCATATCAAGGAGATTATCGAGCTTATAGAAAAACTCCTTGACAAGGATTTTGGTTATGAGGTAGATGGAAATGTCTTTTTCAGGGTAAGAAGTTTTAAACCTTATGGGAAACTATCCGGTAAGAAACTAGACGATTTACGCTCGGGTGCGAGGATCGCAGTAGACAAGAAGAAAAAAGACCCCCTCGATTTTGCCCTCTGGAAAGCCGCAAAGCCTGGTGAGCCTTACTGGTTTTCCCCCTGGGGCAAGGGGCGGCCCGGATGGCATATTGAGTGTTCTGCAATGGCTATTCATCATCTTGGAGAAACGATTGACATACATGGTGGGGGAGGCGATTTAATGTTTCCCCATCATGAGAACGAGGTAGCCCAATCTGAAGCCGCAACAGGCAAGAAATTTGCCAATTATTGGGTTCACAATGCAATGCTAAATATAAAAGGTGAAAAGATGTCCAAATCACTGCAGAATTTTATCCCTATTAATGAACTATACGAGGAATTCAATTCCAATACCATAAGGTTATATCTGCTTCAGGCGCATTATAGAAAACAGTTGAATTATAACCGGGATATGCTAAAGCAGGCCTCTTCAGGATGGGAACACATTAAGGTTTTTCTGGATAGAACAAAGGGATTGGAAGGTAAACCTATTGGTTCGTATCTTGAAGGGTTCGAGGGGAATATGAATGATGACCTTGGAACTCCTGGTGCTATTGCTCTTGCCTTTGACCTTGTATCTCGTGGCAATGAAGCATCCCCTGATGAAAAAGGAGCATATAGAGAAACGCTTCTCTTTATCCTTGATAGCCTTGGATTCCGGGTAGAAGAGGAAGAGAGTATTAAACTAGGAGAGGTACTTGAGAGGATACTCGCTCTTAGAGGTTCTCTCAGGGAGGAAGGGAATTATAAGATGGCAGATAGGGTTAGAGCAGTTCTTCTAAAGGCAGGAATTGCCGTGGAGGATACAAAAGAAGGAACATCATGGAGAGCGGATTAAAAGGAAGAGAATTAGCACTTAAGTTTTTAATTGAATTTGAGAAGAAAGGGATTACCATAAAAGATTTCCTTGATAGTAGGAGAGAAGACTCCGCAAAACAGAGCATTCAAAAAGCCTATGATTATTTTTATGGTTGTGTCCGGCTTAGAAAGAGATTGGACTATATACTAAAGAAACATCTGAAGAAATACGATATTTCCGAATTACCTATACCCATAAGGAATGTACTCAGGTTAGGAGTCTATGGGCTGGAGTTTAGCCATGATCCTGAGTATGCTGTTGTTGATACCCTTGTAACGCTTGCCAGAAAATATGGACACAACGGAACTGCTTCGCTCGTAAATGGTGTGCTTCGGAATCTTCATCGGGTAGAATATCCAGAGGAGAGGATTGAATATCTTTCGATCTTTTATTCTTTCCCAGAGTGGATGGTTAGGAAGTTGGTGAATATATATGGAGAAGATACAGAGAAGATATTAGACGCAAGTAACCAGCCCCCAGGAATCTCCATTCGCGTAAATCGCCTGAAGATAACTCCTTCTAAACTCCAGGAGCAACTTACGAGTGAAGGTGTAGAAACTAAAGAGAGTAATGGAAGTAAATATAATCTATTGACCGATAGTTCTGTCCTTTATACACATGCCTTTCAGGAGGGCCTTTTTCAGGTACAGTCAGTTACCCAGACGTTGATTACAGAGATGCTCTCTCCAAAGAGAGGTGAAATAGTGCTGGATCTTTGTTCTTCTCCCGGTGGAAAGAGTACCGGTATTGCTGAGATTATGGGGGATGAAGGAATGATTCTATCAGTGGATATCAAGAATCTTGATAAGGTCGTTTGTAATTGCAGAAGATTGAACCTGCAGAGTGTTTTTCCTATAAGGGCAGATGCGAGAAAGTTTTATATTAGAAATGCGCGTCGAATAATGCTTGATGTGCCCTGTTCGGGAACAGGTGTTATGGCCGCAAGAGGAGATCTCAGGTGGAATGTAAAACCCGAAACAATCGAATCTCTAAAAATCTTGCAACTGGAATTATTAAGCACAGCATCCCAGAATCTAGGCGGAGGTGGAAGTTTAGTTTATGCGACCTGTTCCATACTTCCCGAAGAGAATGAGGAGCAACTTTATCGTTTTCTTGAGGAGAATCCTGATTTTAAGCTGGAACCATTAGATAAAGATGAGCCCTTCCTGTTTAAAATTCCAGGTTTTGAAACACCGAATGGGGGGTTCGGAGCAATAATAAGAAGAGAAAATTGATTATTAGCCACAGAGTCAGTGTTCAAATGCAAAATGAGAAATGTAAATTGAAAATTGCAAAATGTCCCACTTACCACCATTATTTTAGACATAGATTAACACAGATATTAACTTATGAAGGTGAAAAATTAAGGAAATCTATGCACATCAGTGTGGATCAATGTCGAAAAATGAGGTTTTGGGGGTTCTTCTCTGGGACAAGACGACTGATTTCCTTGGGGGAATAGGTGGTTAAAGATATGGGTCAGAACAAACAAAATAAATTTCTCTGTGAACCCTGCTTGCCCCGTAGGGAGGAACTGACCGTACTGGGGTATCTCTGTAGCAAATATAGGAGGTTATAATGTATTATACTCAGAGCTCGGCAAAAATATTCTGGTTGTCTTTTTTAACATCTTTGATTGTCTCTGCTTTAGTGAGTTTCTCTATGGTTTACTTTGTCCCGAATATTCTAGAGAAAAGTAAGGAGGTTGCTTTAGAGGTTCCTGATGTTGAGCGGTTGGATATCCAAACAGCACAGATGATAATGGATAGAAACAATCTTTCTCTTGTTATCGCGGAGAGAAAGAGTGACCCGGATATAGAGAAGGATAGAATAATATACCAGGAGCCAGCACCTGGAACAGAAATCGGAAAGGGAGGGATTGTGAAAGTAGTAGTGAGTGATGGGGCACCTGTGGAAGAGAAAATTCTGAAAAGAGAAATAATAATCCCTGATGTAACGGGATTTGAACTTAATCAGGCAAGGGTATTTTTAGCTGAGAAAGGACTGAAAGTAGGGAAGGTTGAGGAAAAACTTTCGTCAGAACCAAAAGGTAAAGTTATAGCTACAGTCCCCGAGCCTGGCAAAAAGATAACAGAGGATATAGCGCTAAAACTTATCGTTTCCTCCGGACCTGAAGAGGTGGAAGTTCCGGATGTCAGGAAGAAAACTCTCTATCAAGCAAAGAATATATTGAGTGAGAGGGGTTTGAAGCTTGGTAACGTACGGGAGATAACCAGTCCAGAATATCCTTTTGATATAATTATTTCCCAGGACCCAAAGCCAGGTGAAACGATGAAAAAAGGGTCCAGAGTTAATATAACCATAAACAGGGAAGCTTCTTAAATGAAGAAGATTTTTACCTATGTAGGGCTCATCATTGGTTCGTTCTTTATTGGTTTCCTAACTTTTTACTTCCTTATGCCTGTTATATCAGCTCATAGTAGAACAGTGGATGTTCCCTATCTTAAACATATGACCATAAAGGAATCCAGGGATTTCCTTAAATCGTTGGGGCTAAAGAGTGAAATCCAGGATAGCGTTTATTCCCGGGAAGTAGAAAGCGGAAGGGTTATAGAGACCATACCTAGTAAAAAGGAGGAGGTTAGGATCGGCAGTGTTATAAAACTTATTGTGAGTAAAGGACCCGGGAAAATTAGATTACCCAGCATAATAGGTCTTTCCAGAGAGAAGGCTATAGATTCGTTGGATCATTATGGGATTACAAACAGAGTTATTATAAACATACCTGTTAAAGAGAAAGGAAGAGACGGTACAATTATAAAGACCAGACCCAGTATAGAAGACAGCCTTGAAAAAGGAGGAAAGCTTACAATTTTTATTGGGAAAGAAAAAAGGGAGGTATTTTTGATGCCTAACCTTATTGGCTTACCTCTTTCGGAGGCAAAAGAAATCCTTGCCGATTATGAACTTGAACTTGCTCCTATAAAGCGGGTAAAATCCGTGAAAGAAGAAGTTCTCCTTCAAACACCTTTAGCCGGTGTTGAGGTGACTCTTGGGGATACAATCAGACTCGTTGTTGGGCAGAAATAATTAGTTGGGCAGTTAGTGAGCAAAGCAAATTTTCTTTACTCTTTGATTTTTTTTAGTCTTTGTAATATGCACTTGACTTATACTATATATCTTATATCTTGGGTTCTAAGAAGCGACGAGAAAGGAGGCATATATGATATCATTGTTGCTTATTTCTTTGTTTTTCAGTAATATTACAAGTGAACCTGTAGCGAAGGTAACGGGAAGAACAATCTATAGGGAAGATATTCCGCGGAATCTCACTCTTGATGCCTATCTTAAGCGACTGGTTTTCTTTGAAATCGCAAAGGAGAAAGGATACGAGGATTCCGTGAGACCAGGTATTGAACAACGTTTTGGGGAGAAACTGGTAAAAAACCTTTATTTTGAGGTAATTAGAGCGAGTAAGTTTAACTCTGCAGAACCGTTCCTCCTATACAAACGACTTGGTAGGGAGGTTAAGGCTAAACTTATCCAAACCAATGATTTTAGGACAGCTTATGAAGCATGGGCAGAAATTATGCGGGGTAGGGATTTTGGAGAGGTTTCGGAGGAGTATTCAACCGTAATAAGATTGAAAAATCAAAAAGGGGATATTGGATGGGTAAAATGGAATTATGATGCCAGTCCTCTTGTGAGGAAAATATTCAGTATGAAAGAAGGAGGGATTTCTTTTCCCTTCAAATCAGAGAGGGTCTGGTGTGTCATTGAAGTTTTAGAAATCAAAGATAGGGAACTCCAGGATTACAGCAAGATGGAAGATGGGCTCAGAGGGAATATAGAAAAGCTTAAAATGAAAAACCTTGCCGATAAACATTTAAATTATGTTAGAGGGATTCTTAATGTGAAGGTTGATCCGAAGGGTTTGGGTTTACTTGCTTCCCGGGTTCCAGCTTCAAAAGAAAAAACAAGAGGGGGTGTGAGGCCGGAATTCAAGACGGAGGATATGGATAAAGTTCTGGCAAGGAGTATTCTTGGTGCGTATACGGTTAGGGATTTCTCTCGTGGTATTAAATTAATGCGACAGCTACCACAGTTAAAGAATAAAGAAGAGGCGAAGTCATTTATTGAATGGAGGATTACCTATAATTTTCTGATGATAGAGGCTAAAAGATTAGGGATTCATAGAAGGCCGTTATTCGAGAAGGATTTCAAGGATGAGTTGATGAGAGGCACTGTCAGCCGATGGAAAGCCCATGAAGTGCAGCCCCTTACACACCCAAATGGGGAAGAGCAAAAGCAGTACTTCGAAGGTAATAAAGAAAAATACAGAGTTCCAGAAAAACGAAAGGTATACCTGATTGAAGTGAAAACCAGGGAGGAAGCGGAGGAGATTCGAAAAGAGCTCCAAAAAGGGAAGAATTTTGAGAAACTGGCAGCCGAGAAATCTATTGGTCCTGAGAAGAAGAAAGGAGGTCTCATAGGGTATATTGAAGAGAGTTATAAAGGAGAGATTGGAAAAGTAGCTTCAAGGCTTCGCGTGGGAAGAATCTCAGAACCGATTAAAACAAATGATATTTGGGCCATCCTAAAGGTGACCGATGTAAAAAAATCCTATATCCCTGAATTTCTAACTGTTCGATATCGTGTAACCAAGGATCTGGAAAGGGATAAAAGGGAAGAGATAGAGAATAAGATATTCGAAGAAAACAAAGACAGGTTTGGAGTTCGGATTTTGGGAGTAGAGGAAAAAGAAGTACCAGCGCAGGAAGAAAAATAAAAGGTTAAACAGAAAAGGAGGCGTTGTGTCCCTTAAAATAAGAGTATCATTAAGTTTCTTGGCTTTGATTGGGATAATTCTATTCCCTGGCTGTAAGAAAGAAGAGAAGGGCGAAATAGTGGCAAGGGTAGGCAAAACTACCCTGACTGTTGAGGAATTGCTAACCCAGATACCTCCTCAAATGCTGATAAATACGTCGCCAGAGACTCGCAAGATGATTCTGGACAACTGGGTTTCAAATGAATTGATATATCAGGATGCTTTAAAGAAAGGGTTTGAGAATAAACCCGAGGTTGAGAAACAGTTGGAACAGGTGAAGCGAGGGGTAATCACACAGGCTTATGTTCAGGAAATGCTTGCAAACAGTCGATTTATCCCTGAAAATGAGGCAAGGGCCTATTTCGAAGAGCATGAAGAGGATTACAATACAGTTATTGAGGTGTCGCATATTTCCCTGAATTCACAGGAAAAAGGGGTGGAAGTCCTCAGAAAACTAAAAGAGGGTCAGAGTTTTGCAACCCTGGCAAGGAGATACTCAACTGATTCAGCTACAGCGAAGAAAAGGGGATATTTTGGTTCCTTCCGTAAGGGAGACCTTGTAAAGTTACCTACTTTTGAACAGATTGCCTTTTCTCTTAAGAAGTCAGGAGATATGACCCCTGTAGTGCAGACGGAATTTGGCTATGATATTATAAAACTGCTTAGCCGTAAAAAGAGTCCACAACGTGTTGAGTACGAAAATGCTGCAGAATTAATTATGCAGAAGCTCAGGCAGGAGAGGTTTCGTATCAGGTCCGAGGCCATTATAGATTCGTTGAAAAAGACATACGACCAGGAAGTGTATCCAGGGGTTTTGGAGAAGGAATTGGGAATATATTCCCCGGGAGCACCTTCTCTACCGTCTGAAACTACACAGTAATGCTTTTATTTTTATTGTTCTTGGGTTTTGACGAGCTATTGGGTGTAGTTGGAACAAGCGGTATCACTAAACAGGAAGTAATGCACCTTTCGCGTCTTTATCCGGGAGTGAGGCAAGAGGAACTTCTTGATAAGATGATAATGGGGAGGGTGATTGTAAGTGTAGCAAGGGAGGAGACAGTAGCGGTAAGTGAAGAAGAGGTGAATGATGCAAAGTCACGTTTACTTGAGCAAATGCCGGGTCTTCAATCTATGCTTTCCCATCCCTATATAGATTCCCTATACAATGAAGAGTTGCGTATCCAGATTTACACCCGGAAACTAATTCAGAGTAAGTTTCAGGGTAGAATTAACGTCCCACCTGCACGCGTTAGAGTTTTTTATGAGACACATAAAGATTCCTTTGCTTTGCCCCAAACTGTGGCCATTGAAAGGTTGGATGTCCCTGTTGTTCCGGAGGAAGAGAATGAACTCCATCTTTTAGCAGAAAGGATAATTTCTCTGTATCACTCGGGTACTGATTTTGCCGTTCTTGTGAATAAGTACTCCGATGATACTGGAACAAAATATGTTAGGGGAGAGCTTGGCACCTTTAGGCCGGAAGATTTACCACCTTACCTTTCAGGGGTTATGGAACTTCCCCCGGGTGAGGTAGGTCTTTTTGAGTCGCCAAAAGGATATCATATCGTTCAATTGAAAAAAAGTGATATCAATGGGGTGGAACTGGCACATATTTTCCTCCAGTTCGATTTTAGCGAAAAAGAACTAAGTACTGCAGAAAAGAGGGCAGGTGAGATTCGGGAAAGGTGGGAAAGAGGCGACTCAACGCTGGATAGGCAAATTATCTCTATGGGTGCAATACCTATAAAAGCACTGGGGTATTCACTATCTGCTTTGGTTGACACACTGGATGAAGGAGAGATATGTAGTCCAGTCCTTCAGGGCAGCAATTTTTATCTCCTTCGTGTTGTTGGAAAAAGAGAAGGTGGGATTCCTGCTTTTTCTGAGGTAAAAACAAACATTCATAATATGTTATACCAGCGAATGGTGGATAAGGCTCTTAAGGAATGGTTTGAAGGAATAAAAGAAGAGGTGTTTATAAAGAAGCTATGAGGTTGGATCTTTTTCTCAAGAAGGTTGGGATAATAAAGAGGAGAACAGTAGCAAAGGCACTTATAGAAAAAGGGACCATAAGTATTGTAGATAGAAGTATCAAACCTTCTATGAGTGTTTATATCGGTATGAAAATAAAAATAGGAGAAAAGATATACGAGATAATTGCAATTCCCGAAAAAATGATAAGGAATAATGAGGGGGATAAATATTATAGGGTTATAGATGATTGGGATTACTCTGGGTGACCCGGGTGGAATAGGGATAGAAGTCACATTAAAGGCACTCTCCTTTTCTGACAAAAAGGCAATTCTTTTCGGCAATAAGAACGCACTTCAATACTATTCTAAAAAGTTGAATCTTCCATTCCCAAAGCAAATAGAAATAATAGATATCACTGGAGAATTCTCTATGGGTAGGGTCTGTAAGGAGAATGGAGATATTGCTTACCGTTCGATTATAGAGGGGATAGGTGCATGTAAAACGGGGATATGCAGTGGATTGGTTACGGCTCCGATTCATAAGAAAGCCTTATCGCTTGCCGGTTATAACTATCCAGGGCATACTGAATTACTTGCAAAAGAATGTAGGACTGATAAGTACGTTATGATGATGGTCTCTGATTCGATGAAGGTAATTTTCATTACAACTCATATCCCTATATCAAAAGTTCCCTCTGCTCTCTCAAAAAAACTTATCATAGAGAAAATCGAGTTAACTTCCAAGGGTCTTAAGTATTACTGGAATATTTCCAATCCAAGATTTGGCGTACTTGGACTAAATCCTCATGCAGGGGATTCTGGTCTTTTTGGTAGGGAAGAGATAGAGATAGTGGAACCCGCGATAGAGGAACTTAAGAGTAGAGGATATAATATCGAAGGGCCTTTTCCTCCCGATACCTACTGGGCAATGCAAGAAAAGGATTGTACAGTCGCTCTATACCATGATCAGGGTATGATACCCTTTAAGTTGAAGAGTTTGTGGAGAGGCGTAAATGTTACACTGGGCATTCCTTTCCCAAGGACCTCTCCTGATCACGGGACGGCTTTTGATATTGCAGGGAAAGGGATGGCTGATCAGGGTAGCATGAAGCAAGCCGTAGAATTAGCAATATTAATGTCAAATGTATAGCTTGATTATCCTGTTTTTATCATACTCCAATTTCGTAAGCTTTCCGACGGATAATTATTATATTAAGGACCTTTCTGAATTTCATAATCAGGTTGGAGAGGTTATAGTGGATGACTATTACTACAAGGATCAATACCTATATACAGTTAAATTGAGTGTTTTTGAAGAATGGAGTGGGGAATTTTTCCTTCGCAATTTCGGAACCTCACTACAAAAGGTCGTCAGTGAGGCACTCCGTCGAAAGGGTAGCGCAGGGGGTGGGATAATTCCTGACATTGACCTTTCGATAAAGATGCCACGGGGCCTCAGTTATATAATTGGAGAAGGGGGACATATAGCAGTAGATGGTTCTCAATCAATTGACCTCGATCTCAGCAGGAATCAGAGTACTTCCCTTAGTGGTCTGCAAGCCTCTGCTTTTCCTCAGATAAAATTAGAGCAGCGTCTACGCGCAAATATACACGGGACAGTGGGAGAGAAGATCCATGTTAAGATTAATCATGATTCTGAAGCCATGGAACAGGATAATAAGTTAAAGATATGGTATGAGGGCGACGAAGATGATATTGTGCAGAAGATTGATGTAGGGGACCTCAAGGCACTTGGAGGTGGCAGAAATCAAAGCGTTTTTGGTATTCAAACAATTGGTGCTCTTGGTTCGACTTCCTTTGATCTCATAGCAGGAAAACTGGAGAGTAATACATCGAGTAAGACCGAGAGTTATTCATTCTCAAGTCATTCTGATTCGCTCCCAGAGAGAGCATATGTGAGGGATAAGTACTATTATACTGGTCTATCGGAGTCGGATTCACTTATATCTCTTGTTTTATTCATACAGGAGAATACCTCAATAGGTCATAAGCCTGCACACCTTACAGACATCAATGGAAATCCTCTGGATGAAAATGCTGAATTTGTCGAACTTACCTATGGAGATGATTATGAGTTAAGGTATTTACGCCTTTCAAACGGTAGTCTTTTCCCCTATCTC
This sequence comes from Candidatus Stahliibacteriota bacterium, assembly GCA_030668705.1. GTDB lineage: Bacteria > Hydrothermota > UBA3072 > UBA3072 > UBA3072 > DAOVFB01. The sequence goes on from DAOVFB010000005.1 coordinate 15,416, forward strand.
CATGTCACCAAAACCCATTCTAACAAAAGACTCGGTTTATGGTATGTTTACTACGATGGTAGCCTCGGTAGGATTGACACGCTCGGTTCCCTCGAGGGCGATACCCTCATCCTTGCTCAACTCTGTTCACAAAATCCTACTCAAGGAGATCCTAGCTGGGATCTAATGATGAAAAATATATATTCTTTTGGGACAGAAAACCCTACTTCTGTGGACGTAACAATATATAAAATGATTGCTGGAGAAGATGCTATAGAGATAGAGCCAGTGAGTGGTAAAGAGTATATTGAGCTACTTGGTCTTGATGTAAGTCCCGTTGATGGTAAAATAGATATAGAACAGGTTCTCTGGAGCGATGGCTGTATAATTTTTCCTTATGATAAGCCGTTCGTAAACCCTGCCCTGGGTGCAGACACTGTTCCTATAATATATAATAAACGAACCCTTATAAGCGGTGAGGGAGAGAACTACAGCATAGTAATTACCGCTGCTTCTTCAAAGGGAGAATTTTTCATTGGATACGGAGAACTGGTCGATTCATCAGAGGTTATAGTTGTTGATAGTGATACACTTAGAAGAGGCGTTGATTATAGGATAGATTACAACACCGGTAGAGTTGTATTTACCGAGAATGTAAATCTTAGTCCCGACTCAAAGATAAGTTATACTTATGATACCGAGCCTCTTTTTTCTTTTACTTCAAGATATATAGCAAAAGCGAACATTAAAGCCCAACCCTTTACGAATAGCGAACTCAATCTTGATTTGGCCTTCCGTTCGAGTTCTAACCCTGAACCCCATCCCAGGGTAGGAATGGAACCCTCTCATATTACACGAGGTGAAGTGAATTTTTCTACAAAAAGAGGGCTTGGGGTATTGGATAATATCACGCGGAGGTTGCCCTTTTTTGACCCTGAAAGCGAATCAAAGATAAGGGTCAAGGGTTCCTATGGATTTTCGTTACCGAATCCTGCAACTAATGGAAAGAGTTATCTGGATGATATGGAATCAGTAAAGCTCTCAAGGGAATTGGAGATATCTGCAGGTTTATGGAACTACTGCAGCCAGCCTGATAGTTCGATTCAAATTGACCGGGTAGGGAAGATCGACTGGTTTAACTCTCGTATACCAAAAACTTATATATATCCCGAGCTTCCTGCCACCCAGCGGAATCAATATGTTGGTACCATGGTATTGTATTTCCAGCCCGATACCTCCCTACCAAATGTATATAATAGCTGGGCAGGCATAATGAAAGCATTTTCTGCTTATGAGGATTTTTCCCAGAAGAAATATTTAGAGGTATGGGTTAAGGGAGATAGTGGAGAAATTATTCTGGAACTCGGGTCAAAGATGAAGGAAGATATACCAAGATGGGGAAGGAGTGCTTCTGGTTCCGATTCATTGCTTGAGCCCAATGGTTCCATAGATACCGAGGATAGGAATGGTAATTTTGAGTTGGAACTGGGAGAGGATACAGGCCTCGATGGCGTGGCATTTGACGATGATAAATGGACGTACATAGTGGATTCACTCGATGATGGAAGGGACGATTATCCGGTTCAGCTGAAGACCTTTCAGGATTCATTGAAACTACACAGGAAAGAGGGCAACAGGCGTCTTGATTCCGAGGATATCAACAGAGACCATATGCTTGAAGATAAGGATGAATACTTCAGGTACAGGATTGATTTAGAATCCCCTGAATTGGTCGTGAATTATGGCTCAGATGGGTGGAAGATGTATCGAATTCCTCTCACTGATTCTACTTATTATGAAAAAATCGGGGAGCCCAGTTTTGAGAATATATTATACACCCGGATCTGGACTACTAAAGTCGATAAAGCTACCAGGGTTGCCTTAGCAGGGATAGCCATTGTTGGTAACAGATGGGTGGATAAAGGCGTTCGGAGTGATCCCTCTCATTTTTCGAATCCACCTGGCGGGAGATTCCTTATCACATACCGGAATAGTTTTGAAGATGAGGATTATGTTCCACCTGTGGAAGAGGAACGAGAGATATACGGAGGTTATTCAAGGGAACAGTCACTTGTGTTCAAGGTAGATTCACTGGAAAATAAATATACCTGTCTTGCCGAGTCTTATCTCGAACTCCCCAGGAGCAGTTCTGGTAAGGGGTACGATCTAAGATTATATAAATCCCTTCTTTTTTACTCCCAGGCAACGAGTAATACAAGTGACTCTGTTATGATATTCCTGCGTCTGCTTACTGATTCCTCCAATTATTACCAGTACAGCTGCTATCTCTATATGGACGGTTGGGATACCCTTGATGTTGACTTCCAGAACTTTTATAGTCTAAAATTACAAAATGATACATTAAAAGGCAGGTATTCCTTAAAGGGTAATCCAACACTAAAGAATATTGCATATATACAGTTGGGTGTTGTGAATCCCAACCAGGATGATTTTACAGGGGAGGTCTATTTTGATGATATTATTTTAATGGGGGCAAATACCGATATTGGAAGCAATTTGAGTCTATCTGTATCATCAAATATTGGAGATATTATCCCAGACCTTTCCTACACTATTCACAGGAAATCGGCAAGTTATAAAATCAGTTTAGATGCCTTACGAAATATAGGAGACAAGGAGACAATTTCCCATAATTTTAATGTAAAATCTAATGCGGGAAAGTTTATAGGCAATTTTGTTAAAATGCCTCTCACTTTTAAGTACGATAGATCAAGTGAGATTCCTTTATATAGAAGGAATTCAGATATACTCTTGCCACAGGAAGAAAGGGGAAACGAGTCAAGTCTAAGCGAGTTTCAGAGGGTGTCGGGGAACATTGCGAGGCCCTCATCTCCTTCTGATAATTGGTTGTTAAGATATACAGTTAATAATATCCGTATCAATGGGTCCTTTTCTATTAGTAAGTCCTTTAAACCTGAACAGAAAGCTGATACCGTCGTTAATAGAACGGCTGGATTCAAGTATAATTTGCCTCTACCTTCAATTTCCCTACCGTTCCTTTCCGGTGGTTCAACTTCTCTTATTCCGAATAATCTTCATTTTAATGCCGATTATAAGAATAATATAAGTAACAGGTATACCTATTCGAAAGATGATGCTGTCTTACAAAAGACCGCTGTAAAACCCGTAGAGGAAGTAACACCATCCGGAGGTTTTACATATAAGCCCATTAGATGGATTAATTTAAATTACAGTATTTCAGGGAAGCAGAACTTACTTTATGGTGGTCGATTAGGAAAAAATGTATCCTTAAGGGAAGGAATAACTGCAAACCATAATTCAGATCAGTTTAATTTAAATAATATAAATTTAACATATTCAAATAGCTACACAGAGAATCATGGTATTGATTATTCGAAAACACTTGGCGATACCCTGGATGTAAGAAGTGTAAGTCAGAATAGGACTATCACTATAAGCGATAATTTAAAAGTAAACCAGATACTCAAAAAACTCCCTGTAATCAGAGGGTTCGCCGACAATATTAATTCTATTCGCCTTACCTCCTCTTTTAGCAGGAATAGCTCCTTTGCCTACCTGAATGCCTTTCCTGACTATAAGTTTCGCTACGGGATAGAGCCTGAACCTGGGAGTGAATTTATCGCTTTGAGTAGTCCTTTGGATGGGGGGATGAGGACTAAGCAGTATAACCTTTCTTCCGGGTTTAATATAGGAAGGGTTAAGATAGATGTAAGTGGACGCTTCACGGAAACAAGACCGGATGAAGTGAAGTTAAGAAATTCAGTATCAGCAAATAAGACAGCAACGCTCAGTTTCCCCAATGTAAATATTCAAATCTCAAATATTGATGACTATATTCCACCATTTAAAGGTCTAATAAAGAGTTCCAGATTCAATGTATCAATAAATATGGATTCGACTACCACCAGGAGTCTCGTAGGGCAGGAGTACTCAGAAGGTAGTGCAACGCTTCAATTATCCCCAACTCTTGATCTTAAGTTTAAAAACGGTTTTAATATAAACATTAAATCGGGCTATACGAAAAGAGATAATTACACCAATAGATCTTACAGGATTCATTCCCATGCCAATACTTATGATATAAAAGTAATCGGGGATTATTCCTTTAAACCTACATCAAACGGGTTCTCACTGCCACTTTTTGGTAGATTACATTGGAAAAAACCCATAAACTTAAAGGCAACATTCACAATGCTGAATAACAAGGAAATATCCACTAATCTTACTACAGGTAAGGGGGAAATTAGACAGGATAGTAGAAATATTACCTTTAGCCTTCAAGGTAATTACGATTTTTCCAATATGGTCTCTGGTGGTTTATCAGTTAATTATCGTAACTATCTCAACAGAAAAATTGCAAATGATGCCACAACAAGTTATGGGGCAAGTTTTAATGTTCTTTTCAAATTCTAAATCTTTCCCTCTAATTCACTCACTACTATATGAGGGGTTATAAATATTAAAACTTCCCTATTTCTTTCCTCGGTCGATGTTTTGCTAAATAAGTTCCCGATGAGAGGGATATCCTTAAGAATCGGTATGCCTGACTTTGTCTTAGAGGTAGTCTTACTGATAAATCCTCCTATAACAAGGGTCTGTCCATTTTTAACCAGAGCTTGTGTAGTGGCTTTTGTTTGAGTGATTGTTGGAGTCGCTGCTGTTGGTACTACATCACTCAATTCAACCGTGATGTCCATTGTAATGTCCTCTAAAGAATTGATGTGGGGAGTAACACTTAAATCAATACCTGCTTGATACCACTTGGTGATAGGCTGACCATGAATATCTGTGGTTGTCACTGCGAATCTCTTTCCACCAAAAATCGTTGCTTTTTTGTTGTTTACAGTTGTAATTCGAGGATTGGCTATTGTCTTTAGTCGCTGGGTGTTTTCCATAGCTGCCAGTCTTGCCGAGATTTTTGCAAAATTCTTCACCGTTCCTACATTCAAATATACACCCGAAACCGGTTCAGGTGTGGTTACGTGAGAAACATCCCCTTCAATATTCCATTCAGCATTTCGGAGGTTGGTGACTTCCCATGAAAGCCCCAGTTCTTTAGCAGCGCTTCTATCCAGATCCACAACCCTGGCGGTGATTACAACCTGCGGTGTTTTTTTATCCAGTACCTCTACCAGCTTTTTTACCGCTTCTACTTTGGAGGGGATATCCGTTACTATAATGGAATTTGTTCTTTCGTCTTCTTCCACTGTGCCACGCTTTGTAAGAGCACTCTTTACAGTCTTTGCAATCTCCTTTGGGGTAGTAAATTCGAGGGAAAAGACACTTCGCTCCAGAGGTTTTGCCAGCTCTCCCTTCTCCCGCTCCACCGAGAATGATTCAGCAGTGCCTACTCTTATTATGTTTTCTTCAATAATATAGGTATATCCTTTTGTTTTAAGGATAAGGTCTAGGGCCTTCTCCCAATGGACGTTTTTTAATTCTACTGAGATCTCTCCTTTTACATCATCCCCTATTATCATATTCCTTCCACTATATTTAGCGATGGAACGAAGTACTGTGACCAGATCTGCCCTTTCTAATCTCATAGAGAGTCCAGTTTTCTCAAGTACATCTCTAGTAGGGGAGGGAACCTCTTCCCCTTTTTCTTCCCCTACAGCCTCTTCTGTTGATACACTGGATGCTTCCCAGGTAGAGAAAGGTTCCGTATTAGTATTCAGTTTCAGGGAAATTATGCCTTTCCCTGGAGTATTTATTGTGTAATTGAACTCTTTAGTGCATTCTATAATAATTCTTGTGAGTTCGGCAGAAGGGATTCTGGATACCCTTATATTCTTTACTTCCCCTTTATTAATTGTCCAGCTTCTCCCCTCAAAATCGCTCTCTACTTCTAAAAGGTCAATGACTATTTTACTATCCATTCTGAAGTCAGTATAGCTTATCTCGTCTGTGAGATCAAATACCACATCGGTGTATTTTTCCACATTTCGAACAGTGATATTGGTAAGTTTAGCTTGAAGTAAATTTGAGGACATGAGTATAAAGGGTAGCAGAATTGCAAATATCCCTATTCTTTTGTACATTTTCACCTCTCTTTTTTTAAAGTCAAGGTAACTTTATTTTGCTCTCCGAATCTGTGGAGCAGGAAGGTAATCGAGTCTTCGGTGATTTTAAATACTCTTCCATCTGTGACTCTATCACCATCCTTAAGCACATATCCTAAGTTCCCTTCCTTTAACAGAGCAAGATATCCATTCTTACCCCATATTATTCCTATCAATTTTGCAAGGTCAACGTTAATCTTTTTCTCTCCCCCTTCTCTCTCAGTTAGAAGTGGTCTGAATGGGTCGGGTTTGTTTCTATCCGAATAGTATACTTTTTCCCAGTGAAGAGCCTCTGCTATTACTGCAAGCGTGTCTTCAGAGATGGTATCTTTTTCGATGGTAACCTTTTCTCCTTTTTCTTTACTGTCTTTTTCTGCTGCTGTTACAAGGTTGACAAGATCAGCTTTCTTTTCTGTATTTGGAGAAAATCTCGCAACTACCTTTGATAATATCCTGTTGAAAAAAGTACCTCCTTCTTCACTGCAGCCAGGTAAAAACAGGAATGTAAGGCTGAATAATACTATTATTAATTTACCCTTCAATTTTCCCTCCTTTAGAGATATATGTTATGAGGGTAAAAGAGGCAGATATTTTATACTCTTCTTCCTCCGCTTTTTCCCCTGTTTTCCCTTTTAATTTTAGACCTTTAATGTTGACCACACGTTCCATATTATTCACAGCTGCCATAAATCGACCTATTTCGTGATAACCGCCACTTATTTTCATTTCGATTGGGACTTCAACATATTTCTCTCTCGTATGCTGAGAGAGAGGTTTGAAATATTCTATTTCTACCTCATATGTTCCGCTCAATTTGGTAAGCGTTCCAAGTAATTCTGGGATATAGCTTTCTTTTGGTAGCATTCTTTTTGCTTGTTCCCATCTTTTACTTACAAATTGGAGTTTTTTGTTAGCTTCTTCCTTTCTCTTAACCACTGCCATTGTTTTTCTTAATTTACTCTGCAATGTCTGGTACTCTTCCTGTTTTTCTTTTATCACTTCCTTTTTACCTTTTATTGTGGTGAAATACCCACCTGCAAAGACGAGAATCGCAAAAATTGCAATAAAGATCGAAGGTCTTATCTTTTTCATAATTTAGCTCCCACTTCCTGAGACTATTTTGCCACTAACAGTGAATCCCATTACTCGCTGATCTTTTTCTTTCTTTTCCGATACTTCTTGCAGTCTAATATCCGAGAAATATTGGGATTCTCTGAGGTGGACCATAAAACTGGATATTATGAGGTTAGAAAAGGTTTTTCCCTCTATTTTGAAATTACCCTCGTTTTCTTCGAATGAAACCAACCACATATAATCGGGTTTTAATCGGTTTATTTCCTCCATAACATGAGTGGTCAGAGAACGACCTTTATTCAGGTCCTGAACAAGGGACACCCATCTGCTGAGTTCTTTCTGCCGATTCTGAAGATTTTCCACTATTTGTTTTTCCTTTTCAAGTTGTTTCAGTTCTTTTCTTGAAGATTCGATTTTATCCTCAAAATCACTAATTTTTGTTGTTGCACCTTTGTTCATAAAAAATAAAGTCCCGACAGCTGCAAGGAGTAAAAGGATGCTTAGTATCATATCAAGCCCGGGAATTGCAATAGTTGGTCTTTTAAATCTAACCTTCTTTATCTTTTTTCGCTCTTCTTCAGGAATTAAGTTAATTTCTATCATTACAAGCCTCTCAAAGAGAGACCAAGAGATGGTGCAAGAATTGGCCCCATCTCTTCGGGATTTACATTTATAAGGGATGACTCGTGTTCATACGAAAATTCTATAAATGGATTCATAATCTCAACAGGCGCTCCAAACCTCTTTTTAAGAAATTCTGGTATGCCTGACATTAGACTACCTCCACCGCTTATTACGATTTGGTTAAAATTTTCAAAACCTTCAGGTAAGTAAGGCAGTACTCTTTCGATAGCGATTCCTAAATCATCCTGGAAACTTTCCATTGCATTCTGATAAGCATATTGGTCTATATCGCCTTTTTCCCCTGTCCTTATGATATCAGTTGCTCTTTCCCAATCTATTCCTGCCTCCCGCTGGAGTGCCTGGATCAGTGTGTTAACAGCTGTTGGTACCTCCCGGGTGAAGTGATTTACTACGCCCACAATAAAACTCATAGTTGTATATTGAGCTCCAATGTGGAATAGACCAATAAGCTTTCCCGGTTCAAGAGGATGATTGAATTCATAGATGTTCTGAAGAGAGAATGCCGCAATATCAAGCACAATAGGTTCAAGGTCAAGTTCATGGAAAAGATGCACTCTTGATTCTACTGCATCCCTCTTTGCTCCAACGAGAAGTACCTCCATAGAGTCTTCACCAGCATCAGGGTTTAGAATCTGGAAATCAAGTGAGATATCCTCAATTTCATAGGGTATATATTGTTCAGCTTCCCATTTGATTTGTTCTCTGGCCTCAGCCTGGTTCATTTTTGGCATCTTAATCTTTTTTACAATCACATCTCGACCTGATATGCAACTCACAACCTGCTTATTTTCTACTTCCAATACATCCAGGCTGTTTCTAACCGTATCAAGGACAGATTCTCTGTCCATTATCTCACCATCAACTATTGCATGGGAAGGAAGGTTTAAAATATTGCATTTTGTCATAACAGGTTTTTTAGATGTCCCTTCGACTACAATTGTCTTCACTAAATAACTTCCTATATCGACTACAAGAATGGAACTCTTTCTAAACATAAGCACCTCTCACTAATTTTCTATATTATAAGGGATAAAGTCTTATTTGTCAAGTATTTTTTGAATTTCAAGTGGAAATATCAACACACATCGTTACATACACCATAAAAACGCAGAGCAAGCTCTGCTACTCCAGACTAGCAGCAAAATAGCTATAAGTATATAAGTTGGTCGGTTGGTATGTTAGGACTATCGTGGTAAGTGATATGTGATATGTGGTATGTGGGAACGGGCTTCTGCCCGTGATCATCGAGGCTGGAAAGCCTCTCCCACATGATTAGTCGAGCGCCCACCCTTTAGGTATTAGGTGTTTGGTCTTAGGTTTATTGTTTCTAATGTTGAATTATGAATTATGAATTTTGAATGAAAATCAGTTCAAATCAGTGAAAATCAGTGTCTAAAATTTAGTTCTGAGTTCAGTGTTCTTAGTTTATATCAATCAGTTCAAATCTGTGTCCATCTGCGGTTTCATTTTCCTGGTGGTGTGTGGTTTTTATCTGCGTCCGTCTGCGGTTTCTTCCGTCTTCTGTCCTCTACCTATAGACCCACCCGCCCTTGACAACCTTAGCGGCTTCTATATAATCAGCCTGAGTGTATAATCTTTTTAGTTTTTGTAGTTTGTGAGGGAAGCTGAGAGAGGAAATGGTTTTAAAGAATAGCAACAGACGACTCAACTTGAGGACTCAAGGGGTTAAAGGGATAATTTAGATTCATACATATTCCCTTAAGTATCTTGGCAAAAGAACAAAGGAGGATTTATGAAGCTAGTGGAATGTGTGCCTAATTTTTCAGAGGGCCAGGATGAAAAGAAGATTAATTTAATAGTTGACGAGATAAAAAATACTTCCGGAGTATGGCTTCTGGATGTTGACCCTGGAGCAGATACAAACCGGACAGTGGTTACCTTTGTTGGATCTCCTGATGCAGTTTCCGAGGCTGCGTTCCGTGCTATTAAGAAGGCTTCTCTGGTAATTGATATGAGGGAGCATAAAGGGGAGCATCCCAGGATGGGCGCGACTGATGTATGTCCCTTTGTTCCCGTAAGGGATGTAAGTATGGAGGAATGTATTGAAATTGCTAAAAAATTGGGGGCACGTGTAGCAGAAGAACTCAAGATTCCTATCTATCTCTATGAAGAGGCAGCGACAGAAGAGCAAAGGAAGAATCTCGCCAATATTCGTAAGGGTGAGTATGAAGGATTTCCTTTGAAGATAAAGGAGCCGGAGTGGAAACCGGATTATGGGGAACCTGTTTTTAATGAAAAAGCCGGTGTAACTGCCATTGGTGCAAGGGAGTTTCTGATTGCCTACAATGTAAATCTCAATACAAGGGATAAAAAACTCGCACACAAGATAGCACTGAATGTCAGAGAATCGGGGCGGATAAAGAAGGATAAGGATGGAAATGTGGTAAAGGATGAGAATGGGGTTGCGTTAAGAATACCGGGGAAACTCAAGGCTACCAAGGCAATTGGGTGGTATGTCGATGAATACGGTTTAGCTCAGATTTCGATAAATCTCACAAATTATAAGATTACATCTCCCCAGGAGGCATTTGAGGAAATAAGGAAGGAAGCAAGAGATTTGGGACTTCGTGTTACTGGAAGCGAATTGGTAGGACTTATACCAAAAGATGCTCTGGTGGAAGCAGGTAAATATTACCTCGAAAAGCAGGGTAAATCCAGAGGTGTTTCGGAAAGGGAAATAATACACTATGCTGCAAAATCCCTGGGTCTTAATGATATTACCGAGTTTAATACGGATGATAAGGTCATTGAATACAGAATAAACAAGGAAATTGACCGACTGACTGACCTGTCGCTTACCGAGTTTGCCGATGAGTTATCATCGGATTCACCTGCCCCTGGTGGGGGCTCAGTGGCTGCTTTTTGCGGTTCACTCTCTGCCAGTCTAATAGCGATGGTTGGTAATCTAACATTCGGAAAGAACAAATATAAGGAACACTGGGAAGAAGCAGAGAAAATCGCCGGGGAGTCACAAGGGTTAAAGTGCGAATTCCTTGATCTCTGCGACGAAGATACAGAGGCATTTAATCAATTGATGAAAGCTTTTAGAATGAAGAAGAATACCGAAGAGGAGCAAAGGGAAAGGGAGGAAATGATCCAGGTGGCGACAAAGAGAGCGACAGAGGTGCCACTTAAAGTTATGAGGAAGGCTCTTTCGGCGATCGAATTGGCTTTAAAGATGGGAAGAATAGGAAACGTGAATGCAATAAGCGATGTTGGAGTAGCTTCCGAGATGGCCGTCTCGGCATGCAAATCCGCTTCCTTAAACGTCAAGATAAATCTTCCTTCAATAAAGGATGAAGAATTTGCCAGAGAGGTTTCAGGTGAGCACGATGAGATTCTAAAGAAGATTGGAGATATTCAAGAGGAGGTAGGGAAGGTCGTTCTGGAGAAATTGAAAGATTAGGGGTTGAGAAATAGGAGAGATGGTATAGATTATATATATGGGTCGTTAGCTCAGTTGGCAGAGCACCGGCCTTTTAAGCCGGGGGTCGTAGGTTCGAACCCTACACGACCTAAAAAATTTAATAGGGGGTAGCGATAATATCCAATTTATTTGACTACATAAAAGATAAAAAAGAGTTCATAGATGAATTTATTTATAAAGAGTTTAAAGAGGGTGAGACTATCTTTCATGAGGGGGAAAAAGGGGATATTATGTATATTATCCTGGAGGGTGAAGTTCGTGTGGTCCTCAGAAGAGGGAACGAAAGGATAAGGCTGGCTACCCTTGGCTATGGTAATTTCTTTGGAGAAATGGGGGTTTTGATTGGAGATGTGAGGAGTGCCGATGTTGAGGCTATTTCCGATATCAAGGTTCTTAGAGTCACGAAGACTGATATAGAGAGATTAAAGAGGAAAAATCCTGCAATAGCTGTAGAGTTCCTCTACGCTGTCTGTAGAGAACTTTGTCAGCGTTTATATAATACTGATGAATCGGTTGAATCCTATCATTTTGTTAACAGGGCATTGCTTAACAACCAGCGGTTTAGAAATTTTGTTAGGAAAATATGGAATAAAAAGGAGGAGTAAATGTCTGTACTTTTGTATTTATTTATAGGGTATTCTTCATTTGGCTCGGGATGCGGGACGTTAAATCTTTACTCGGCAAGAACACTTCCGATGGGGAACCTCTCTTTCAATATGCATCTTTCTTACGCACAGCAGAGCTATCCATCTCAGCCGGGTGACGATTTTGAAACAGTTCATCATATGGGGTTTTCCAAAATGGGCTTCACCTATGGAATTGTTGACCTTCTGGAATTCTATTTAGGCACAACCATATACGGAAAGGGAGAGCAGAGAGGGGGATTCGGCGAGCCGGAAGATGAATATATGTTTGGTGTCAGGGATCTTTATGGGGGGTTGAAGTTTTATGTCCCCGTAGTGAAAGGCGAAGATAACTCTTTTGCCTGGCTGGTAGGTGGTAATGTCAGGGGTGGTATATCTCTTTTTCATTCAGCTAAGGATGATTCGCTTACTGTCAATCAGCACTTTGAGTCATTTATGAAAAACAAGGGCGACATCTCTCTTGATTTATTAAGTGACATTGAGATTTATCCCCTTATTTTTCATCTAAATGGAGGTTATGAATTCCGAGGAGATAATGATGACATTCCCGGGATTCCAATTCCGGATACCGTGTATTTTCGGAGAGCGGAAAGGGAGAACCTGATCAAGTGGGGAGTTGGTCTTGAGGTTGCAGCTGGACCAAATGTTCGTTTTATGCTGGAAACAAAAGGTATCAATCCCGTGGATAATGGCACTGACACGGTAATGGCCGCTTTGGGTCTTCGGTTTATGTCTCCTGATAAGTTTGGCTTTGACGTTGGTGTAGACTATATTTTAAATGATGATGTTGATTTTGTTCCTGATTGGGAAAATGTAGGTGGAAGGATTGTAAGTAGAATAGAGGATGCGAGTAAATGGAGATTCAAGGTTGGAATTACTGTGACTGGTGACCTTATACCCGAAAAGAAAGAGGTGAAACCTAAGAAAGGAGTTATAGCCTTATCCGTCAACGACATAGATACAGATGAACCACTTGAGGCTCTCGTGAGTTTTCGTGACACTGCTGTTGGGGTATTCCAAACGGATAAAGATGGGAAAGCTAAAATTTCGCTATCACCTGGACTCTATCATATAAAAATATCCATGGAAGGATATACTGCAAGGGAAGCCTCTGTGACTGTGAAAGTGGCTTCAGAAGTAAATATAAACACTGTACTGCGCAAGAAGAAAGAGCGAAAGGGTATGTTTACTGGAACTGTGAGTTCGTATCGCGAAAAGACTCCCCTGGCTGCCAATATTGAATTCCTGGGAACAGAGATGAAACCCATAGCTTCGGATCCTGAGAAGGGAATATTTAAAGCAGAGTTACCGACCGGAACCTATAATATAAATGTATTTACTGAAGGATATCTTCCCAAGACCTTCCCGATAGAGATAAGGGATGGAGAAACCACAGTAAAGAACATACAGTTGATAGAAAAACTTGAAGAGAAGAAGAAACTTGTTCTAAGAGGCATCAATTTCTCCTCGGGTAAGTCTACTATACTTCCTGAAGGATATACCATCCTTGATAAAGTGGTCGAGGTTCTTAAGGCAAACAAAGATGTTAAGGTGGAAATAAGTGGCCATACCGATGCAGTAGGTTCTGCTTCATATAACCAGAGACTATCAGAAGCGAGAGCACAGTCAGTAAGACAATATCTTATCGAGCATGGGTTAGATGCTTCACGGTTGGTTGCCAGAGGATACGGTGAATCAAAGCCTATAGCGCCTAATACGACAAGGGAAGGAAGAGCGCAGAACAGAAGGATTGAATTTACGGTTATATCTCAATAGAAAGGTTAAGGGGCGGGACTCTCCCGCCCCTTCTATTCTTATCTTTTGAAATTTTTAAAAGATCTTAATGATGAACAAATAAAGGCTGTCATGCATGGGGAAGGCCCTGCATTAGTACTTGCGGGTGCTGGTAGTGGTAAAACAAGGGTAATTACCTATAGGGTCGCTTATCTCATAGACCATCTGGGTGAATCTCCTTCCGGCATTCTTGCTGTCACCTTCACAAATAAGGCCGCCGACGAAATGAAAGAAAGAATTCATCAATTAGTTAGAGCAGATTTTAGAGGATTATGGATAGGAACATTCCATTCAATGTGTGCCCGCATCTTGCGAGAATATTCTGAAGTGATTCCTTATTCCAGAAATTTTGTGATCTACGACGCGCAAGATCAAAGGAATTTACTAAAGAGGATAATGAATAATTTAAATATTGGAGAAAGAGAGTTTTCGGTGCACTATATACAGCGGGCAATATCAAATCTCAAAGATAGGTTAATTGGTGGGTATGAATTTGAACCATCAAGCTACAAACAGATAAGACTCAAGGATATATATATAGAATATCAGAAAAGGCTGCTTGGGAATGATGCTATGGATTTTGATGATCTTTTGTTTAATCTCTATAATTTACTTGAAGGCAACAGGAATGTTCGCAAAGCACTTAACGGACTTTTTAAGCATAAACTGGTAGATGAATATCAGGATACCAATCATGCACAGTATATGATACTAAAAAGGTTGTCAGAAAAGAGCAAAAACCTCTTTGTTGTTGGAGATGATGATCAGTCAATATATGGTTTTAGAGGTGCGGATATCAACAATATACTTGATTTCGAGGAAGATTTCCCGGATTGCAAGATATATAAGCTACAGAGAAATTATAGGTCTACTAAAACGATCCTTCACGTTGCATCCGCCCTGGTCAATCACAATTACCAAAGAAAGGGGAAGACCCTCTGGACTGTGAAATCGGAAGGGAGTAAAATAAATCTATTTAGCGGTTTTGATGAGAATGATGAAGCCCGGAATCTCGTTCGGGCCCTTAAGAAAGAATTGTTAAGAAAGAAGAAAAGCGATATCCTGATTGCTTACAGAACTAACGCTCAGTCAAGGGCCATTGAAGATGCACTCTTAAAAGAGGGGATCGAATACAATATTGTAGGCGGTCTTCGTTTCTATCAGAGGAAAGAAATAAAAGACCTGCTTGCCTACATTTGGTTTGTCATCAATAAAAAGGATTCCATCTCTTTCAGGAGGATTCTTAATACCCCCAGAAGGGGTATCGGAAGGACGAGAAGGAATAAAATTGAAAGTTATGCAATAGAAAAACATATTACTCTATGGGAAGCCACGAAAGAACTCACAGAGGATGATTTAATCCTTTCCAATTTTGTCCAGCTTATTTCATCCCTTGATAATATTAAGAGAGTGGATGACCTTCTTTCCGCAATCGTCGAAAAGACCGGCTATATAGATATCTTAGAAGAGGAGGGTACAATAGAAGCAGAGTCAAGATTAGAGAACATTTTTGAATTGCTCTCAGCGGTTAAGAATTTTACACAGAAAGAAGGAAAATGCTCTCCCGAGGAATATCTCACTTTTGTAGGTCTAAAGACAGATATAGACGAATGGAACAGAGAAGAGAGTGTGACATTAATGACTCTACACAATACGAAGGGTTTAGAGTTCCCCGTGGTTTTTATTACAGGTCTTTCAGAGGAAATAATTCCGCACTACAGGAGTATTAAAGAAGGTAAGGTAGAAGAGGAAAGGCGATTGTTCTATGTAGGTTTAACCAGAGCAAAAGAGAAGATTTACCTTTCCTATTTCAAGAAACGAGGGATGGGTTGGGGGAATTCGAGGGTGCTAATCCCTTCCCGATTTTTGTCTGAAATGCCGGCCAGAGATATAGAGGGTTTAGCGTTTATAACGGAGAATAAGGAAGGGTTCCGACTGGCGAAAAAGAACAGTAGCGATGAGTGGGTAGAACATCCCATATGGGGTAAGGGTAAAATTCTTAAGGTAGTTGATGGAGATAAATTGCTTATATCCTTTAATGGGATGACTAAAAAGATTAAGAGGAGTTTCTTTAAGTGAAGAAAATTGATGTAAAATACCTCGCAAAACTTGCCAAACTCAAGGGATTCTTCATAGGAAAGGTTATGCAGAAGATAAAGGGGAGGGCTGATACAAAAGAGGCCGTGAGGATTATATCAAATTATGAGTAGGGACATAGAGATCAAAGGTGCTTCTGTCCACAATCTAAAGTGTATTGATCTAAAGATACCTAGAAACAAACTGGTTATAATTACCGGTATATCAGGCTCTGGTAAATCTTCTCTTGCATTTGATACAATCTTTGCTGAGGGCCAGCGTCGCTATATCGAATCATTATCTGCCTATGCGCGTCAATTTCTTGGTGTTATGGATAAGCCAGAGGTAGAATCGATAACCAATCTATCCCCAACTATTTCAATAGAACAGAGAAAATTATCAAAGAATCCAAGGTCTACGGTAGCGACCGTAACCGAGATATACGATTTCCTCCGGGTTCTTTTCGCGCGAGTTGGAACCCCATATTGCTATAATTGCGGTCGGGAGATTACATCACAGACTGTGGATGAGATAGTTGATCGGATATTGAAATATCCCTCTGATTCACGGCTTCTTATCCTTGCTCCGATGGTTCGCGGGAAGAAAGGGACGTTTTTACACGAATTAAAGTCAATAGCAGAGAAGGGTTATGTCAGGGTGATTGTGGATGGAAAAATGAGAGATATAGATGATATAGGGGAACTCGATAAGAACAAAAGACATAATATAGACATCGTTGTTGACCGAGTAAAACCAAATAAGGACTTAAGGAGCAGGATAACGGATTCGATTGAGGCTGCACTCTCGGAAACTGATGGCCTAATTAAAGTAAAAAGCGTTGAGGTAGCAGATGGAAAGGAAGTAGAAGAAGTATTTTCTACAAAGTTCACCTGCCCTCACTGTGGTATCAGTTATCCTGAAATATCCCCACGTCTTTTCTCTTTCAATTCACCGTACGGTGCCTGCAGGAGGTGTCAGGGTATTGGGACTGAGATGGAGGTGGATCCCCTCTGTATCATTTTCAATGACTCTCTCTCAATTCTTGAGGGGGCTATAGCTCCTGTTGGGGAACCAAGAGGGAAATTGTACAGCCAGATTGAGTGGATGAGTCGCTTATATGAAGTTAATATGGAAAACCCCTGGAGAAAACTTACGGGTAGGGAGAAAAAGATAATCCTATATGGTAGGGAAGGATGGGAAGGAATTATTCCTTACTTGAACCGACGCCATAAGGAGACAGAATCAGACTGGATAAGAGGTGAGATAGAGAAGTATATGGTTGTTCAACCCTGTCCGGAATGCGGGGGAGCGCGACTCCGGAGAGAGGCATTAAGCGTCAGGGTCAAGGATAAGAACATTTACCAGGTAGTTTTGATGAATATAAGCGAGGCAAAGTCGTTTATGGAGAATCTCAAGTTTCCTGACCAGAGGCAGATGATTGCATCGGAACTGATAAGCGAGGTTTTACACAGGCTCTGTTTTCTTGAAGATGTCGGTGTGGATTATCTAAGCTTAGATAGGCCTACAAGGACACTTGCAGGAGGTGAAGCTCAGAGAGTTCATCTTGCAACTCAGATAGGTTCAGGACTTATGGGTATCATCTATATCCTTGACGAACCTACTATTGGTCTCCATGAGCGAGATATCCTCCGATTGGTTGATACTCTTAAATCCCTGCGAGATATGGAGAATACTGTTATAATGGTTGAACATGACTCAAAGAGTATTATGGCATCGGATTGGGTAATAGATCTTGGACCTGGAGCAGGTATCAGGGGTGGAGAGGTGATATTTACAGGGACACCGGAAGATCTATCCAGGAATAATTCCTCCATAACGGGTAGATATCTTTCAGGTAAGGAGAGTATTCCTGTCCCGAAAAGAAGGAGAGAGGGAAATGGGAAGCATATAAAAATTATAGGGGCTGCTGGTAATAATCTAAAAAATATCGATGTCGATATACCCCTGAATAGATTTATGTGTCTCACAGGGGTATCGGGCTCAGGGAAGAGTACGCTACTTATTGACATATTATATCGCACTCTGGCGAGGAAGTTCTACGGGTCCAGATATCTACCCCTTCCTCATACTAGAATTGAAGGTATAGAGAATATAGATAAGGTAATAGATATAGATCAGAGTCCAATAGGTAGAACCCCAAGGTCCAATCCTGCAACCTATACAGGTGTTTTCACGCCTATCAGGGAATTCTATGCTGAGTTACCGGAATCCAGGGTAAGAGGTTTTGGCAAAGGGAGATTTTCCTTTAATGTTCCCGGTGGACGGTGTGAAGCATGTAGAGGGGAAGGAAAGAAAAAGATAGAGATGCATTTCCTCCCGGATGTCTATGTGACGTGTGAAGTATGCAAGGGTAAGAGGTATAAGAAGGAAACTCTTGAGGTTGAATATAAAGGTAAGAATATTGCTGATGTTCTCGATTTGTCAGTTGATGAAGCGGTTAAGTTCTTTAGTGAAATTCCTCAAGCCAAGAGGAAATTGGAGTTATTGAGAGATGTTGGTCTTGGTTATATAAAACTTGGACAGCCAGCCACAACCCTTTCAGGTGGAGAGGCGCAGAGGATAAAACTTGCAAAAGAATTGTCAAAGATCGCTACTGGAGACACGCTTTATCTTCTAGATGAGCCGACTACAGGTTTGCATGCCTTTGATATTCGCCTCCTTTTGGAAATTCTTGATCGCCTGGTGGATATGGGTAATACAGTGGTTGTAATAGAGCATAACCTTGATGTAATCAAGCACGCAGATTGGATTATAGACCTTGGCCCAGAGGGTGGGGAAGAGGGTGGGGAAGTGGTTGCCATCGGGATTCCCGAGGATATTGCAAAGGTTAAAGAATCCTACACGGGTCAATTCCTTAGAGAAGTAATTGGCACTAGAGGTAAGTAAATATAGTTAAATAGTTTTTGTTAGTCCAACGTCCAAAGTCAAATGAAACCGCAGATAAAAACACACCCCACCAAGAAGATGAAACCGCAGATGAACGCAGATAGACGCAGATAGATACTAATTAACCCCTAAATCCTAAAACCCAACACCTAAAAATGCCACGGCAAACTCACGGTTAACTCTTGATAAAAACTCACAACCCCCCAAAAATAGACACTGATTAACACAGATATCAGCTGATTAACCCCTAAATCCTAACTCCTAAAACCTAAGACCTAAAAATGCCACAGAGGCACAGATTAATGTAGTTAAATAGTCGAGTAGTT
>DAOVFB010000169.1 GCA_030668705.1 Candidatus Stahliibacteriota bacterium
GTATATACATCAATAGGAGTCCAACGCTGGACAGAGTTGGTAGGGTTAAGATGTCGGTGTACCGGTCAATTATGACAGAGGCAAAGCCCTTATTCATGTCAATATATTCCCGGGCTAAGACTGGTCTGGCGAGGTCTCCAACCCTGGAAGGGGTTATGTCTGAGATGAGTACGCCGCCAACAAAGGACTGATATGCGGGTACCAGAGGGATGCTCGTGCCCATGTGTAATAGAACCAGCCTCCATCTATTGACAAGGATCAGGAATGTGAAAGAATAGATAAGCAGGCTTAAAATCAGTAAACTGGGGTTGGCAGATAAGATAGTTGTTCCTACCTGCCTTAAATCAAACCTGTAAACCAGGTAGCCTATGATTGCCAAACCAATCAATACCTTAAAAATATCTTTTTTATGTATCATTTCTTTTCTTTTTTCTTATGCCTGTTGTCTATTCCAAAGATTAAACTTAAAGCTAATATTAATAGAAGACAAAAATGGTTCAAGGAAGAATAATAGATTAAGATGAACAGGAACAGACTTTACTGGTGGGCAGCCCTCGTGGTAGATGGTGCTATTATCTGTTACCTTTCCTCTTTGCCCACCATCCCCTCGCCCTTGCCACCATTATTCCCCCACCAGGTAAAATATCTCACTGGTTAGAATACGTAGTCTTCGGATGGTTTGCCCTGAAAGCCTTTCTGCCGGGCACGCTAAAAGGGCTTTTTGGTAGCCTTCTGTTTTCATTTTTATATGCCGCTTCTGATGAGCTCCATCAGAGCTTTGTCCCTGGGCGGAGCTGCAGTTTCGCAGACTGGATAGCGGATTCAATTGGGATATTGACTTCGCTCTTTATTTACTATAGGCATAGATTAAGCCGTAACTTCGACCATTTTTAGTAATATATTTTTGCATTAAGGTTTATGACCTCTTCGATCTTGAATTCATTGTCTTCTCATGTTTATTTTTATTTATATACATATTACTAAGTTTAGTAATATGGAAGATGGGAAGAATATCCCTAATTGGGTTTTGGAGCAGAGGAGAAAGGGCACTGAGATTCACCGGAGAGGGGATAATTTTTATCTCTGTGAGGTCAGAAGTGTTTGGGACAAGAAGCTTAAAAGACCGAGGAAGATTACTGGCGAGTATCTGGGCAAGATAACAAGGGAGGGCATCGTTCCGCCTAAGCGTAAACAGTTTCTTGAGGCTTTTAAACAGGTGACCATTAAGGAATATGGGGCATCAAGTTATTTGAGGGCTATCGCGGGGGATATAGAAGAGCGTCTTAAAAAGCATTATCCGTGGGAATATAAGGAGATCTTTGTGTTTTCTGTTCTCAGGCTTCTTGAGCGGTCTCCTTTGAAGCGGCTTGGTTTCTATTACAGGAATTCGTATTTGTCAGAGGTTATGCCTGAAGTGAGAACTTCTACCAAGTTTTTAGGTCATTTCTTAAGGGATATTGGCTCCCGCAGGGGTGTGATGACCGAGTTTATGAAGGAATTTCTGGTAGGGAGTGAGTTTGCTGCAATAGACCTGAGCGAGATCTTCACGTTTTCTAAGGGTGTGAATGCAGCCATGCTCGGTCATAACCACAAGAACTGTTTTATCCCTCAAGTCAATCTGGCATTGGTATTCTCGCTTGATAAAATGCAGCCAGGGTTCTTCAGAATGATTTCGGGAAGTATACGGGATGTTTCCGCAGTAGTTGCCACCGTTCAGGAGTTAGGGCTGAAAGATATTGTCTTCATCGGGGATAAAGGCTTTAACTCGGAAGACAACGTTAAGGCATTGACTGAGGGGGACCTGAAGTATATACTGCCTCTCCGAAGAAACAGCACATTAATAGACTACGGCATTGTCAAGAAAGGCGACCGTAAAGGATTTGACGGCGTTTTCCCGTTTGAAAAGCGACACATCTGGCATTACACCCAAGAAAGAGAAAAAGAGAAGGTAATCACCTTCCTTGATGAGAAATTAAAGGCCGAGGAGACTACAACACTCATTTCCGCCATAAACCAGCTCCAAACCGGGGATGAGACAGACGAAAATACGAAACGAATCAAGGACTTCAAGTCAAGGATATACGAAAGAGACTACACGTTAGGGACAATAACCGTAAGAACCACCTGCGACAAATCCGCTCAAGAAATTTACGAGCTCTTAAAGAGCCGGATGGACATAGAAAAAGCGTTCGATGTATTCAAAAACATACTCGAAGCGGACAAAAATTATATGAGAGAGGACAAACAACTGGAAGGTTTCTTGTTTATCAGCTTCATAGCCCTCCAATTCTACTACCGGATATACGGAAAACTAATTGAAAAAGACCTCCTGAAAAACTACTCTGTCCAGGACGTTATTGAATACCTCAAAAGAATACACTTAATGAAAATCGGGGATAAAACACAGCTCGCTGAAATACCAAAAAAATCAAGACAACTTCTGGAAAAACTAGAACATACACTATCCGATGGACCTATTACGAAAAAAGGTTAAAGTTACAGATTAAGATTGAAACATTTTAAAAATTGCATGAATACATTTGTTGCAAAATAATACCCACGAAATACTCCTGTCCTTCAGGACCTCTCGGTTAAACAGCACTTCAAATGATAATTCCACAATCCACACGATATCAACATAGCCACATCATTGAATTCATCTTTTTTATTCCGAAACTTATCGCTCGTTATCCTGAATCGCTTAGCTCCGCCGATAGCGTGCTCTACAAGGACTCTAAAACCACTGATA
>DAOVFB010000125.1 GCA_030668705.1 Candidatus Stahliibacteriota bacterium
TTATTATTTCTCTGTTTTCGCAAATGGATTTCCTCTCTGTAATTGTACGAAAACAAACTCTTGCTGTACTCGCAATTCTTACATCCTTAGTATTCCCTTTAAACCTGCTTGAGTATAGCATTAATGAAGACTTTGATATTCCATATCTTTTCTCTTTCCTCGATAAAAAGACCCTCATTCTTATTATTACTGTATTTCCTCTGTATGCACTATTAATAGGTTCCTGTTTTTTTATCCCAATCTGGTGTCGTCTATATTCGACGTTTCTCGGGTTTTGCTTTATTTTTTATCTATCACAGATTTTTTCATTCGGGTTGGGAAGGGCATTCTATAAGGTAGGGGGTTGACAATCAAAAGTAGCTTTTAATAGTTTGCGAGGATATAAGTTGATGAACGGGAGAAGAGTGAAAGGTGAAAAAAGGGTGGATATGAGATCCACCCTTTTTAGTTAAGAAACAATTTAGTTTAACTGTTATTGCTCCGCTTTTTTCTGAACGGCGTAGTAGATTAGTAGAGCAATACCTATGAGGAAGACGATAATACCTGCAATTGAGAATAAACCTGCAAATTCTTCATCAATGCCCCCAATATAAGTACCTCCTACCCAGAGACCTATACCTACCGCAAGAGAGAGAAGTCCCCTTCTAAGATAGCCAAGAGTTTTCAGGGGTTGTTTTACTTTAACTGGTTCAGGCGGTAGTTCAACTCCCTTCTCAATTGCCTTTATTCTCTCCTGTCTTTTTGCCTGTTCTTTTTTGTAGCTATAGTAGAGAGCGAAGATGGGGATCAAGAGAGCAATGATCGGGATTAAAAGTGATATTACAGCTGGAGCCGCTATTCCTGGTGGCATTATTATACCTCCTTTTTGTGGTTATAAGTTAAATTGCAAACAATTACTGAATTGTATCTTTCAAAATAACCTAAATCGTTTGATGGGTAATATTCCTCCTTGAACTGACTGAATCTTTTATTGAATTTTATCATGATTTCTCCTTTTATTCTGTTTGACGCAATAAGATGGGAAATTGTTTCAGATTTTTAGCCACAGAGACACAGAGAGCACAGAGAAGAATTATTTTTATTGTAGGAAGGGAATTGCCACAGAGACACAGAGCCGTTTGTCCAATGTCCAAAGTCAAACGAAACCGCAGATGAACGCGGATATATACTAATAAAAACACACACCACCAAAGATTAGCCACGGCAAACTCACGGTTAATTTTTGATAAAAAAAAACACACCACCCAGAAAATAGACACAGATTCACACAGATTTGAACTGATTAATATAAACTAAGAACACTGAACTCAGAACTAAATTTTAGACACAGATGAACGCAGAGATAGTCGCTTCGCTTGAACTTGAAACTTGTAACTATTGACTCTTTCTTATTTTGCTGATAGCCTGGAGTAGCAGACGCACTCTGCGTTGTTTTAGCGCGAAACTTGTAGAGGCAATTCATGAATTGCCCCTACTCCAATTTTTTTTGACTCTGGACATTGGACGTTGGACCTTGGACTGATGTTCACATATCCCATATCACTTATCACATACCACATATCCCTTACCACTTACCACTTATCACATACCACATAACCCTTACCACGATAATCCTGGTAATAACTCAATAAACCCACAACTGACCAACTAACATAGGCAGAAAACTATTGACAATTCTCTGGATTAAATATATCCTGAAACAAACAAGGAGTATTTTGCGTCAAACATTATGAAAAACAGTATGGATTTTAATATAAAGAAATTAAAGGAAGGGTCCAAAGATGAATTCGAAAAATTCTATAATTGTTATGTCAACAGGATATATACTATTATCTACCGTGTTGTGTACAATGAGGCGGATGCAGAGGATCTCACGCTGGAGGTAATGATGAAGGTATATGATAAGATAAGAACATTCAGAGGCGATGCTAAGCTCTCAAGCTGGGTGTATCGGATTGCTTATAATCATGGGATTTCTTTCTTGAGGAGGAATAAAAGAACAGTATCTCTCGAGGTTTCTGACCATTCCTATGAAGATAAACATATTGATTATTTAGAGAAGAAGGAAGTTGCTTATCTTGTTAGGAGTAAGTTAATGGAATTACCAGAAAAGTACAGGGTAGCCCTTACTCTGTTCCATTTTGAGGACTTGACTTATAAAGAAATTGCTTATACAATGGGAATAAAAATGGGAACCGTAAAGACATATATTCATAGAGGTAAAGAAGAATTAAAAACCCTGATAGGACAACTATCATAAGGAGAAAAGATGGAGTTAGATAATATATTAAAGTCGATTGCTATAGAAGAGGCATCCCCGGACCTTGTATATAGATGGAAAATGAACTTAATGGCAAGGAAGGCAGCAAGAAGGAAAACCTCCCTCTGGCCTTATATTGCGTTTCCCCTCTTATTTTCCGGAGTATGTTATTATATAGTAGCATTTAAGGAGAATATACTTGAGTATTTTATGACCGATAGGTTCGCATGGGTGATGGAGAGAATATCATATTCGCTTTCTCAATTTGTGGATTCGGGGAATTTTCACACCTGGTCGATCGTCTTGTCCCTGACACTTGCAGTTATATCTTTAATATGGTATTTTGCAACAGACCTCCGGAGAGATTCAGCCCCCATACGGTTTTAGAGATTTCTCTATTCTTTAATTCCTTTTTACAGTTTCTTCTCGATATCCCTGAAAACCTCGTCTACAATCTCAAAGATGAGGAGATTCAAATCCTCAGTAAAGGGTATTTCCCAATTTGTAAGCGTATTGTAAACTGTTGCATGACGTTTACTCGCTGGATAAGCCTTTTCCAGAGTGATTGTTCCGTTTTGCTTAATAATACTGTGAAACGTTAAATAAAATTCAGCGCTATAGAAATATGCATATCCTTCGCCCTTCATTGGCACCTCTTCAACCTTCATTGTATACGAAAATTCTTCAACTTTCCCGGAAATATCATAATCGGCAGCTGCACTGCTCATTGCGGGAGCAAAGAAATGGGTTTCCTCGCCTTCTTTCTTTATTGCTTCGGCAAGATATCTTCCGATATCTTTTTTTAGAAAAGGTTCGGGGGCAATAGTAAAACCAAGGATATTAACATCTGATTCTTTTGATACCAGAGTGGACTGAATTTTCCCTATATAAATCTTCTTTGAATTTGATCCCGAAAGAGAACCTACAGGTTCATAGCTGGGAGAGACTCCCCATCGTGCACACCCTATAGAAGAAATGAGTAAAGTAACGAGGAAAAATCTTGATAGAGACATAAAACCTCCTTTTTTTGTTGTGGGTAAAACAATGAAAGAATTCATATATGCAACCTTTTTTTTAAATTAGTGTTTGAGAGAATATGAATTACGACCTTTCATTTTATTTCATTATATCTTAGGTCCGATCCTTCAGTAGATAAGGCAATTCTATTCTTTTAGAGCCTCCTGGAATTTTTTGAGTTGTTTTTTGAAGAAGTCATTGTCCGGTTCTCTTTTTAAAGCTTCCTTTTCCCAGTAAACGGCTTTTTCGTATTTTTCTGCAGCATAATAACTTTCCGCATATGTATCCATAATATTGGGATCTTCTGGTGCGAGTTCATGTGCTTTTCTTGCGGCTTTTAATGTTTCTTCTGGATATTTCTGGAGGAGAGCAAACTGCCAGGCAAGAGAGTTATATACACCCGGGTTTTCAAGGTCACTTTCTAAGGCTTTTATAAGAAGCGCATGAGACCTTTTAATAAAAATATCCTCATTATCCGGTTCTTCTTTGGAAAGTCTAAGATAGGAAGGAGCAAGAAAAGCAAACTGCCACAATTCATACTGACGCCTCAATTCCTTTACTGGTTCAGGATTATCGACAACTTTTAACTCAACCATTCTCTCATCAGCGCCTAAATAGCCGCCCCTTTTTCTTACCACATAGAGCACAGCTGATTGCTTTCCTCTTCTGTCTCCACCAGCTGCTTCTCCTGCTTCGAGCGCAGAGAGTAGTCTTTCAGCAAGTGGGCCTTTCGTATTTTGGAAAGTTGCAAACATAGAGTCAACGACTTCCTGTCCCGTGAGTATATTACCCTGGATGGAAACATAGGGAGCGGTCCTGTCACCTGCCCAGTTTTGAGTACTTTTTCCTGTATGAGCAGCTGATTTTCCATTCCTGTCAACAATCCCAACCTGCCTGTCGAGAGGAAGTGTATCCTTTTCGAGGATTATTTTAAGCGCCTCGTCTGCGGATTTACCCTCAGATAGTGCCCCTAAAGCCCATGGGCCAAAGTAGGGGTTGGTAAGAGCCTGGGTTGCCACAGCCCCAACTTCTGCTTTAAGCCATGGAACAACATGTCCTACATCCAGAACCCTTGATGCAACAGCTACACCCCATTCAGAGGTCAGAGGGTCCATAGCAACAATTGAGAAAGTCCCATACGATGGGATACTTAAAAGTAAAACTACAAGAAACATAGACACCTCCTTTAGTTTTCTATATTATAGTGACAAGAATCAAATTTTTCAAGACATTAAAATAAGGTCTATTCAAAACATTGAGGAAGAAGGTCGACTTATTGAAATATAAACGCAGATGAATGTAGTTAAATAGTTGAGTAGTTGAATAGTTAAGTAGGTAAAAAAACTAAGACCCAAAACCTAAAACCAAACACCTAATAATGCCACAGAGGCACAGAGTTGTTAGTCCAATGTCAAATGAAACCGCAGATACACGCAGAGTAAAAAAGTTAAATAGTTGAGTAGTTGAGTAGTTAAGTCTGGATTACCAAGAGTAATAGGTTGAGTGGTTAAATCGTTGAGTAGTTGAGTTGGTAAAAACCCTAAATCCTAAATCCTAAAACCTAAATCCAAACACCTAAGACCTAAAGGATGGACGCTCGAC